>MIEI01000013.1 GCA_002095305.1 Pantoea brenneri
CTGGCGCAGACGCTGGGGCGATCGCCCCTTCTGCCGCTTGCGTGGTGGCCGCTACGGCTGCACTGGTTGCGGCAGCGGCTTTCGCCAGCAGCGGATCCTGCTGAGAAAGCTCCACCCCGGCAGCCGCACTGCGCGGTGCAGAAAGCAGCACATCGTCCTCATCGTCAGGGTTAGCGGCACGCAGCAGCGGCGCGTCAACTTGCTCACGCGCTTCCGGCTCATCCTCTTCTTCCTGCCAGGGCTCATCGTGACGGGAACGGTTGCTGGCAAACGTCAGCACACCCATCACCACGCCACCGATTTTTTCGGCGATAGTCAGCCACGACCAGCCGGTATAGAGCGTAATGCCCGCCGCCCAGACGCAGAGTAAGGTCAGCGTGCCGCCAGCCGGACTAAACCAGGGGGCAATCGCATTACTCACCAGACTGCCGATAACGCCGCCTGAGGCGAAGTACCAGATGTCGTCCGCATTCAGCGCCGCCATGCCGCAGGTGGTAACCACCAGCGCCAGCACGCCGATCAGACGTAAGCCAACAGCGAAATAGTCAAAATAGTCCTGGTTATCACGTTGACGAAACGCAATCCAGCACAGGCCGAGGATCACCGGAGGAATGGCGTACGCCATCACACCAAAGATGAAAAGTAAGGTGTCAGCCAGCCAGGCGCCAACGCTGCCGCCAATATTGTGAATAGGTTCATGCCAGGCCGTTTGCGACCAGCTCGGGTCGGAAGGGTTAAAACTGACCAGAGAAACCATCAGGTAGATGGCAAAAAGCGCCACCAGGATGAGCAACGCTTCCAGCAGACGACGTCCACTGCTCAGCGATTGTAACGAAACGTCTTTATCTTCTGTGTATTCCTGGCTCAAGAGAACTCTCCAGGTGCCTGTAAAGTAAGAAGCAACAGCGTCGGGCTGGCCCGACGCTGGTCCTGTATGAATTCACAGGAGTGTACCGAAATCTCACAGGTTTTGCACCTGCCCCGCATTAGCGAGTTTTGATCACCAGCCGATTGCTCTGTTTAACCTCTTCCATCACCACGTAAGTCCGCGTGTCGTTTACGCCCGGCAGGCGCAGCAGGGTTTCACCCAGCAGTTTACGGTAAGCGGACATATCAGGTACGCGCGTTTTCAGCAGGTAGTCGAAATCGCCAGAAACGAGGTGACACTCTTGAGTTTCCTCAAGTTTTTGTACAGCGGCGTTAAATTGCTCAAACACATCGGGCGCGCCACGATTCAGAGTAATCTCAACAAACACCAGCAGTGAAGCATCAAGATAATGTGGGTTTAACTGCGCGGTATAGCCAAGGATGAAACCCTGGCGTTCGAGACGACGCACACGCTCAAGACATGGCGTAGGCGATAATCCTACGCGTTTGGAAAGTTCCACGTTTGAAATGCGACCATCTTTCTGAAGTTCATTCAGAATATTCCTGTCAATTCTGTCGAGGTCTTTCCCGGGGCGTTTCTTATTGTCTACCATTATTATTGTCTCTCTTAATTCCTTCCCTTTACCTGCCACGCCCTGAAAACGCTCATTGTTCGGGGCATTTCTGAAGTGAACTAACCGAGCCTGTGCGCTTTCACACTCATCCGTATGACGCATGTTGTCTGTCCACATCATGCGTCATTACCAATATCAGGCTGCATTTATTCGGAGTTGTGTGCAAAACAGGAGAGGAAACCCTGTTTTGTTCCGATTAATGTTATTCGCTTCTGATAATGTTTTCGCAAAAGCGCAGGCGATTGTCAAAGTAAAATGTCCAAATTCAGTACAAGATGCCAGACAGACCGCTGGGTATCTGTTTTTAAATGAGTATTTTTGAACTGCTGCACCAGCAAAAACCGATTTTTGCCCCCTTTTGGCGCAGCCGGCAGGCGAAAAGCCGACTCATCGTCTACGCCGTTTGCAGCTATCGTTAACAAAATTGCCTAAGCCTTGTCTTTGCCGCCGGATATTCCCTACAATCGCAGGCTATGTCAGCCGAATGAAACTGAGGAACGCATGAGTACGGCCAAACACAGTAAGTTACTCATTCTGGGCTCCGGTCCAGCGGGTTATACCGCAGCCGTTTATGCTGCACGCGCCAACCTGAATCCGGTATTGATCACCGGTCTGGAAAAAGGCGGACAGCTGACCACCACCACCGAGGTGGAAAACTGGCCGGGCGACCCGCACGATCTGACAGGTCCATCGCTGATGGAACGCATGCATGAGCACGCCGAAAAATTCAATACTGAGATCATTTTCGACCATATCCACACGGTCGATCTGCAGAACCGTCCGTTCCGCCTGACCGGTGACAGCGGCGAGTACACTGCCGATGCACTGATCATCGCGACCGGCGCATCTGCCGTTACCTGGGCCTGCCGTCGGAAGAGGCGTTTAAAGGCAAAGGTGTTTCCGCCTGTGCCACCTGCGACGGCTTCTTCTATCGCAATCAAAAAGTGGCGGTGATCGGCGGCGGTAACACCGCGGTTGAAGAGGCGCTTTACCTCGCTAACATCGCGGCGGAAGTGCATCTGATCCATCGTCGTGACAGTTTCCGTGCAGAGAAGATCCTGATTGATCGCCTGATGGAAAAAGTCCGCAACGGCAATATCGTGCTGCACACCCATCGTACGCTGGAAGAAGTGGTGGGCGATCAGATGGGTGTTACCGGCCTGACTTTACGCTCAACCCTGCACAGTGAAGAGACCGAAACGCTGGACGTCGCCGGTCTGTTTGTAGCGATCGGCCACAGCCCGAATACGGCCATCTTTGACGGTCAGCTTGAGCTGGAAAATGGCTACATCAAAGTCCAGTCTGGCCTGCACGGTAATGCGACCCAGACCAGCATTCCTGGGGTGTTCGCCGCGGGTGATGTCATGGACCACATCTATCGCCAGGCCATTACTTCGGCCGGCACCGGCTGTATGGCTGCGTTAGATGCTGAACGTTTTCTTGACGGGCTGGTTAAAAACGATAAGTAAGTTGTTAACCCTCTGATCTCAAATGTTCCGGGCGACTGTTTTTCAGTCGCCTTTTTTATTGCCCGCATGCTAGATTCTTGCGCCTGGACGGGATGAAAATGCCCCATTATTTTCATCGCTCATCGGCTCAACGCATGGTCTCGCATGGACAAAACCCGGCAGCAGCACCTCACCCGCTGGCTACGTCAGCAACGTCATTTCGCCGGTCGCTGGTTGCGACTGAGCACGCTGCTGGGCGTGGTTAGCGCACTGTTAATCATTGTTCAGGCCGCACTGCTGGCTTCGCTGCTTCAGGCACTGATTATTGAACAGCAACCACGTGCAGCACTGGCTGGCAAGATGCTGCTGCTATTGCTCTGCTTCGTGCTGCGCGCTGCGATCAATTATGCCCGCGAGCGGGTCGGCTACCGTGCCGGTCAGGCTATTCGTCAGGCATTACGTAAGCAGGTGCTGGATCGTTTATCAGCGCTCGGTCCGGCATGGATTCAGGGCAAGCCCGCCGGCAGCTGGGCCACCCTGCTGCTCGAGCAAATCGAAGAGATGCAGGACTATTATGCTCGCTACCTGCCGCAAATGACGCTGGCCGTGCTGATCCCCTGCTGCATCCTGCTGGCGATCTTTCCGCTTAACTGGACAGCGGGTCTGATTCTGTTCGCGACCGCGCCGCTGATTCCGCTGTTTATGGCGTTAGTCGGGATGGGCGCAGCCGAAGCAAACCGTCGCAACTTTCTGGTACTGGCGCGCCTGAGCGGTAATTTCCTTGATCGTTTACGCGGCCGCGAAACGCTGCGGCTGTTTCACCGTGGCGCGGCTGAGCAACAGGCGGTAGCGGTGGCCACTACTGACTTCCGTCAGCGCACCATGGAAGTGCTCCGTCTGGCGTTTCTCTCTTCGGCGGTGCTGGAATTCTTCGCCTCGTTAGCGATTGCCGTCGTGGCGGTTTATTTTGGTTTTTCTTATCTCGGCGAACTGCACTTCGGGGATTACAGTCAGGGCGTCACCCTGTTTGCTGGTTTCCTGGTATTGATTCTCGCGCCTGAATTCTTCCAGCCACTGCGCGATTTAGGAGCGTTTTATCATGCAAAAGCGCAGGCCGTCGGCGGTGCCGATGCGCTCGAACAGTTCATGCAGGGCAGCCCAACCAGCGGCCCGTCGCAGGGTGACACGCCGTTTACTGCCACTGGCCCGCTCGATCTCGCCGCAGTCGATCTGTTGATCTGTGCACCCGATGGTCAGCCGCTGTGTGGCCCGCTTAACTTTACTCTGGCGCCAGGCGAACGCGTCGCGCTGGTCGGTCAAAGCGGTGCCGGCAAAACGGCCCTGATGAACGCCCTGCTGGGTTTTCTGCCCTATCAGGGCTCGCTGAAGGCAAACGGGGTTGAAATCCGTGACATTCGCCGTACTGACTGGCATCAGCAGCTCAGTTGGGTTGGGCAGAATCCTCAGTTACCGGCCGCCACGCTGCGCGACAATATTGTGATGAACGCCAGCTGGGACGCCGCACGCTTTGCTGCGGTGCTCGAAACCAGTGGCGTTAACGAATTCCTGCCACGGCTGCCGCAGGGGATTGAGACACAGCCCGGCGATGGCGGTAACCAGCTGTCGGTCGGCCAGGCACAGCGCGTTGCGGTTGCGCGCGCGCTTTATAAACCCTCGCATTTATTATTGCTGGATGAACCGGCAGCCAGTCTGGATGCGCTCAGCGAACGTCATGTGATGCAGGCGCTGAATCAGGCGGCCAGCCAACAGACCACGCTGATGATTACCCATCAGCTTGATGCATTAAGCGACGGGCAGACGCTGTGGGTGATGGAGGCCGGCAAACTGGTGCAACAGGGTGACTGGCAGACGCTGTCGCAACAAGCGGGGCCGTTCAATCAGATGCTGAAACACCGTCAACAGGAGATTGGCTGATGTCCGCTTTACGTCCGTTCCTGCGCCTCTGGCTGCGTCACCCTTTTCGCCTGGCGCTGGGAGTAATGCTGGCGATTCTCACTTTACTGGCCAGCATCGGCTTGCTGACGCTTTCCGGTTGGTTCCTTGCCGCCTCCTCAGTGGCCGGCGTGGCCGGACTTTACAGTTTCAACTATATGCTGCCTGCTGCTGGCGTTCGCGGCGCAGCCATCATCCGCACCGCTGCCCGCTATGCTGAACGGCTGGTCAGCCACGATGCGACCTTCCGCGTATTGCAGCATCTGCGAGTGCATACCTTCAGCCGCCTGATTGCGCTTTCACCGGGCCAACTATCGCGTTTTCGCCAGGCCGATCTGCTCAACCGTTTTGTTGCAGACGTCGATACGCTCGATCATCTCTATCTGCGGGTCATTTCTCCGCTGGCAGGCGCGTTGGTGGTGACGATGGTGGTCACCCTCGGCCTGAGTTTTATCGATCTTCAGCTCGGACTGACGCTGGGCGCTATCATGCTGGGCACCTGATTATCCTGCCGGCGCTGTTTTATCGTCTTGGCTCGCCAGCCGGAGTAGCCATTGCCGATGGCCGGGCCCGCTGGCGCACCCAGCTGATGCACTGGCTGGCCGGTCAGGCAGAACTTACCCTGTATGGCGCTTCACAGGCGTGGCGTAAACAGCTCGATGAGCAGGAACAGCACTGGCTTCAGGCGCAGCGCCAGCAGCTACGTTTACAGGCTGCCGCGCAGAGTCTGCTGTTGCTGATCAGCGGCCTGACGGTGACCTCGCTACTGTGGCTGAGTGCGGGCAGCATCAGCGAACAGCAGTTACCCGGCTCGCTGATCGCACTGGTGGTTTTTTGTGCGCTGGCGGCATTTGAAGCGCTGGCGCCGGTTGCCACGGCTTTTCTGCCGATGTCACAGGTGATCACCTCGGCGCAGCGGGTTAATGACATTATCGATCAGGTCCCGGCCATCACCTTCCCGACGCAGGGTCGCGCCCGGACCGGCAGCCTGGCGGTAGAGATTGATCGGCTCGATTTCAGCTATCCCGATCGTCCGGATAAGGTACTCAATCAGCTCTCGCTGCAGGTTAACCCGGGTGAACGCATTGCGCTGCTCGGTCCTACCGGCTGTGGGAAGTCGACCTTACTGGCGCTGCTGACCCGTGCCTGGGAGTGCCAGCCTGGCACAATCAGCCTGAACGATCTGCCGATCGCCGCCTGGCCGGAATCGGAACTGCGCCAGCGTATCAGCGTGGTGACTCAGCGGGTTCATCTGTTCAGTCAGAGCCTGCGTGATAACCTGCTGCTGGCCTGCCCTGCCGCCAGCGATGAAACATTACGTCAGGTACTGATCGATACCGGCCTGCAGCGCCTGCTGGAGACGCCGGAGGGTTTAAACGCCTGGCTGGGCGAAGGTGGTCGCCCACTGTCGGGTGGTGAACTACGACGCCTGGCGATTGCCCGGGCGGCGCTGCATGATGGCGATCTCTGGCTGCTGGATGAACCCACCGAAGGGCTGGATGCCACCACTGAGCAGCACATTCTCAGCCTGCTACAGCGGCTTACCATCGGCAAAACGGTGATGATGGTGACTCATCGCCTGAGCGGACTGGAGCAAATGGACCGCATTTGTGTGATGGATAACGGTGTGATTGTCGAGCAAGGCAGCCATGCCGAATTAATCTCAAAAGCGGGCCGCTACTGGCGTTTCCGGCAGCGGATTGCGCTATAGTCTAGCGACATGCTGATGAGTAGAACAACGCAATGAGACTGGTACAACTGTCACGGGAATCTCTGCAATTTCCGCCACCGGAGATGGCCCTGCGCGAGCCGAATGGCTTGCTGGCGATGGGCGGCGATCTTTCCCCTGCACGCTTACTTAACGCTTATCAGCACGGCATTTTCCCCTGGTTTTCACCCGGCGATCCGATTCTCTGGTGGTCACCCGATCCACGCGCGGTACTGTTGCCGGAACATTTTCACCTTAGCCGCAGTATGAAGCGTTTTCATCAGCGCTCGCCTTATCGCGTGACAATGAACGAGGCTTTTGCTGAGGTGATTGACGGCTGCGCCACGGGTCGTGAAGAAGGAACCTGGATTACCTTTGAGGTCAAACGTGCGTGGCTGAGGCTGTATGAATCCGGTCATGCGCATTCGATTGAGGTCTGGGATGAGCACAAGCTGGTAGGCGGAATGTATGGCCTGGCGCTGGGCCAAATCTTTTGCGGTGAATCGATGTTCAGTCGTCAGGAGAACGCGTCAAAAACCGCACTTTTGGTTTTCTGTCAGCATTTCATCAAACATCAGGGCCGACTGGTGGATTGTCAGGTACTTAACCCGCATACGGCTTCACTGGGCGCGCTGGAAATCCCGCGTGCTGACTATCTGCAATATGTACAAAGCCTTGCGTGGCAACCGGTCAGCGACGGATGCTGGCGAACACAAACCCTTTTTTAGCCGCGCGCAGATGTTTTGCACACATAAAGGCGTATAAGTGATATAATAGTCGAGTTTGGTATGTCGTCCGCGCTTAGTTTTTACAAGCCGGAATTGCCAGGCTGGGAATCTCAACGCACTCTCGGAACTGTTTCAATCGTGCGCGTGTAACCGGTTGATACAGATTCTTAGCCCGCTAATCCCCCGCAGACGTCACATAAACACCCGAATTTTTCCGTAATGCTCGCGTTATGACGCGAAGCACGGCAAAGCGTTGGCAAAATCGCCGACGGTTCTTTACATAAATCGTTGAATTGGGCATTATCTTGCCGGTTCAACTGAAAGGTAGTACACCCAGAGGATTCGATGGCCAAAGAAGACAATATTGAAATGCAAGGTACCGTACTGGATACGTTACCTAACACCATGTTCCGCGTAGAACTTGAGAACGGACACGTGGTTACCGCTCATATCTCCGGTAAAATGCGCAAAAACTACATCCGCATTCTGACGGGCGACAAAGTCACAGTCGAGTTGACCCCGTACGACCTGAGCAAAGGCCGCATTGTCTTCCGTAGTCGCTAAGCTGCGATAGTCTCGCGGCACCAGAAATGCAGCGAAAAAAAAGGCCGGATGAGAATCCGGCCTTTTTCATATCTGGCTGCCGTCAATCAGTGCACGGTGCCTTCTGTTTTGCGTTTCTCTGCGCTGAGGAAGTGATAGGTCAGCTGACCTTTTTCACGATCCAGCGCCACCGAGACTGAGCCGCCATCCACCAGCGAACCAAACAGCAGTTCATTGGCTAACGGTTTTTTCAGGCTTTCCTGTACGGTGCGTGCCATCGGACGGGCCCCCATCGCTTTGTCATAGCCCTTCTCAGCCAGCCAGTCACGTGCTTCATCACTGACTTCCAGCGATACCCCTTTCGCATCCAGCTGCGCCTGCAACTCGACAATAAACTTGTCGACCACCTGATGAATCACCTCTGGTGACAGGTGACTGAACCAAATGATGTTGTCCAGACGGTTGCGGAACTCTGGCGTAAAGATCTTCTTGATCTCTTCCATCGCATCGGTGCTGTTGTCCTGATGAATCAGGCCGATAGATTTACGTTCGGTTTCACGTACCCCGGCGTTGGTGGTCATCACCAGCACCACGTTACGGAAGTCCGCTTTGCGACCGTTGTTATCGGTCAGCATACCGTTATCCATCACCTGCAGCAGCAGGTTGAACACGTCAGGGTGCGCTTTCTCAATCTCATCCAGCAGTACCACCGCATGAGGATGTTTGATCACCGCATCCGTCAGCAGGCCGCCCTGATCAAAGCCAACATAACCCGGAGGCGCACCAATCAGACGACTGACGGTGTGACGCTCCATGTACTCGGACATATCAAAGCGCAGCAGTTCAATGCCCAGCGCTTTCGCCAGTTGTACCGTGACTTCGGTTTTACCGACACCGGTCGGTCCGGCGAACAGGAACGAGCCGACGGGTTTACGATCCTGACCCAATCCTGCCCGGCTCATTTTGATCGCTTCCGTCAGTGCCTCAATGGCATTGTCCTGTCCAAACACCAGCATTTTCAGGCGGTCGCCGAGATTTTTCAGCGTATCGCGATCGGTTGCCGAGACGCTTTGCTCCGGAATACGGGCAATGCGTGCGACCACGGTTTCAATGTCAGCCACGTTAACGGTTTTCTTGCGCTTACTGGCTGGCATCAGGCGCGCACGCGCACCGGCCTCATCGATCACGTCAATTGCCTTATCTGGCAGATGACGGTCGTTGATGTATTTCACCGCCAGCTCCACCGCCGCACGTACCGCTTTCGCGGTGTAACGCACATCGTGGTGCGCTTCGTACTTGGTTTTCAGGCCATTCAGGATCTGCACGGTTTCATCAACAGAGGGCTCCGTGATATCGATCTTCTGGAAGCGACGCGCCAGGGCACGGTCTTTTTCGAAGATGTTGCTGAACTCCTGATAGGTGGTGGAACCCATTACCCGGATTTTCCCGCTCGAAAGCAGCGGTTTAATCAGGTTAGCGGCATCAACCTGGCCGCCCGAGGCGGCACCTGCACCGATGATGGTATGGATTTCATCGATAAACAGAATGCTGCTCTCATCCTGCTCGAGTTGCTTCAGCAGCGCTTTGAAACGTTTCTCAAAGTCACCGCGGTATTTGGTGCCGGCTAACAGCGAACCAATATCCAGCGAGTAGATGGTGCAGTCTTTCATCACTTCCGGCACGTCGCCCTGCTCGATACGCCAGGCAAGCCCTTCCGCTATGGCGGTTTTCCCGACGCCCGATTCCCCCACCAGCAGTGGGTTATTTTTACGGCGACGGCACAGTACCTGGATAGTACGCTCCAGCTCTTTATCGCGACCGATCAGTGGATCGATGCCACCGACGCGAGCAAGCTGATTGAGATTGGTGGTGAAGTTTTCCATACGATCCTCCCCGCCTGCTTGCTCTTCGTTAACCGGATTTTCTGCGCCAGGCGCCTGGCCAGGCTCATCTTTACGCGTACCGTGTGAAATAAAGTTCACCACATCAAGGCGGCTGACTTCATGTTTACGCAACAGATAAGCGGCCTGCGACTCCTGCTCGCTGAAGATAGCGACCAGCACGTTCGCACCGGAAACTTCGCTGCGACCGGATGACTGGACATGGAAAACCGCACGCTGTAATACGCGCTGGAAGCTGAGCGTCGGTTGTGTATCGCGCTCCTCCTCACTGGCAGGTAAAACGGGTGTGGTTTGTTCGATGAAGGCTTCGAGTTCCTGCCGCAGAGCCACAATGTCCACCGTACAGGCTTCCAATGCCTCTCTGGCCGACGGGTTACTGAGCAATGCCAGTAACAGATGCTCGACGGTCATAAACTCATGACGGTGCTCACGCGCTCTGGCGAAAGCCATATTTAAACTGAGTTCCAGTTCTTGATTGAGCATTAGGCACCTCCCCCAATTATCGCTCTGACCTGTTTCCTATATGGAGACGGGATCAGGCTTTTTCCAGCGTACACAGCAACGGATGATGGTTTTCCCGCGCATAATTGTTCACCTGGGCCGCTTTAGTCTCGGCGACTTCTGCGGTAAATACACCACAGATCGCCTTGCCGTGGTAGTGAACTTTCAACATCAGTTGCGTTGCACGTTCAACATCATAAGAAAAGAACTTTTGTACAACGTCAATAACAAATTCCATAGGTGTATAATCGTCATTATTCAGAATGACTTTATACATTGAAGGCGGCTTTAACCCTTCGCGTACTTTGTCTTCGGCCAGATGTTCAAAGTTAAGCCAGTCGTTTGTGTTTGCCATAGTGTTCCGTTGAGATTTCGCCCATCGCATTTAAGCGGCTACATGTTGAGAGTTTAACATGCCTGTCAAGCCACTGGCCGCTGATGAAAATTTATTCAGAAATTCCCACCCGCGACCTGTATCACAAAATTCGCAATAGCGTTAACTGCCTCAAATTTTGATGATTTTTTCCCCACCGAGCCCGGGGGTTTGCTTGACGCCAGCGGCCATTTCTCTACATTCTACTTGCACAAGCTGATTGAGTTTTAATCAAACTCGACTCACAGCTTCAATGACCTCACCTACTTATAAAATGTCTTGCGAGGGAAGTAAAAGCATGGAGACGGGTACAGTTAAATGGTTCAATAACGCCAAAGGCTTTGGCTTTATCTGTCCAGTTGGCGGTGGCGAAGACATCTTTGCCCACTACTCAACGATTCAGATGGATGGTTACAGAACGCTGAAAGCTGGCCAGCAAGTTCAGTTTGATGTCCACGAAGGTCCGAAAGGCAATCACGCCAGTCTGATCGTGCCGGTAGCAGAAGTGCAGGCCGTTGCCTGACATCTGCTTCCCCCTACTGAACACTCCCCTAAAAATGCCAGCCACCGACGCTGGCATTTTTCTTGTGGCCCGCGTTTAATCCGCCTTACCCTGCGCCAGCCCGATGACCCGGGCGAACATCTCGCGCATTAACAGCGGAATGGCATCCTGACCGCGTTCCGCCGCTGAGGTAGCCACTGCGATCGCCAGCTCAGGCTTCGAGCTCTGGTGAATCGCCCTGGTAATAATACGCCTGGCACTCATCCTCACGTTTAACGGCAGGTGCGCCATCTGCAGATAAACATCGCGAAAGCCCTGCTGGAAGAGGAAGTTTTCGATATCCAGCGCCGGCAGTTGTGTCAGATGCTGCTGCTCGCTATCGTGCGGCTGCAGCTGGCTGCGGGCGGCGGTGGCATATTTGTTGCCCGCCTCATCTCCGTCCGTCAGAACATGCCAGGCGATGCCCATCCGGCGGGCAAATTTCAGCAGTGGTTTGAGGCCAGACTGGGCAAACTCAATCACTTTTACCCCTTCGGCGGCAAAACTGTAGCCGCACTGCTGCGCCAGCTCATTGATGATCCAGACTTCGGTTTCACCCTCAACTAATAGCCAGCAACGGGCAAACAGCGCCACCGGTCGGTTGACGCGAATATGAAAGCCAATGCGGCGACTCTCCTCCGCGCTCAGGCCTTCCGGGCCGATGCGCCACGCCGCGACCCGTGACGGTTCACGCACCAGTCGGCAGACATTCTCAACCGGCACCTGCGACAACAGCTCCGCCGAGTTGGTGGTGGCAATTTTTTGCAGCGGCAGCAGCGACAGCATATTCCACGCCACCGACAGCATGATTGGATGCAGGCGGGTTTCCGGATCTTCAATCAGTAACAATGGACGGGCGTCAGGCGCCAGCGGCAGATCGCCCCGCGCCTGAATCAGCAGCGTAAACATCTGCAGCAGAATCAGTTGCCGGCTGCGCGAATCATTGCCAGCGATCAGCTGATTAAGCTGATCCAGCGCCTGCCATCCCCGATCGCCGTGACGCTGTTGCGGATCGACCCGCCGGGCAACCGCGGCGGCTGGCTGCTGTACCAGAAAGTAATGCTCCATCAGTTGCTGCAGGGTTTTCAATCCCTGCCGCAAGACTTCATCACTCAGTTGCTGCGGGTGCCGTTCAAGATCGCGTGCCAGATCTTCCATTCCAGCCATCAGCTGAGGATGCAGGATCGGATCGTCCGGCGCAGCTCATGCCGGGATCGTTTACTGAAACGCGCATCGCGCAGTCGCAATACCGGATGCCGTTGCAGCAGGCGTGCAATGGCCGCCGCGCAGTTCTCCTGTGTCAGCGGCTGAAGCTGGCGGTCGACAAAGCGCCGACTGGCACTGACCCCCTGCTGACGCCAGGTGGCACGCACGCTGTAATAGAGCCAGCGCGCGCCCTGTGCGTCACGCTGCAAGAACGGTGCCAGCAGCGCATCATCAGCGCTGCCATCATCGCGAAAGTGAAACACCACCGAGAGACGACGCATCGAATCCGTGACATCGCCCGGCGTAAAATGAAAGTCAGCCGGGGTAAAAACATACTCATCGTGATGCGGTGACAGCAGTAAACTCAGCGCATCAAGCAGGCTGGATTTACCCCAGGCATTCTCACCAATCAGCAGGTTGGTCTGGGTTAAAGGCAGGGAAAGCTGGTTGATGCCGCGAAAACCGCGAATGTCGATATGTTCCAGAATCATAGGGTTCCATCCTCTTGCTAAACGAAGCAGGGTTGCCGGACACCGACTGGTCAGGTCACGCGCGGCCGAGGGTTTACTCTACCGCGCTTTTTCGTTAGCGTGTCGCCACTTACTGCATGGATGGCCTTATTTTTTATGTACTCCGGACTTCTGATTATCCTGCTGCCGCTGATTACGGGCTGGCTGTTACCGTTCCGTCAAACCACCGTGCTGCGTCAGGTCAATCGCCTGCTGGGCTGGATGGTCTACGTGATCCTGTTCTTCATGGGCATCAGCCTGGCGTTTCTTGATAACCTCAGCAGCAATCTGGTTACCGTGTTTCACACCGCGCTGGTGACCGCGCTGTGCATCCTGTTATGTAACCTGCTGGCGCTGCGCTGGCTGGAGAAGCGCGTGCCCTGGCAGCACAGCCATAAACAGGAAAAATTACCTTCACGGCTGCACATGGCGCTGGATTCACTCAAGCTGTGCGGCGTAGTGGTGATCGGGTTTGTGCTCGGCCTGACCCAATGGCCGTTACTGCATTATGCCGCAACCGCCAGTGAATATGCGCTGATTTTCCTGCTGTTTCTGGTTGGCATTCAGCTTCGTGGCAGCGGGATGACGCTGCGTCAGATCATTCTCAACCGACGGGGAATGTTGGTGGCCAGCGTGGTACTGGTCAGCGCGCTGGTCGGCGGAATGATCGCAGCGCTGGCGCTGGGCCTGCCGCTAAAAACCGGTCTGGCGTTAGCGAGCGGATTCGGCTGGTACTCGCTCTCAGGTATTCTGCTCACCGAAGCGTTTGGCCCGGTGATCGGCAGCGCCGCTTTCTTCAACGATCTGCTGCGCGAGCTGGTGGCGATTATGCTGATCCCGGCGCTCATCGCCCGCCATCGCTGCAGCGCCTTAGGCTTATGTGGTGCCACCTCAATGGACTTTACCCTGCCGGTGCTGCAGCGGGCCGGTGGCAATGAGATCGTGCCCGCCGCCATTGTGCACGGCTTTGTCATGAGCCTGCTGGCTCCGATTCTGATCGCCCTGTTCTCGGCCTGACCGGCGCGGGCAGCCTCCAGCGCATTTTTTCACGGCTGCTTTTCTGTTACGTCGTCTACGCTTCTTTTTTGCGGTTTTGGTCGCGCCATCGGTCTGGCGCACCCACAAAGGAGAATAAGATGAAACAAACCGTGGCGGCGCTGGTCGCTAAAACGCTTGAAAACGCCGGCGTCAAACGCATCTGGGGCGTTACCGGGGACTCATTAAATGGCCTGAGTGACAGTCTGAACCGCATGGGCACCATTGAATGGATGCCGACGCGCCACGAAGAAGTGGCGGCGTTTGCGGCAGGCGCGGAAGCGCATATCAGCGGTGAGCTGGCGGTCTGCGCCGGCTCCTGTGGGCCAGGCAATTTACACCTGATCAACGGATTGTTCGACTGTCATCGCAACCGCGTGCCGGTGCTGGCGATTGCGGCGCATATTCCGTCGAGCGAGATCGGCAGCGGCTATTTTCAGGAAACCCATCCGCAGGAGCTGTTCCGCGAATGCAGCCACTACTGCGAACTGGTATCCAATCCTGAGCAGCTGCCGCAGGTGCTGGGTATCGCCATGCGCAAAGCGATCCTCAATCGCGGCGTTTCGGTGGTCGTCCTGCCGGGCGATGTTGCACTTAAGCTAGCCCCCGAAAACGCTAACGCTGCGTGGTATCCGCCGCAGCTGCCGCAGGTTCTGCCACAGGCCGCTGAACTGGCCCAACTGGCTGAGACCCTGAATCAGGCCAGCAATATTACCCTGCTGTGCGGCAGCGGCTGCGCCGGTGCGCATCAGGAAGTGGTCAGGCTGGCGGAGACGCTGAAAGCGCCGATTGTCCATGCGCTGCGCGGTAAAGAGCACATCGAATATGACAATCCTTATGATGTCGGCATGACCGGGCTGATCGGCTTCTCTTCCGGCTTCCACGCCATGATGAATGCCGAAACGCTGGTGCTACTTGGCACCCAGTTTCCCTACCGCGCCTTCTATCCGGAAAAGGCCCGCATTATTCAGATCGATATCAATCCCGGCAGCCTCGGTTCGCACTGTCACGTTGATGAAGCTTATGTCGGCGACGTGAAAACCACACTGCAGGCACTGCTGCCGCAGCTGACCAGCAAAATCGACCGCAGTCATCTCGACAGCGCGCTGGAACACTATGTCGATGCGCGTAAAAGTCTTGACGAGCTGGCCCAGCCCAACGATAAACAGCCGATTCATCCGCAATATCTGGCGCAGCAGATCAGTCACTACGCCAGTGAAGACGCCATCTTCACCTGCGACGTCGGTACGCCGACGGTCTGGGCGGCGCGTTATCTGAAGATGAACGGCAAGCGCCGGCTGCTCGGCTCGTTTAACCACGGCTCAATGGCCAACGCGATGCCGCAGGCGCTGGGTGCCCAGTCAATTGACCGCAATCGCCAGGTGGTGGCACTGTGTGGGGATGGTGGATTCAGCATGCTGATGGGCGATTTTATCTCGCTGGCGCAGCTGAAAATGCCGGTCAAGCTGGTGATCTTCAACAACAGCGTGCTGGGTTTCGTGGCGATGGAGATGAAAGCTGGCGGCTACCTCACCGACGGCACCGAGCTGGACAACCCCGACTTTGCGGCCATCGCCGAAGCGTGCGGTATTAAAGGCATCCGGGTAGAAAAAGCATCAGAGCTGAACGGCGCGCTGGAGCAGGCGTTCGCCCATGACGGTCCGGTTCTGGTCGATGTCATCACTGCCAAAGAAGAACTGGCGATGCCGCCGCAAATTAAAATGGAGCAGGCCAAAGGCTTCAGCCTGTACATGCTGCGCGCCATTCTGAATGGACGCGGCGACGAAGTGGTAGAACTGGCGAAAACCAACTGGCTGCGGTAAAACAACAGCTTCACCCAGGCGGGCGCGATGCCCGCCTTTTTTTCCGCCACGTTCAGGAGCTTCAGGTGATCGATTTACGCAGTGATACCGTGACCCGGCCCAGTGCCGCCATGTTAAGCGCCATGATGTCCGCCGAAACCGGTGATGATGTCTACCGTGATGATCCTACCGTTAACGCCCTTGAGGCAGAAGCGGCGCGCCTGAGCGGTAAAGCGGCTGCGCTGTTCTTCCCGACCGGTACCCAGGCCAACCTGGTGGCGTTGCTGAGCCACTGTGAGCGTGGTGATGAGTATATCGTCGGTCAGCAGGCGCATAACTACAAATATGAAGCGGGCGGCGCGGCGGTGCTGGGCAGTATCCAGCCGCAGCCGATTCTGGCCGCTGACGATGGTACGCTGCCGCTCAGCGACGTGGCCGCCGCCATCAAGCCTGATGATATTCACTTCGCCCGCACCCGCCTGCTGAGCCTGGAGAACACCCATCACGGCAAAGTATTGCCGATAAGTTATCTGGAACAGGCCTGGGCTTTTACCCGGGAGCGGCAGCTGGCACTGCATATTGATGGCGCACGCATCTTCAATGCGGTCGTCGCCCAGCAGACTACGCTGGCGGCGATCGCCCGCTACTGCGACAGCCTGACCATCTGCCTGTCAAAAGGTCTGGGTACGCCGGTCGGTTCCCTGCTGTGTGGTGATGCGACGCTGATTGAGCGGGCGCGCCGCTGGCGTAAAATGACCGGCGGCGGTATGCGTCAGGCCGGAATTCTGGCAGCGGCCGGGCTTTATGCCCTGCAGCATAACGTGACACGCCTGCAGCAGGATCACGATAATGCCGCCTGGCTGGGGCAGCAACTGCATGAGCTTGGCGTGGAAGTGATTGATCAGCAAACCAATATGCTGTTTGTCCAGCTACCGGCCAACCAGGTTGAACCGTTAGCGGCGTGGATGAAAGCGCGCGACGTGCTGATCAGCGCCGGTCCCCGCACCCGACTGGTGACCCATCTGGATGCCGATCGCGCCGCGCTTGAGCAGGTGGTGGCCCACTGGAAAGCCTTTCTGCAGCAGTAATTTTTCCCGCTTACTGCGCCGCGCCATACTTTTCCAGCAGCGCGGCCGCTATCGCGGCAGTTTCGGCATCTGCGTTGCCGCGATAGTCTGCCGGCCGGAAATGCATCTGAAACGCTGCGATCACCGTCTGCTGCTCGCGCGCGCTCATCGCCCTATTCACCGGATAGCCGTAACGCTGTAAGCGATCGACGATTACTTCAGCCGGTACCGCCGCGTGCGGATCCTCACCGGCTAAGTAAAACGCTACCCGCCTGGCATCAGGCCAGGCACCCAATCCCCGCTGCGCCAGTTGCTGCCAAGGAAACAGCGGTCCGGGGTCCTGTTTACGCTGCGGGGCAATATCGCTGTGACCAACAATGTTTTCCGGCGCAATCGCGTAGCGCTGGCTGATATCACGCAGCAGCGCCTCCAGCGCAGTGATTTGCGCCGTGGTAAACGGCTGCCACTCGCGACCGGTCAGAGTACGGCGATAACCGCGATTCACCAGTTCGATGCCAATTGAGGTGTCGTTAATCCGGCTGGCTCCACGCCAGAAGCTCGGTCCGGCGTGCCAGGCGAGCTGCTGCTCCGGCACCAGTTGCCAGATGACGCCCTTACCGGCGCGCTGTGGCGGCTGCCGCGGGATCAGATAATGGGCGCTGACCTGTTGATCGGTCAGGGTTGCCAGCGAAGAGGAAAAATCTTCGGCGGTATAGTGAATCACAATCACTTTAACCCGTGGTCGCGCACCCTGGGCGGGATGCCGCAGGTCGGCCCAGTAGCCGGGACGGGATTCCACCCCGGACTGACAGCCCACCAGCATCAGCGCTGCGAGCAGCAACAGCAGGCGTTTCAACGAACGATTACCGCCGTCCCGCTGACGCTGACCATCAGCATACTGCTCTCTTTGCCGACCGTTTCGTAATCGATATCAATTCCGACAACCGCGTTAGCACCCAGCGCTTTGGCCTGCTCTTCCAGCTCTTTGAAGGCGATCTCACGCGCTTTGCGCAGCTCTTTTTCATAGGCGCCGGATCGGCCGCCGACGATATCGCGAATGCCGGCAAAAAAATCGCGGAAGATATTGGCACCGAGAATCGCTTCGCCGGTTACCACACCGCAATAATCCGTGATGCTGTGGCCTTCCAGCGTGGGGGTAGTTGAAAATTTCATCGTCTTCTCCTTGTTGAAAACCGGACTAAGGCTCTTTCGACTAAAAAGCACGGCTATACTCTATGCTAAAAAGGGCACCTTGCCAGAGAACAATAAGGAAATCGAGATGAGAAACAACGCGTTTGCGCTAATGATCCCCGCGGCCCTGCTGCTCAGCGCCTGTACCACCGTTGAGCCCGTGATTAAGGATAATGGCCCGCGTAGCGCGCCGTGCATCGAAGGCGGCCCTGACCAGGTTGCCCAACAGTTCTATGATCTGCGCGTTCAGCAGCCGACCCAGGGTCTGCCGGACAGCAACACGCTGGCAAAATATCGCCCTTACCTGAGCGATGCACTCTATCACTCACTGCAGGCCGCCAGCGGCAGTAACGCCGGCGCACAGTGGCGCAACGGCGATCTCTTCTCCAGCCTGTCACAGGGTCCGACCGCTGCCAGCGTAGCCGATGCTTCTACCATTCCTAACCGTGATGCGCGCAATATTCCGCTGCGGGTTGAACTGAGCCGCGACGGCAAGCAGTGGCAGGATGAAGTGCTGATGATCCACCAGGGCAGTTGCTGGGTAGTCGATGATGTTCGCTATATGGCGAACCCGGCACATGCCGAGGGTGGCAGCCTGAGTCAGATGCTTGAAAAATCGAAAAAATAATCACCCGTTCGGCGAGTGATAAAAAGCGCGAGGTACTGATACCCGCGCTTTTTTTGTTTCCGCTAGCCCGGCATTCGTCGGGTCATCCCGCCGGACAGCACACGATATTGTGCTAAGCTTTAGCGGTTTTCCCGGCTGTTTCATAAATTTTAACCCACCTCAATTGCATAACTATTCTGGTGACGTTAAAATCCGCGACACTAATAGCTATTCAAATCTGGCGCATGAGTATTCAACTAAACGCAATAAACTGCTTCTACGGTGCTCATCAGGCGCTGTTCGACATTAATCTTGAGTGTCCGCAAGGCGAGACACTGGTATTGCTGGGTCCCAGCGGTGCCGGTAAGAGTTCGTTGCTGCGGGTGCTGAATTTGCTGGAGCAACCCCGTTCAGGTCAGTTGCAGATCGCCGGTAATCATTTCGATTTCAGCCAGAAGCCGGCTGAGGCCGCGATCCGTGAACTGCGCCAGAACGTCGGAATGGTGTTCCAGCAATATAATCTCTGGCCGCATCTGACCGTGCTGCAGAACCTGATGGAAGCGCCCTGCCGGGTGCTGGGTCTGAGCAAGAGTGACGCGCGTGCCCGGGCAGACAAGCTGCTCGATCGTCTGCGTCTGACGCCCTACAGCGACCGTTTTCCGCTGCATCTCTCCGGCGGTCAGCAGCAGCGGGTGGCGATTGCCCGCGCCCTGATGATGGAGCCGCAGGTGCTGCTGTTTGATGAGCCGACCGCTGCGCTCGACCCGGAAATTACCGCTCAGATTGTCACCATTATTCGCGAACTGGCCCAGACCCGGATTACGCAGGTGATCGTTACCCATGAAGTGGAAGTGGCGCGTAAAACCGCCAGCCGCGTGGTCTACATGGAAAATGGTCACATTGTGGAACAGGGTGATGCCAGCCGCTTTACACAGCCGCAAACCGAGGCGTTTGCTCACTATCTTTCGCACTAAGTCAGGATGCTAACAATGAAAAAAGTCGTACTTGCTGCACTGCTTGCTGGTTTTAGCCTGAGCGCCACCGCGGCGCAGACCATTCGTTTCGCGACCGAAGCCTCTTACCCTCCGTTTGAGTTCGTCGATTCAGACAACAAGATTCAGGGCTTCGATGTCGATCTGGCGAATGCATTGTGTAAAGAGATTGATGCGACCTGTACTTTCACCAACCAGGCGTTCGATAGCCTGATCCCCAGCCTGAAATTCCGTCGCTTTGATGCGGTGATGGCCGGCATGGATATCACCCCTGAGCGTGAAAAACAGGTGCTGTTCAGCAAGCCTTACTACGACAACTCGGCGCTGTTCGTGGCGCAGAAAGGGAAAGTGGCCAGCATTGAGGCGCTGAAAGGCAAGCGCGTCGGCGTACAAAACGGCACCACTCACCAGAAATACCTGACCGAAAAGCACAGTGAAATCACTACCGTGCCGTACGACAGCTATCAGAATGCGGTGCTGGATCTGAAAAATGGCCGTATTGATGCGGTATTCGGCGATACGGCGGTGGTTAATGAGTGGCTGAAGCAGAACGCGACGCTGGCGCCAGTGGGCGAGAAAGTCACCGATAAAGCCTACTTTGGTACCGGTCTGGGCATTGCAGTGCGTACCGGCAATACCGATCTGCAAACCAAATTCAACGGTGCGCTGGATAAAATCAAAGCCGACGGCACCTATAAGACGCTCTACAGCAAATGGTTCCCGCAGTAATTTCTGATGAATGAAATGATCCCACTCGCAAGCGCCGCCGGCATGACCGTCGGCCTTGCCGTTTGTGCGCTTATCGCCGGCCTGGTGCTGGCGATGATTTTCGCTGGCTGGGAGTCGCTGCGCTGGAAACCGCTGGCGTGGATCGGCACCGGTCTGGTCACCCTGATCCGCGGTCTGCCGGAAATTCTGGTGGTGCTGTTTATCTACTTTGGCGCCTCTCAGCTGCTGCTGACCCTCTCCGACGGTTTCACCCTCAATTTCGGCCTGTTTCAGTTACCCATTCAGGTAGAAATTGAAAACTTCGACGTCAGTCCGTTCCTGTGCGGCGTGATTGCGCTGGCGATGCTGTATGCCGCCTACGCCTCACAAACCCTGCGCGGGGCGCTGAAAGCAGTGCCGATCGGCCAGTGGGAATCGGGTCAGGCGCTGGGAATGAAAAAATCGGCGATATTTCTGCGTCTGATTATGCCGCAGATGTGGCGGCATGCCCTGCCAGGACTCGGCAATCAGTGGCTGGTACTGCTAAAAGATACCGCACTGGTGTCGCTGATCAGCGTCAACGACCTGATGCTGCAAACCAAAAGTATCGCCACACGAACTCAGGAGCCGTTTACCTGGTTCCTGGTGGCTGCGGCTATCTATTTAGTGATCACCTTGTTCAGCCAGGCGGTATTGCGCCGCATTGAGCTGCGCACCACCCGATTTGAACGGGGGAACAGCTGATGCTGGCGTATCTGCCCGAATTACTGAAAGGATTACACACCAGCCTGACGCTGACCGCGGCCTCGCTGGTGCTGGCGCTGCTGCTGGCGCTGCTGTTCACCGTGGTGCTGTCGCTGAAAACGCCGGTGCTTAATCCGCTGGTAAAAGGCTTTATCACATTGTTTACCGGCACGCCGCTGCTGGTGCAGATCTTCCTGATCTATTACGGTCCGGGACAGTTTCCGTCGATCCAGCAAATCCCCTGGCTGTGGCACCTGCTGTCGCAACCGTGGCTGTGCGCCATGCTGGCGCTGTCGCTCAATAGCGCGGCTTACACGACCCAACTTTTTTACGGCGCGGTGCGGGCTATTCCGTCCGGTCAGTGGCAATCCTGCGCTGCACTCGGCATGAACCGCAAAGATACGCTGCGTATTCTGCTGCCTTATGCATTTAAGCGCGCCCTCTCCTCTTACTCCAATGAGGTGGTGCTGGTGTTTAAAGGCACTTCGCTGGCCTATACCATTACCCTGATGGAAGTGATGGGCCACGGTCAGCTGCTCTACGGTCGCACCTATGATGTCACGGTGTATGCCGCCGCCGGGCTGGTTTATCTGTGTGTTAACGGGGTGCTGACGCTGATGATGCGGCTGATCGAGAAACGCGCACTGGCCTTTGAACACCGTAACTGATGGTCAGGCGAGCCCGCTCGCCTGATACGCCTGGACAATCACAACGATTGCATAAAAATTCATTATCTGGCAGGGTAAGCAGCTCTCAGAGTAGTGAACAGGTTGTGATTACAGGAGTCGTATAATGAAAAAATGGATTGTTGCCGCCACGCTGGCTTCGCTGGCCCTCAGCGCCCAGGCCGCTGATAAAATTCGCTTCGCCGCCTCGGCGACTTATCCGCCGTTTGAATCGCTGAATCGTGAAAATCAGCTGGTCGGTTTCGACATCGATCTGGCGAAGGCGCTTTGCCAGCAGATGAAGGCCGACTGCACCTTCACCAACAATGCGTTCGACAGCCTGATCCCTTCGCTGAAGTTCCGCCGCTATGACGCGGTTATTTCCGGTATGGACATCACCGCCGAACGCAGCAAGCAGGTCGATTTTACCCAGCCCTACTACGCCAACTCCGCAATCGTGATCGCCCGCAAAGGCCAGTTCAGTGATTTTGCCGCCCTGAAGGGCAAGCGTCTTGGTGTCGAGAACGGCACCACCCATCAGAAATACCTGCAGGAAAAACATCCTGAGGTGACGGTGGTGGCGTATGACAGCTATCAGAATGCGATTCTGGATATGAAGAATGGGCGTCTGGATGGGGTGTTTGGTGACAGCGCCGTGGTGAATCAGTGGCTGAAGACCAACAGCGATCTGGCAACCGTCGGCGAGCACGTTACCGATGCAGACTACTTCGGCACCGGCCTCGGCATTGCAGTGCGCAAAGGCAACACCGAATTACGCGATCGCTTTAATCATGCCCTCGCCGAACTGAAAGCCAATGGCCGCTGGCAGCAGATTAACCAGCAGTGGTTCCCTGAATAAATGCAGATGCGGGCTCAGTGTCTGAGCCCGTCTTACGCTTAGCGCGGCTGGCGGGTTAACAACGCCAGCACTTCAAAATGGGCGGTGTGCGGGAACATATCAAACAGCTGCACCTTGCTAATCTGATAATCATTCAGCCGGGCTACGTCTTCTGCCAGCGTCTGTGGGTTACAGCTGGAATAGAGCAGATAATCGGGTGCCATCTGACTAAGAAAATCACACAGTTCAGCGCCAATGCCGCGTCGCGGTGGGTTAACCAGCACCAGCTGTGGCACCGCGTCCCGGCCGGTGGCAAATTCGGTCGAGTCCAGCGCAGCAAACTGCACTTTTTCCAGTCCCATCATCTGCGCTGAACGCTGGGCGCATTTAATCGCCTCGGCGCTGATTTCAATGCCGGTCAGCGTCATCTCTGGCGTGGCGCAGTGCAGGCCAAATCCCCCTACGCCGCAGAACAGATCCCACATGCTGGTGACCGGCAGCTGCTGCACCCATTGCCGGGCGGTGGCGTAAAGCGTGCTGGCAACCTGTGGATTGGTCTGGAAGAAACTTTGCGGACGGATCCACAGCGGCACGCCGTTAAAATTTTCGGCCAGCGACTGCGCTGGCGTCAGCGCAATCTCCTGCTCCCCTTCCAGAATCGCCATATGTACCGGCTGAATATTGGCGGAGATCACCGTCAATTGTGGCAACTGCTGTTGCAGCTCCGGCAGTGCCGCGCGCAGTTGCGCCAGCTTGGTGGTCGAACGCAACACAAAACGCAGCATCATGCCGCCCTGACTACTGCCGGTCAGCAACAGATATTTCAGCTCGCCCCGTTTGCGCGCCACGTTGTACGGCGTCAGCCCGGCGCGGGCGATAAACGGCCGCAGCGCAGCAAACACCGGCTGAAAACTGGCTGGATAGAGCGGGCAGTCGCACAGATCAACCGCCTCGCCATTGCGCTGAACCATGCCGAACACCGGACGCTCCACGCTACCGCTGACCACCATCTTGGCTTTATTACGAAACGCCTGCTGCGGCGAGGTGATCGGTGGCAACCACTGCGCCACCGGCCGATCGGCCAGCAGCTGTTCCAGCCATGACTGTTTGTCAGTCAGCTGTTGGGTATAGGGTTTTTCCAGCCACTGGCAGGAGCGGCAACGGTTAGCGTCATAGAGCGCGCAATGCATGGGAAAGCCTGTATTCACGGTGGAGAGGTCGGGCGGAGCGCGATTGTATCATCGCTTGCTGAAAAATGCGCGACTGCTGAGCGGCAGAAACAGCAGCAGCAGCACCAGCAGATCCGGCAGCTTTTGCAGCAGGGTGTGATGGACGATCTGGACATTATTCGCGCCATCAATGCTGAATATCTCCGGATAGATCCAGCCCATGGAGGCCATCAGCATATAACCCAGCACAATCACCTGGGTGGCGACATAGCCCCAGCGTCCCCGGTTGCTGCCGCGCATCAGGGTAAAGGCGCAGCGCAGTTCGAACAGGAAGATCAGCTGGCTGGCGACAAAGATAAAGGTTGAGTCCCAGGCCTGGGCGCTGCGGTGGACAAAGTTGGCGAGCTCGCTGTAGCCAAGCTCATTTGCCAGCATCAGCACGCTCAGGCAGCGCGTCGCGATAATGGCAATGCCCGCCACGGTGACCGGAACCGGTGCCTCCGTCAACGTGCGGCTGCTTTTAAGGATTTCTGACATAGTCCGTGACTCCACCTGATCAAAAAACGGGCCGGTAAAACCAGCCCGTTGTTATAGTGGCAAATGTTACGGATTTCAGCCACGTTTAGCTTTCTGAATATCGCTTAAACGTTGTTTTTCTTCATGTGCCATCACCCGCCAGGCGATAAAACCGACTAAACCGACCACGAACAGGATCAGTGAGGCGAGCGCGTTGATTTCCGGATTGACGCCACGCCGCACGGTGGCAAAAATCGCCATCGGCAAGGTGGTCGCGCCAGGGCCGGTTACAAAGCTGGAAATCACCAGATCGTCGAGAGACAGCGTAAACGCCAGCAGCCAGCCGGTGACGATAGCCGGAGCAATCATCGGCACGGTAATCACGAAGAACACTTTGAGCGGCGTTGCGCCCAGATCCATCGCGGCCTCTTCAATCGAGCGGTCCAGTTCGCGCAGGCGCGAGTTGATCACCACGGCGACATAGGCGGTACAGAACGTAACGTGCGCCAGCCAGATGGTCAGCATGCCGCGCTCGCTCGGCCAGCCAAAGGCGTTGCCCATCGCCACAAACAGCAGCAGCAGCGACAGCCCGGTGATCACGTCGGGCATCACCAGCGGTGCGGTCAGCATAAACGCAAAGCCGTTATGGCCACGGAAACGGCCGAAGCGCACGATAATCACCGCCGCCAGGGTTCCCAGCACCACCGCCATGGTGGCGGAGAGCGCGGCGATACTCAGACTCAGCATCACCGCGTCAATCATCGCGCTATCCTGAAACAGCACCCGGTACCAGTGGAAGGAGAAGCTGTCCCATACCGTCACCAACTGTGAGCTGTTGAAGGAGTAAACCACCAGCAGCAGCATCGGCGCATAGAGGAACAGGAAACAGCAGACCAGAATCCCGGTACGCCAGGGCGAGCGAATGGTCGGCAAATTGTTCATGCCTTCTCCCCCATCTCACGGTTTTGATGCTTATGGAACCAGATGATCGGCAGAATCAGGATCAGCAGGATAATGACCGCCAGCGCCGACGCGACCGGCCAGTCACGGTTATTAAAGAACTCCTGCCACAGAATACGGCCAATCATAATGCTGTCCGGACCCCCGAGCAGTTCCGGGATCACGTACTCACCGACCGCCGGAATAAACACCAGCATCGAACCGGCGATTATCCCGCCTTTGGTAAGTGGAACGATCACGCTGAAAAAGGTTTTCAGCGGACGCGCGCCCAGATCCAGCGACGCTTCAACCAGCGAGTAGTCGATACGCGTCAGCGCGGTGTAGATCGGCAGCACCATAAACGGCAGATAGCAGTAAACGATGCCGATATAGACCGCGGTATTGGTGTAAAGGATCACCAGCGGATGATCAATCACGCCCAGCCACAGCAGAAAACGGTTGAGGATACCGTTATTGTTCAGCAGCCCCATCCAGGCGTAGACCCGCACCAGAAAGGAGGTCCACGACGGCAGGATCACCAGCAGCAGCAGGATAGTGCGCATCGACGGCTTGCTGTGCGCCACCGCCCAGGCCAGCGGATAGCCCACCAGCAGGCAAATCACCGTCGAGATGGCCGCCACTTTCAGCGACTGCAGATAGGCGTCGACGTAGAGAGGATCGTCGGTCAGCGTCAGGTAATTGGCAAAGTTCAGCACAATACTGAACTGATCGTCCGCCCAGCTGACCAGTTCGGTATAGGGTGGAATGGCGCGCGCAATGTCAGCGAAGCTGATCTTTAGCACCGTCAGGAACGGCAGCAGGAAGAACAGCACCAGCCAGACATAGGGTAAAGCGATCACCAGTTTGCGGCCGTGCTGCATTTTAATTCGCGTGGCCCAGCGTTGCAGCGGCGTGCCGACCAGCCGGGCCGGCGCTTTGCTGCGTTGGAAAATCTGGCTCATGGCGCCTCCTTAAACCGTCAACACCACGCAGCTGTCGCTCTCCCAACAGAGGCGGACTTCATCGCCCCAGGTCGGCAACCCTTTGCGGTAGCGATGCGCGTTTTGCAACTGTGCGCTGATCATCTGTCCGCTGTGCAGACGGACATGGAAAATCGACAGGTCACCGAGATAGGCGATATGCACCACTTCACCGACGGCAAAGTTGCAGCCATCGGCTGGCACCTCATCGCACAGCATCACTTTTTCGGGACGCAGCGCGACGTGAACCGGCAGGTTATCCACCACCGAGACATCGGAATCGACCTTCAGCGGGTGCATCAGCCCCGGGCTGTCGATAACCAGACCATCCGCCTGACGTTCGCGCAGCAGCCCTTCAAACACGTTCACCGAGCCGATGAATTCGGCACTGTAGCGGCTGGTCGGATGCTCGTAGATCTCTTCCGGCTCGCCAATCTGCACGAACTTGCCGCGATTCATGATGGCAATGCGGCCCGCCATGGTCATCGCCTCTTCCTGATCGTGGGTAACCATGACGCAGGTTGCGCCCACCCGCTCGAGGATATCAACCACCTCCAGCTGCATGCGATCGCGCAGCTTCTTGTCCAGCGCGCCCATCGGTTCATCCAGCAGCAGCAGCTTAGGCCGTTTCGCCAGGCTACGCGCCAGCGCCACACGCTGACGCTGACCGCCGGAGAGCTGATGCGGCTTACGCCTGGCAAACTCCTGCATATGCACCAGCGCCAGCATTTCCGCCACCCGACTGGTGATTTCGCCCTTCGGCAACTTATCCTGCTTCAGACCAAAGGCGATATTCTGCTCCACCGTCATGTGCGGAAACAGCGCGTAAGACTGGAACATCATATTGATTGGCCGCTGATAAGGGGCGACGTGCGACAGATCCTGGCCATCCAGCACAATCTGGCCACTGGTCGGCGGCTCGAAACCCGCCAGCATCCGCAACAGCGTGGATTTGCCACAGCCCGACGCGCCCAGCAGGGCAAAAATCTCGCCTTTGTATATGGTCAGACTGACATCATCGACAGCATGCTGTCCGTCGAACGATTTTGTCAGATTGCGAATTTCCAGCAGCGGCGTTAACGCCTTTGCGGTTTTATTTTGAGGACGGGGAATGGCATCGTTCACTAACGTATCTCTCCGGAGCCAGGCGGAACATCGCGGCAAAATCCGCCGCTAAAAATGGCACAACAGAGGCCGACACTGCGCCTCTGTTGCTGATGAGTAATCAGTCAATCCGTTCAGAACGAATTACTTACCACTTTTTACTTTAGTCCATGCACGGGTACGCACACGATCCAGTTTCGGATCCTGAACTTTGAGCACGAACAATTTCGACATCGCTTCTGGCGTCGGGAAGATGCCTGGGTTGTTGCGGACGTCAGCATTGATCAGCGGTAGCGAAGCTTTATTGCCGTTGGCGTAGTTCATCTTGTTCGAGACATCCGCGATCACTTTTGGATCCATGATGTAGTTCAGCCAGGCGTAGGCACCATCAAGATTCTTCGCGTCTTTCGGAATTGCCATCATGTCGAAGAAGGCCAGAGCGCCCTCTTTCGGCACGCTGTAACCGAGATGCACGCCATTTTTGGCTTCATCGGCCCGGTTTTTCGCCTGCAGAATGTCACCTGACCAGCCAATCGCCACACAAATATTGCCGTTAGCCAGATCGTTGATGTACTGCGACGAATGGAAATAACGAATGTTCGGACGCAGTTTCAACAGCAGATCGGTGGCCGCGCCTGAATACTCTTTGGCGTCAGAACTGTTCGGATCTTTACCCAGATAGTTGAGCACGGTAGCGAAAATTTCTTCCGGCGCATCAAGGAAAGAGACGCCACAGCTTTTCAGCTTCTCCAGATTTTCTGGCTTCATCACCAGATCCCAGCTGTTAACCGGTGCATCTGCGCCGAGTACCGCTTTGACTTTATCGATGTTGTAGCCGATACCGGTAGTGCCCCACAGGTAAGGAATGGCGTATTTGTTGCCCGGATCGTGCTGCGCCACTTTTTCCATCAGCGCCGGATCGAGGTTTTTATAGTTAGGCAGTTTGCTCTTATCCAGCGGCTGGAACACGCCGGATTGCAGCTGACGCGCCAGGAAGCTGGAGGATGGCACCACCACGTCATAGCCGGTGCTGCCAGCCATCAGTTTGCCTTCCAGCACTTCATTGGAGTCAAACACGTCGTAGACCACTTTGATGCCGGACTGCTTTTCAAAGTTCGGCACGGTATCTGGCGAGATATAATCAGACCAGTTATAAACGTGCAGCGTTTTATCTTCCGCCATGGTGCTGGCAGACGCGGCCATCAGCACGCCAGCTACCACACCTGACAACCATTTCTGACGTTGGTTGAACATGTTTTCCATCCTCCTGAGCGGGTCATCACAACGCTGCAAACCAGTGATCCATACGTTGCGTTCTGTGTGTAAGGTCAGTGACACAATGAATCATTATTCAGCGGAAGTGTAATAGCAAAAACCATTAGCTGTGGCGCAGTTACGCGGCTGTCACAGCCCCGCAAGAATAGCCCCCCGACTCAGACTGCACCAGACCTCAGCGTAAAAAACGCCTAAAAGCGATATTTTATGCATGTTTAAGCTATGAGGTTCGGCTTTACTGGCATAAAGAACGACAAATATCTGGCACTAAAGGGCAAAGTGCAGAATAAAAAATTATAGCTATCCGGTGCGACGGACATAAAAAAAGCCGTCACAGGGACGGCTTAACGGGCAATCGGGTCTGATCAGTGCAGCACGGAGTGCACGCTGGTCACCGGCACATGCTCTTCCTCTTCACCAATCATCAGCAGATTGTTAGCAAACGCCTCAAGGATCACCATTGAGATCTGCTCTTCACTCTGTTTCATAAAGTGAGAGAACTGACCAAAGGTTAACCCTGCGGTGATGGTCATTGACTGACAGACAATCAGCTTCGGCAGGTTATCATCCTGAATGTCGATGAACGCTTTCACCGTCAGCGAACTGGCATTAATTTGCGACAGGTCGCCTACCAAAGGAATCAGCGCCGTGGGCTTCACTTCAGCCAGCGCCGAAAACAGAATGACGTTGTCGACCAGATCGATTTTGGCGTCAAACACCCCGTCGAAGTTTTGCATATGCGGCAGATGTAGTGCCTGACAGGCATCGCATTCGAACCAGGTGATATTTTGCTGATCCAGCCAGCGACGCAACAGGTCGATATCCGGAACGACAAGAGAATCCATCGTAAAATCCCATGGGGTGATAAACAGGCGACTTAGCTTACGGAAAAATGCGCGTCGATGCCACGAAAACCGCTGAAAAGCGCGTGTCAGCCCGCGGTTTTAGGACGGAGCCCGGGGATAGCCTGCTGCTCAATCCAGCCAATCATCAGCCCGGCAATGTCCAGACCGCTGCTGGTTTCGATCCCTTCGAGACCCGGCGAGGCATTGACCTCCATCACCAGCGGACCCCGAGCGGCACGCAGGATATCGACCCCGGCGACGTCCAGCCCCAGCGTGGTCGCCGCTTTGACGGCAATCTGCCGCTCCTGCTCAGTGATAGTGACCGGATACGCCTTGCCGCCACGGTGCAGATTGGAGCGAAAGTCGCCCTCTTTTGCCACCCGCTCAATCGCCGCCACGACCTGATTGCCAATCACCAGACAGCGAATATCACGGCCGCCCGCCTCTTTGATGAACTCCTGCACCAGAATATGGGCATTCAGACCGCGAAACGCATCGATAACGCTTTCCGCCGCCTGGCGCGTTTCGGCCAGCACTACGCCGATGCCTGGGTGCCTTCCACCAGTTTGACCACCAGCGGCGCGCCGCCGACCATGGCGATCAGATCCTCGGTATCGTCCGGCGAGGAAGCAAAGCCGGTGACCGGCATATCGATTCCCTCGCGCGCCAGCAGCTGCAGCGATCGCAGCTTGTCACGTGCGCGGGTGATCGCCGCCGACTCATTCAGCGGGTAACTGCCGCTCATCTCAAACTGACGCAGCACCGCCGTACCGTAAAAGGTGGTCAGAGAGCCGATGCGCGGAATGACCGCATCAAAGTGGCCGAGCGGTTCACCGCAGTAGTGCACGGCGGGCGAGGCGGGATTGATGTTCATGTAGCAGGAGAGCGGATCGATGATTTGCACCTGATGGCCACGGCCTTCGGCCGCCTCACGCAGCCGCCGGCTGGAGTAAAGCGTTTCATCGCGCGACAGAATGGCTATTTTCATCGTCCGTTCTCCGCCGTTAGCTTAGCGCGTTGCCCAGCCCTGCTGATGCAGATAATCCAGCATAAACGGGCGCGTTTCTTTGATAATCAGGCGCTGAATCAGTTCGCTCCAGGTTTCGCTGCGCTGGTTGCTGTCACGGTGCTGATAGTAAAGCTCGGTGCGGCTGTCATAGTCCGCCAGTACCGCCGGATCGAGCGGCTGGTAGCGGTTTTCATGCACCAGCATTGCGTGCGGCATGCGCGGTTTCACATCCGGACGGGTTTCAGGATGGCCCAGGCAAAAACCAAACAGCGGCAACACAAATTTTGGCAGGCCGAGCAGAGTGGTTACCTCGGCGATGTTGTTACGGATACCGCCAATGAACACCCCACCCAGATCCAGCGATTCGGCCGCCACCATGGCATTCTGCGCCATCAGCGCGGTATCGACACAGCCGAGCAGCAGCTGTTCAGCGCGGCCCAGCTGGGCATCCGGACAGATCTGCAGGTGACGATTAAAGTCAGCGCAGAACACCCAGAACTCGGGTGCATCTGCCACCCACGACTGACCGCCGGTCAGGGTGACCAACTGGTCGCGCAGCGCACGGTCAGTGATACGAATAATAGAAGAGCACTGTAAAAAACTGGATGTGGACGCCGATTGCGCCGCATTAATAATCGCTTCACGCTGCGCCTCGCTGACGGGCTGGTCGGTGAAGGCGCGAACAGAGCGGTGGCTGCACAGTAAATCAATGGTCGGTGTCATAAAGTCTCCAGCAACATTAACTTTTTTTGTCAGTGTGATTAAACAACTGCGGCGCGATCGCTTTTGCGGTGCGCCACATTAATAGCCAGGCGGCGGGCAGCATCAAAACAATACCCGCGATAAACAGCCCGGTCGCCAGCGTCCTGACGTCCAGCGTGCCGGCGCGGGCAGCCAGCGGTTCACCAGCAGCAGTGCGGCCAGAATCATCAGGCCGCCAAGCGCTTCCAGCACCAACACGGTGCGGGGTAATCTGGCGACATTCTGCATCGTCCTCTCCTGCCTTAGCCGGTTATTGAGCGTCAATTATGGTTAACAACCCGCAAATTGCCCACCGTTCAGGGTGAGCCACGGACAGAAAAAACGCCGCCCGGCTGATAACAAGGTTCCAGCCGCTATAGGTGGCGGGCATCAGACTAACAGGCAAATCCTGCTTCCTTTAAGCGATACGAGCGGGCATCATGATTGCCATTCTCAGTTTTATTGTGTGATGTAGATCACGCACCACGCTGCAAGGAGTTCTTCATGATTGCTGTAATTTTTGGTCGTCCGGGCTGCCCATATTGTGTCCGTGCTAAAGAGCTGGCGGATAAACTCACTGCTGAGCGTGATGATTTTAGCTATCAGTATGTGGATATTCAGGCAGAAGGCATTACTAAAGCCGATCTGGAAGCCAGCGCCGGTAAGCCAGTCACCACCGTGCCGCAGATTTTCCTGGATGATAAACACGTCGGCGGCTACACCGAATTCGCCGCATGGACCAAAGAAAACCTGGGCTTTGTCGCTTAATTAGCGGTTGCAGGCTGGGTAATGAAAAAGGCGAGACGCGGTTACCGGTCTCGCCTTTTTGCTGGGCAGCGTCTGACTGTTTCTCAGCCCCGGCCCTTTATGCCGGGCCGGGGCCGCTTTAGTTCAGCGAGGCCATCACTATCTGCATCAGGCGCACCAACAGCGCGCCGCAGCCAGCCCAGAACATGGCGCTCACGCTCCAGGCGACCACAAACAGCCCGCTGGCATGGACCAGCAGCGTATTATTTAACAGCAGCACGGCCACCAGGGTGCCCCACAGCGCCATCAGCAAGGTACTTTTTAACGGACTTTCCACCTGCATCAAGGCCATCACGATACCAGGCAGCATAAACAGCAGCAGTTCAGGCTGACCATGCAACGGGCCAGGACCGGTTTGCCAGAAGTGGCAGGTAAAAACAAACACCAGACTATAAAGCACCACCCCACACAGGCGGATCGTCCAGAGATAAGAACGCTGCGGCATAACACCTCACTGACTAAAAATTACCCGGATAAAACTTGCCTGTATCCCTGCTGCGTTCAGGTGGAAATAAAAAGAAACAGTTCGTTTTGATAACGAATGAAATTAGCCAATGGCTGAGGAAGATTTTTCTGATTAGAATAGCCGCCGTTACACCGGTCGCATTTGCAACACTGATACAACGCACCCCCGACGGCTTGCTCAAGATAGCGAAAAACAAGCCTCTCTTCAACAAGTTACACGTAAACAAGAAGTTAAACAGTGAATATTAACGTCGCAGAATTGTTAAGTGGAAATGACGTTTTGTTATTATTTGTCGTTTTGGCGCTCGGGCTCTGCCTGGGGAAATTGCGTCTTGGCTCGGTTCAGCTGGGAAATTCGATCGGCGTATTAGTGGTTTCCCTGTTATTAGGCCAGCAGCACTTTACGATCAATACCGACGCATTAAGTCTCGGCTTTATGCTGTTTATTTTTTGTGTTGGCGTCGAGGCCGGTCCCAACTTTTTCTCGATATTCTTTCGCGACGGCAAAAACTATTTCATGCTCGCTATCGTGATGGTGGTCAGCGCGCTGATTATGGCACTGGGGCTCGGTAAGCTGTTTGGCTGGGATATCGGCCTGACGGCGGGCATGCTGGCGGGCTCAATGACCTCAACGCCGGTGCTGGTCGGTGCCGGCGATACGCTACGGCAAAGTATCAGCGACAGCAAACAGCTGGGATTGATGCAGGATCAGCTCAGTCTCGGCTATGCCGTGACCTATCTGATTGGCCTGGTCAGCCTGATCTTTGGCGCGCGTTACCTGCCGCGCCTGCAGCATCAGGATCTGCCCACCTGCGCGCAGCAGATCGCTCGCGAGCGCGGGCTGGATGCTGACAGCCAGCGCAAGGTGTTTTTACCGGTGATCCGTGCTTACCGCGTCGGCCCGGAACTGGTGGCGTGGAGCGGCGGCAAAAACCTGCGTGAACTCGGTATCTATCGCCAGACCGGCTGCTACATTGAGCGCATCCGCCGTAACGGTATTCTCGCCAGCCCGGATGGCGATGCGGTACTGCAACTCGGCGACGACATCTCACTGGTCGGTTATCCCGATGCGCACGCCCGTCTCGACCCCAGCTTCCGTAACGGCAAAGAGGTGTTTGACCGCGATCTGCTGGATATGCGAATTGTGACCGAAGAGATTGTGGTGAAAAACCACAATGCAGTGAACAAACGGCTCAGCAAACTTAATCTCACCGATCATGGCTGCTTCCTTAACCGGGTGATTCGCAGCCAGATTGAGATGCCGATTGACGACAGCATCATGCTGAATAAAGGCGATGTATTGCAGGTCAGCGGCGAAGCGCGACGGGTTAAAAGCGTGGCGGATCGCATTGGCTTTATCGCTATTCACAGCCAGATGACCGACCTGCTGGCCTTCTGCGCCTTCTTCATCGTCGGCCTGATGATTGGTCTGATTACCTTTCAGTTCAGCAACTTTAGTTTTGGCCTCGGTAACGCTGCCGGCCTGCTGTTTGCCGGCATTATGCTCGGCTTCCTGCGCGCCAACCATCCGACCTTTGGCTACATCCCTCAGGGCGCACTCACCATGGTGAAAGAGTTCGGGCTGATGGTGTTTATGGCCGGCGTGGGGCTGAGCGCTGGCAGCGGTATCAATCACGGCGTCAGCAGTGAGGGTGCGCTGATGCTGCTGTGTGGACTACTGGTCAGCCTGATCCCGGTGATTATCTGCTATCTGTTTGGTGCCTACGTACTGCGAATGAACCGCGCGTTACTGTTCGGGGCCATCATGGGTGCCCGCACCTGCGCGCCAGCGATGGAGATTATCAGTGACACCGCACGCAGCAATATTCCGGCGCTGGGCTACGCCGGAACTTACGCCATTGCTAACGTGCTGTTGACGCTGGCGGGTACGCTGATCGTGATTATCTGGCCGCTTTTGCCCTTATAAAATTTTTTTGTATACGTCCAGAACTTTTTTGTTAAGGGGTAGTCTGAATAAGTGCCACTGCTTTTCTTTGAAATCCCCAAATTGTGGAGCCCGCTGGTCTTTTTCCCGGCGGGTTTTTTTATGCCCTTTTTTCCGCCATGACGCCCCCACTCCGGATTAAAGCGCGGCCGTCCGGCTGTCAAACTTAAACAGTCAGGCAACCCATAAGCAGATTAAGAGCCTTGCTATGGACGAAACCCAGGGTAAAAAGCAGGATAGTGCGCCGGTGCTGTTAGCAATTTGTGCTGAATATTTTGGTTAGCGCGTTGTCGCTGACGTTTGATTTGCCGCTGTAGTCAGTCTGTGTCTGCCCGTGCGGGTAGCGTAGCCGTTGACTGGCGGCCTGTTTGCAGAGGAATGTCCCCCATAATGGAAGAGTTAAACCGCTCATTGTTTATCGCCATCAATGCCACGCCTGCGTCACCCGCCTGGCTGCTGCAACTGGCAACCTTTATCGCCAAAGATCTGATTGCCATCGTGCCGCTGTTAATCGTCGCGCTGTGGCTGTGGGGACCACGCGACCAGGTCTCTTCACAGCGGGTGCTGGTGCTAAAAACCGGCATGGCCTTACTGTATGCGCTGGCGATTTCCTGGTGTGTCGGCCAGCTGTTACCGCACCCTCGCCCGTTCGCGATTGGACTCGGCCATCAGTTCCTGCACCACGCAGCGGATGATTCCTACCCCAGCGATCACGGCACCACTATCTTCACCTTTGCGCTGGCCTTTATTTTCTGGCATCGCCTGTGGTCAGGGGTGATTCTGATGCTGGCCGGTATCGCCATCGCCTGGTCGCGCATCTACCTTGGCGTCCACTGGCCAATGGATATGCTGGGCGGTTTCCTGGTTGGCTTACTGAGCTGTCTGGCCTCCCATCTGGCCTGGCAGATCTACGGCGAGCGGATGCTGGCGGTGATTAATCCGCTCTACCGATCGCTGTTTGCCCTGCCGATTCGTAAAGGCTGGACTCAGGATTAAAAAGAAGGGACGCCGCGGCGTCCCTTCTTTTTATCAGAATTATGAGAACCACTTCCCGAACCAGCCGTTGAATTTCATCATTACGAAATCCACCATCCGGCTGAAGAAGCCTCCTTCCGGCACCTCCTGTAATACCACCAGCGGACGCTGGTCGACGGTTTTGCCATCCAGCTGGAAATCAATGGTGCCCACCACCTGATTCTTCTTCAGTGGCGCTTCGAGCTGCGGCGAATTGAGCTTAAAGCTCGCCTTCAGATTTTTCATCTGCCCTTTCGGGATGGTCAGCGCGGCATCTTTCGACACGCCAAGGTTGACCTGACTCTTATCGCCAAACCAGACCCGCTGCTGCGCAAACGGCGCGTCGGCCTTAATCGGCGTCACGGTTTCATAGAAGCGGAAGCCCCAGGTGAGCAATTTTTCGCTTTCGCGGAAGCGAATCGCATCGCTGGCAGTACCCAGCACTACCGAAATCAGTCGCATATCGCCTTCGGTTGCCGAGGCCACCAGGTTATTACCGGCACCGGAGGTGTGGCCGGTTTTGACGCCATCTACCTTAAGATTGGTGCTCCACAGCAGACGGTTACGGTTCATCTGGCGGATTTTATTGAAGGTGAACTCTTTCTCTTTATTCAGCGCATACTCTTCCGGTACGTCGCGAATCAGCGCCTGGGCAATTAACGCCATATCCCGCGCCGTGCTGTACTGTCCCTCAGCATCCAGCCCGTGAACCGTCATAAAGTGGGTGTTCTGTAACCCCAGCGCTTTAACGTAGTTGTTCATCAGGCCGATAAACGAGTCCTGGCTGCCCGCCACGTAATCCGCCAGCGCAATACAGGCGTCGTTACCGGACTGGATCACAATGCCCTTGTTCAGCTCATGGACCGGAATACGGTCACCCGGTTTTAAAAACATCAGCGACGAACCGCGCAGCTTAGGGTTGCCGGTCGCCCAGGCATCCTGCCCTACCGTAACCAGATCGTCCGGCTTAATTTTGCCGGCTTTGATCGCCTGACCCACCACGTAGCTGGTCATCATTTTGGTCAGACTGGCGGGATCGAGACGCTGATCGGCGTTCGACTCGGCCAGCACTTTGCCGCTGGCATAATCCATCAGTATCCAGGCTTTGGCATCAATGCCAGGCGCGGCAGGTGCCTGTTCAGCAAAAGCGCCGATCGGGGCGATAAGAAGTAAAGAGGTGGCAGCGAGTAGCCGCAGGCGAGAAGCAACGCGAGTGTTTGTCATGGGCTTGACCGGATTGTCCTTGTTAAATCGGGATTCTGGAGGCAGAAAACCTCCACTCAGAACGCTAACCGTTGGAGGCAGCGAAAAAAACCGCCGAATCGTAAAGTTTTTTAGAGTTTAGTAGAGTAACCCTGGCATCCCCAACGCGCGCGTGCCAGTTTCGCCCCGTGCTGTCGCCACCAAAAATGCGTGCAATTCCGATTTTTCGCAGAACAGTTAAGCCGGTCACAATTATCAGCTAACCTGAAAGCCAGTCAGCCGAGGAGACCGACCATGGACTTAGCCCTATTTGATCTGGATGAGACGCTTATTAGTGAAGACAGCACTGGCCTGTGGTTACGCTGGCTGGTATCGCAGGGCTTCGCCCCCCGCGAGCTGATCGACCAGGAACAGGCCCTGATGGCGCAGTATTATGCCGGCACGCTATCGATTGAAGAGTACATGAATACCACCCTGGCCCCGCTGGCGGGCATGGCAACCCTGACCGTTGAAGGCTGGGTCCGTCGCTTTATTCATCGCGACATTATGCCGCGCGTCTATCCTGCTGCACGTGAGCGTATCGAGTGGCACCAGGCGCGTGGCGACAAGGTGATGATTATCTCCGCCAGCGGCGAGCATCTGGTACTGCCGATTGCCGAAAAGCTGGGTGCCTGCGGAGCGCTGGCGATAGGCGTCGAGATCGTCGATCAGCGCTACAGCGGTAAAACCTACGGCACCATGACCTACAAGGAAGGCAAAGTGACGCGACTGGGCGACTGGAAAGCGCTACAGCAGGGTGAAGCCTTCGGTCACACCTGGGCCTACAGCGATTCGATGAACGACCTGCCGTTACTGGAACAGGCCGATCACGCGCATGTGATTAATCCTGACAAACTGCTGCACCAGGAGGCATTAAACCGGGGATGGCAGGTCTGCCACTGGGCTCGCTAAGCTAGCCGCGGGACGCAGTGGCGTCCTGCGCTAACCCGACTTTCAGCAATTTGCCGTTGGCTTCATCGGTCAGCACATAGAGATAGCCATCCGGCCCCTGACGCACATCGCGAATACGTGCGTTCTGATCGCCGAGCAGACGCTGCTCTTCAACGGCCTTCTCCCCGTTTACGCTCAGCCGGATCAGGTTTTTCTCTTTCAGCGCGCCGATAAACAGCGAATTTTTCCACTGCGGGAAGCGGGCACTGTTATAAAACGCCATGCCGCTGATGGCGGGCGAATCTTTCCAGTAATAGACCGGCTGTTCGGTTCCGGCTACATGACTCCCTTTCGATTCCGGTACTTTGTCGCCACTGTAATCAATACCGTAGGTCGCCAGCGGCCAGCCGTAGTTTTTACCTTTACCGATGATGTTGACCTCGTCACCGCCACGCGGACCATGCTCGCTTTCCCACATCGTTCCGGTCCACGGATTAAGCGCCAGGCCCTGCGGATTACGCAGGCCATAAGCCCAGATCTCCGGGCGCGCCCCGCTCTGCTTCACAAACGGATTATCGTCAGGCACGCCGCCATCCGCATTCAGCCGCAGCAGTTTGCCCTGCAGCTTATCGAGATGCTGCGCTGTGCTGCTGGCAAAGTTATCGCCAAACGCGATCCACAGAAAACCCTGCTTATCGAATGCCAGGCGGGTGCCGATATTATTGCCGCTGGAGAGCATAGGCGTCTGGCGAATCACCACGCGGAAATCGCGCAGTTGCCGGTTATCCTCGCTCAGCGTCCCGACACCCACCACCGCACCGGCCTTCCCGCTGCTATTGGCTTCGGTATAGCTCAGCCAGACGCGTCGGCTGCTGGTGAAATCGGGTGCCAGTACCACGTCCAGCAAGCCGCTCTGGCGCTGTGCCCAGACCGGCGGCACGCCAGAAATCGGCTGTGACAAGCCACCCTGCGGGGTCCAGCTGCGCAACTGACCGCTGCGTTCCGTAATCAGCAGAGTCTGGTTGTCGGGCAGAAACGCCACGGACCATGGATGTTGTAACTTATCCTGCAATAGCTGGACCTGTACCTGTGGTTCTGCGGCCAGCAGCGGCGTGGCACACAGTAGCGAACCACTGAACAACAACGCGTGAGCGAAACGAGCCATAGCGATCTCCTGACGGGATGGGATGCCCTTAAGCGTAGTCAGCCACTCTGCGGTGATGTTGAGGATTTACAAAAGATTAAACAGGGCGACGCCCTGAAGATGTGGGGAACAGGCTACCAGCAATGCCAGCCGTAGCCCGGTTTTCGTTTCATCTTCGGAGACACAGGGAACACTTCACGAGGCAAGCAGCATCAACCCTGAATCATGGGTCCGTAGCTGAAACCGGGTTGCTCTCACTGAACAGCCCTGGGCGAGCCTGAGAGATTTCCACTAACCGCAGGTCAGTAAATCATCATCTTATGCCGGTATGTGTGTGGACAAGATGATAAGGAGTTCATCCGGCAATCACTGTCTTAAGGCCCGCGAACAGTGCCTGAGGATGTTATTCGCCAGGGTCAGGCAGGAATCCGCCGCAACGTCACCCTGTTTACCCGACATCACAGCTATAACTTTTTTTCAGCCTGATAACCCAGCCATTACGTTACGACTGTGCTCAGCGGGGCCAGCAGGTTCACTACCCGTCGCCTTCCAGCCAGTCGGCTGGCACTGAGGATAGCGGGCGGCAAATGACAGGTATAAAAAAACCCGACGGGTGAGATCGGGTTTTATTAGTTTTCCGGTATCAGCTTAACGCTCTGACCGGCGAAAAACGGTCCGCATCTGGCGCGTTTAATTTTTGCTGTTACCGCTGATAAATTCATCATAAATCTGACCTTCCTTACCCAACCGTTCGGCAGGTTTTAGTGTCGGATTTGGGCCAGCTCGTCTGCTGAGAGGCCGGTCATTTTCATGACGGTGTTACGGTCAATGCCGTTCTGCAGCATAGTGCGGGCAATTTTCAGCGTGGCTTCGCGCTCGCCTTCGGTACGGCCTTCCTGCTTACCAAGCTGAATGCCTTTCTCAATACCTTTTTCAATACCTTTCTCGATGCCCTTCTGCTCCAGCTGCTGTGCGATGGTCATAAGTGCCTCTCCGTATTGCGGCACACGCTGTGCCAGTTCGCGAACAAAGGCTTCGGAGTCAGCTGACTCGCCTGCCTGCAGTAAATAGTGTATCAGCGCTGTTACCTGGGGTGAAGAAAGATAATCCGCCATCAGTAACGTGGCCAGACGATCGGTCAGGCTGGCGATGTCTCGCTGATGAATATGCTTTTGTAACAGCGTCAGCGCCGCCATGCTGCGGTGTTCCATAATCTCATCGTCCGGAATGACCGTTACATCGACCAGGGGAAAGGCGCTGTTGTAGAGACTTTCCGCCAGCACCGGATCACTGAATTCATCGAGCCAGCGCGTTGAGTACGGATACGGACTGCGCTTGCCGGTATAAAACAGGACCGGTATCACCAGTGGCAGCGTTTTATGACCAGCCTCAAGATGCCGCTGCATAGCAGCCACAGCGTAACGCAGGAGCCTGAACGCCATATGCCTGTCCGGAGTGGATTGATGTTCAATCAGCACATGAATGTACCCGTCGCCGGCAGTCGTCTTCAGGCTGTAGAGAACGTCGCTAAAGTACTGGCGCAGATCGTCTTCAACGAACGAGCCGGATTCCAGCTTCAGAGTACTGAGGTCACAGATAGCACGCAGTTCTGCGGGCAGGTGCAGTTCCATAAAGTCACGGGCAATATCCGGCTGGGTGAGAAACTGCCGGAAAGTGGCATCGTGAGGCGTAGGCGTGCTGTTCTTTTTTTTCATCGTTCCTGACTCTGACAATCACCGGTGCAGGGTACCACAGACCCGATCCAACACCACCGCAGCGGTGACCGGACCAAATGCCAGACCGAGGGAGGAACAGGGTCGGACGGCCTTTTCAACGTCAGTTCGGTAAGCCGGTGATCGGCAGCAGCATAAATGATGACGGTGATCCCCGCTCACACGGGGAACAGGCGCGCTGACGGCCGTTTAAAAGCCGAATACCAGCCGTTAAACTCGCCGGGTCACGGCGCGTTAAAGCTTACCGTGTCACGCACCATGATATTGATACCCGGCTTCAGGTCTTCAAAAGTGATCGGCGTATTGCTGTTGCTGACCGTTTTGCCAAACGCTTTGCGCACTACCCGGATCAACGGTTTCCCGGTCACCGCGTCACTGGCTTCTATTTCCAGAAACAGCTCGCTGTTCTGGGTACGGTGTCCCGACGCCGCCATGGTGGTCGCCACCACCGCCGCAACCGGCACCACCTCGTAGAATTGCACGCCTTCATTCTCTGCAGATACAGCCGTGATGGCGGCCCGCACTTTCAGGGTGTGCGGCGTAGCCTGATTAGTCAGCGGCCGACGGGTGGCGATCGCGCCTTTTAACTGAATGTCGGTATAGCTCAGCACCTGATCCAGCGTTTGCTGGCTGACACGTGCGGTAGGATGGGCTGCCGGATAGTAGACCAGCGGGGTATAGAGCACATCTTTATACTGACTACTTTTGTAATCGGGCGATATCCAGCGCAGGGTCGGTTGACCGCTGGCCGACTCAGTCGGCTGCAACTGGCTGTAATCGCTTAAGAAACCAGAGTATTGCTGCTTCTCTGTGACGTGAGAAGTGCAACCGCTGAGCAGCAGGGCAGAGACCGCCAGCAGAGCAGCAACAGATGTTTTACGCATTATCAACTCGCTTATGTCGGAAAGGTTTAAGCAAGCATAGATAAGCCTGACGGGAAATGCTGAAAAATAAGTGTGCTTCTAATGGGTTATGTGCGCGGGGCCGGAATAACCCGCTGCAGCGCAGCGGGTGCAACGGCTTACTCGAAACAGGTGTCCGGATTTTCAGACAGGGTAATAAACTGTTTACCGCCGTGGGTCAGCGCCATGATGGTGCCGGTTTCAATATCGTAAACCCAGCCATGCAGACGCAGTTTACCGTTACGCAGCGCCACCGATACGGAAGGATGGGTTTTCATGTTGTTAAGCTGGGCGATGACATTCTCTTTCACCATCTCATTCAGCTTTTTCTCTGGCGATTCATATTCGCGCTGCTCTACCACCGCTTTCGCCGCATCGGCATAGCGCAGCCAGTGTTCGACCGCTGGCATGGTGTCCATGCAGGCGCAGGATGCGATGGCATTCATCGCGCCACAGTTGGAGTGCCCACAGATGATAATGTCGGACACGCCCAGCGCGACCACGGCATATTCGATGGTAGCGGAAACGCCGCCTGGCTCCGGACCAAATGAAGGCACGATGTTGCCCGCGTTGCGGATAACGAACAGCTCTCCTGGCTCCTGCTGCGTCACCAGTTCCGGTACCAGTCGGCTATCAGAACAGGAGATAAACAGCGCTTTGGGATTTTGATTTGACGCCAGGCTTTTGAAAAGATCCTTCCTTTCAGGAAACACATTCTGCTGGAAATTCAGAAATCCATTGATGATCTCTTTCATTATTTAGCTCTCACATTATCCACGTCGTTACCTGAAGGGCATAGCCCCTTCAGTGTTGATTTGCCCGTTTATTATTAATGAAAACAAGTGAATATCAACCAGCGATTTCCTAAGGGTGCGGTCTGACCCGCTGTGTCAGCGTTTCGCTTTGATGATGATGCGCATGGCAAAAGCGGAATTTCTTTTTATAGCACGGTCAGTTACTGGAAAATGACAGCGCCAATCAGACGGTGTTTCTGGCCCGGTCAGCGGCCGCGATTTTACCGGTTTTTTCATACCTTTACACGGCGCTAAACCCTTACAGATAACGCTACAATTTTTTCAGCAACACAGGTAAAATCCCGCGCCATCGCTGTGCTGAACCGGAAACAGAGCTATGTCTACTACAATAAAAACTTTGCCGCCACGGGTCGGATTCGTCTCGCTCGGCTGCCCAAAAAACCTCGTTGACTCCGAGCGCATCCTCACCGAACTGCGCACCGAGGGCTATGATGTGGTGCCGCGCTATGACGATGCTGAAATCGTGATTGTAAACACCTGCGGATTTATCGACAGCGCGGTTCAGGAGTCGCTTGAGGCGATTGGCGAAGCGCTGAATGAAAACGGCAAAGTGATTGTCACTGGTTGTCTCGGCGCTAAGGTTGATCAGATTCGTGAAGTGCACCCGAAAGTGCTGGAAATTACCGGTCCACACAGCTATGAGCAGGTTCTGTCGCACGTGCATCGCTACGTGCCAAAGCCTCAGCACAACCCGTTCCTCAGCCTGGTGCCGGAACAGGGCGTGAAACTGACGCCGCGTCATTATGCTTATCTGAAAATTTCCGAAGGCTGCAACCATCGCTGCACCTTCTGCATCATCCCATCAATGCGTGGCGATCTCGACAGCCGCGCCGTCGGTGAGGTACTGGATGAGGCCAAACGGCTGGTCGAAGCGGGCGTTAAAGAGCTGCTGGTGATCTCGCAGGATACCTCAGCCTATGGCGTTGATGTGAAACACCGCACCGGTTTCTGGAACGGCTCGCCGGTAAAAACCAGCATGGTCAGCCTGTGTGAGCAACTGGCGAAGCTCGGCGTGTGGGTGCGTCTGCACTACGTCTATCCCTACCCGCACGTCGACGAAGTTATTCCGTTGATGGCGGCCGGCAAAATCCTGCCCTATCTCGATATTCCGTTGCAGCATGCCAGCCCGCGCATTCTGAAGCTGATGAAGCGTCCTGGCGCGGTGGAACGCACGCTGGAGCGGATTAAGCGCTGGCGTGAAATCTGCCCGGAACTGACGCTGCGCTCCACCTTCATTGTCGGCTTTCCCGGCGAGACCGAAGAAGATTTCCAGATGCTGCTCGACTTTATCAAAGAGGCGCGTCTCGATCGGGTAGGCTGCTTCCAGTACAGCCCGGTGGAAGGCGCGACCGCCAACCAGCTGCCCGATCCGGTCGACGAGGCGGTGAAGCAGCAGCGTTACGATCGCTTTATGCAGCTGCAACAGCAGATCTCAGCTGAACGCCTGCAGGAGAAAGTCGGACGTGAGATTCTGGTGATGGTTGATGAAGTGGACGAGGAAGGCGCGATTGGCCGCAGTATGGCTGATGCGCCGGAAATTGATGGCGCGGTCTACCTTAACGGCGAGCGTAACGTTAAACCGGGCGACATGCTGCGGGTCAAAGTTGAGCATGCCGATGAGTACGATCTCTGGGCGAGCCGCGTTTAATCCCGGCATTGAATGGCGGCGCGCAGTGATGTCCGTTGCCGCATCGGGCCTAATTCGCGCTTAACCATACTGCTGCTGATGCGCTTTCTTGCGTGTCAGGTAATCCTCATCGGCCCGGATCCGATCCCAGTAGCCTTTAAAGATGGCCGCCGCCGCGGCCTTTTCTTCATTCACGCCACGCGGTAATTCTTTACCGTCAGCATCATATTTTCGTCCGCCCTGATGATTGCTGTAGCGACGTGCGCGGGTGTAGCCCATCTGAATAAACTTACGCGCCATATCCATGCCGACAAAATCATCCTGCTGACGATACGCCTCAAACAGCGCCATGATTTTCTCCGCCGACGCTTCGGCAATCGGTACGGTACGAAAACGCCAGTACGGCAGGATTTCGCTCTTATAGGGCTCGACCATCAGCACCCCCTGCTCCCCACGTCCGACCTGATAACGTTCGGGATGCTGGCGGAAGTCGATGGTGCTGAAGTCCTGATCATAATCGAAAGGTTTCATGTCTTGAGTTTAGGATCCAACGCGTCGCGCAGCCCGTCTCCGAGTAAATTAAATGCCAGAACGGTGAAGAAGATCGCCAGGCTGGGGAAAATCGCCACGTGCGGCGCAATCACCATATCGGCACGCGCCTCGTTCAGCATGGCGCCCCATTCTGGCGTCGGCGGCTGCGCGCCCAATCCGAGAAACGACAGGCTGGCGGCAGTAATGATAGAGGTGCCGACGCGCATGGTGAAATAGACCACAATCGGTGAGACGGTACCCGGCAGAATATGCCGCATGATAATGGTCCAGTCAGAGGCGCCAATACTGCGTGCTGACTCAATGTAGGTCTGATGCTTCAGCACCAGGGTATTACCGCGCACCAGGCGGGCAAACGCCGGAATGCTGAAAATCGCTACCGCTACAATCACGTTGCTCATTCCGCTGCCCATGATCGCCACCACCGCAATCGCCAGCAAAATACCGGGAAAGGCAAACAGCACGTCGCAAACGCGCATGGTAATGCGGTCCCACCAGCCTTCGTAATAGCCTGCTAACAGACCAAACAGCGTACCAATCAGCGCGCCGATAGCCACCGAGAAGAAACCGGCAATCAATGAAATGCGGGTTCCCACCAATACCCGGCTGAAAATATCGCGGCCGAGTGAATCGACACCAAACCAGTGCAGCAGTGAAGGCCCGTCATTCAGCCGGTCGTAATCGAAATAGTTTTCAGCATCAAACGGCGCCACGTAAGGGGCGATAAACGCCAGCACAATCAGCAGCAGCACAAACAGTCCGGCCAGCAGCGCCACCGGCTGCTGCCGGAAACGCCGCCAGAACTCGCGCCACGGCGTGCGTACCCGGTTCTCCTTGATCAGCGGCAGGGTTTTCAGTGCCGCATCGCGTCGCCAGTTTTTCATCGCGATTCCTTAAAGCGAATGGCGGGATTGATCACCGCATACAACATATCAACCATCAGATTGATCAGAATAAACTCCAGTGAAAACAGCAGCACTTCCGCCTGAATCACCGGATAGTCGCGCATTGACACCGAATCGACCAGCAGTCGTCCCAGGCCTGGCCAGTTAAATACCACCTCAACCACGATCGATCCGCCCAGCAGGAAACCGAACTGCAGGCCCATCATGGTCACCACCGGGATCATCGCGTTACGCAGTCCGTGTTTCACCACCACCAGCGACTCGCGCACCCCTTTCGCGCGCGCGGTACGCATATAATCTTCCTGCATCACTTCGACAAACGAGGCGCGGGTGAAACGCGCCATCACTGCCGCCACCGCCGCACCGAGAGTAATCGACGGCAGAATATAGTGTTGCCAGCTTTCTGCCCCGACCGTCGGCAACCAGCCCAGCTCCACCGAGAAAATCTGCATCAGCAACATGCCAAGCGCAAAGGCCGGAAACGAAATGCCGGAGACCGCCAGCGTCATGCCGAGGCGATCGGGCCAGCGATTGCGCCAGACGGCGGAAACAATGCCGATCGCCATACCAAAAATCACGGCCCAGACCATGCTGGTCAGGGTCAGCCATAAGGTCGGCATGAAGCGCGAGGCGATCTCATCCGCCACCGGCCGTTTTGATACCATCGACTGACCGAAATCGCCCTGCAATGCATTGAGAATAAAGTGCCAGAACTGCTGCGGCAGCGGCAGATCAAGTCCAAGCTCCTGACGTACCAGCGCCACCACCGAGGCATCCGCCTCCTGTCCGGCAATCAGACGCGCCGGATCGCCCGGCAGCAGGTGAACAAACAGAAACACCAGCACCGCAACAATCAGCAAGGTGGGGATCAGCCCCAACAGCCGTTTAAGAAAATAGTTAAGCATGCAACATCCTGCAGCTGCGGCCAGCCGCGTGGGCTGGCCGGCTCCGTTACTTCAGACTGGCCTCATCAAAATTGAATGAGGTATCGGGCATCACATAAAAACCGCTGAGGTTTTTGCTGTTGGCGGACACCAGTTGCTCAACCACCAGCGGGATCCACGGATGATCCTGCCAGATGGTGTCCTGGGCATCTTTATACAGCTGGGCCTTCTGCGCGCGATCGGTGGTTTTCAGCGCATCCGCCAGATCCTTATCAACCTTAGGATTGCTGTAAAACGCGGTGTTGAAGATCGCAGGTGGCCAGGCGGCAGTGGCAAACAGCGGCGTCAGTGCCCAGTCGGCTTCACCGGTTGAGGCGGACCAGCCGGTGTAGAACATCCGCACGCCGCTCTCTTTCTGGCCTTTGCCTTCAACTTCGGCCGCACGCTGTCCCGCATCCATCGCGGTGACCTTAACCTTCACGCCGACCTGCGCCAGCTGCTGCTGCGTGAACTGCAACACTTTCTGCGCGGTGCTGTGATTGTGTGATGACCAGAGGGTGGTTTCGAAGCCGTTGGGGTAGCCCGCCTCTTTTAGCAATGCTTTGGCTTTAGCCGGATCGTAGCTGATGGCCGGATAGTGTTGAGCGAAGTCGATGGCCGGCGGGACGATACCGGTGGCCGGGGTGGCATAACCAGCAAAGGCCACCTTCGCCAGCGCCTGGCGGTTGATGGCATACTCCAGCGCCTCACGTACTTTCGGGTTGTCGAACGGCTTCTGGGTAACGTTGAGGCTGATGTAACGCTGCATAATCGACGGTGTGGTTACCACCTCGAGCTTGCTGTTTTTCTCCAGCAGTTTGGCCTGCTCATAAGGGATCGGGAAGGCAAAGTTGGCTTCCCCGGTTTGCAGCATCGCCGCACGGGTATTGTTATCCACGATCGGTCGCCAGGTAATGCTGTCCAGCTTCGGATAGCCCGGCTTCCAGTAGCCGTCCCACTTCTTCACCTTGACGAAGTCGGTCTGGTTCCAGGTTTCAAACACAAACGGGCCGGTCCCGACCGGATGGAAACCGATATCCTTGCCATATTTTTTCAGCGCGGTCGGTGAAATCATCGCCGCCGCCGGGTGGGCCAGAATGTTAATGAAGGCCGAGAACGGCTGCTTCAGGGTCACTTTCACCGTGGTCGGATCGATCACTTCGGTAGTGGCGATCTGCTTAAACAGGTTATAGCGTTTAAGGTGGTTATCCGGGTTGCTGGCGCGGTCGAGATTGACCTTGACCGCTTCGGCGTTAAAGTCGCTGCCGTCCTGGAACTTAATTCCCGGGCGGAGCTTGATGGTGTAGGTCAACCCATCCGGACTGGCCTGATAGCTCTCCGCCAGCACGTTGGTCAGCTTCATCTGTTTATCAAAACCAAACAGCCCCTGATAAAACGATTTGGCGACCGCCTGCGACAGCGTGTCGTTGGCGTCATACGGATCGAGGGTGGTGAAGTTGGACGCGACGGCAATCACCGCATCCTGCGCCGCCCAGGCGGGCAATGTGAGGGCGCTGCTTAATACGCCAGCCGCCACTAACCCTTTACGCATCGTCATCTGCATCTTGTTCTCCTGTAATCCCTGTCGGGTGGGTCGCCGAAGCGATATCTTCACTATTCAGGTCGCGCTGATAACGTGGCGGGCGACAAAGTGCCCCGGCGCCACTTCCATCAACGGTGCCACTTCAGGTTCATCCCCTAACGCATGGATTGGACTGGGGATCTCATCAACCATTAACGCGCGTTCCCGGCGATGGTGCGCCGGATCGGCAACCGGGACGGCGGCCATTAGTTTTCGGGTATAAGGATGCTGTGGCTGCTCAAATACCGCCTGACGCGGCCCCATCTCAACAATCTGGCCGAGATACATCACCGCCACGCGGTGACTGATGCGTTCCACCACCGCCATATCATGCGAGATAAACAGAAACGCGATACCAAATTCGCGCTGTAAATCGAGCATCAGGTTGATGATCTGCGCCTGGATCGAGACATCGAGTGCCGAGACCGACTCATCCGCAATCACCACCTTCGGATTAAGTGCCAGCGCACGGGCAATACAGATGCGCTGCCGCTGGCCGCCTGAAAATTCGTGCGGATAGCGCTGCGCGTGCTCCGGCAGCAGCCCGACCTTTTCCAGCAGCCAGGCCACTCGCTGTTCCGCTTCACGACGCGGCATCACCTTGTGCACCAGCAGCGGCTCCATGATCGAGAAGCCTACCGTCAGTCGCGGATCGAGCGAGGCGTAGGGATCCTGAAAAATAAACTGAATGTCACGCCGCAGATGTGCCAGCGCCGCGCCGCTGAGGTTATCGATGCGTTGACCGTTGAAGGTCAGCGTCCCGCCCTGGCTGGCCACCAGCCTGAGCAGTGAACGGCCGGTGGTCGACTTACCGCAACCGGACTCGCCGACCAGCGCCAGCGTCTCACCGGCATAGAGATCGAAACTGACTTTTTCGACTGCGTGCACCCGGCTTTTCACCCGGTTAAACAGCCCACCGCGAATATCAAACCGCGTCACCAGATCGCGGACCTGCAGAATCGGCGGCTGGTCACGGCGCACGGTATCCTGCGGCGTCTGCTGCTCTTCCCCGCCGTGCAGCAGCGGGAACTTAGCGGGCAGTGGCTGACCGTGCATCGAGCCGAGCTTAGGGACCGCCGCCAGTAACGCCTGGGTGTAAGGCTGGCGGGGCGCGCTAAACAGCTGGGCTGCCGGCGCATTTTCCACCACTTCGCCGCGATACATCACCTGCACCCGATCCGCCATTTCCGCTACCACGCCCATATCGTGGGTGATAAAGATGACGCCCATCTGCATCTCTTTTTGCAGTACGCGGATCAGTTGCAGGATCTGGGCCTGAATGGTGACGTCGAGCGCGGTGGTAGGCTCATCGGCAATCAGTAACGCCGGTTTACAGCAGAGCGCCATGGCGATCATCACTCGCTGACGCATCCCGCCGGAGAGCTGATGCGGAAAGCGGGACAAAACATTTTGTGCATCCGGAATACGCACCAGGTCCAGCATATGGCGTGCTTCTGCCAGCGCCTGGGCGTGGCTTTTGCCTGATGCAAGCGAATCGATTCGGCGATCTGTTCACCAACGGTAAACACCGGATTGAGCGAGGTCATCGGCTCCTGAAAAATCATCGCCATATCCGCGCCGCGTACCCGCCGCATCTGACCGGCCGGGGCGCGCATGATATCCAGCACCTCACCGTTGCGGCGGCGCAACTGTACCTCACCGCGAACCGTTGCGCCGTTTTGCTCAATCAGCCGCATCAGCGCCAGCGAGGTGACAGACTTACCGGAGCCTGACTCGCCCACCAGCGCCAGGTTTCGCCGCGAAACAGATCGAGGGAGAGATGGCGTACCGCCTCGGTCACCGTGCCCTGATGCTGAAAATGCACACTGAGATCGCGTACCGCCAGCACCTGGTCGGGCGCCAGTGAGGGTAACGCCTGCCGATCGCTCATGCCTGCTCCTTAACTGTCACGGTAGATGGCCACATCGGCCGCCTCGCCGACCCGTGCCACCGCCCGGTACATTCCTTCGCTATTGAACGGCAGCGCCACGTTACCTTCGCGATCGACCGCAATCAGGCCGCCGCTGCCGCCCAGCTCCAGCACGCTATCGTGAATCACATTGACGCTGGCCTGCTGAAGCGTGCGGCCGGCGTAACGCATCTGCGCCGCCACGTCGTAGGCGGCCAGAGTACGGATAAAAACTTCGCCGGTGCCGGTACAGGAGACCGCCACGCTATCGTTGCTGGCGTAGCAGCCCGCGCCCGGCAGCGGGGAATCACCGACCCGTCCGGTCTGTTTATTGGTCATGCCGCCGGTCGAGGTCGCCGCAGCCAGATTGCCATTAAGATCGAGCGCCACGGCACCCACCGTGCCAAATTTGCGGTCCGGGTCGAGCGGATCGCCATCGCCGGCAGCGCCATCGTGATCCAGCACCGTTTCGTCGCTGTTTAGTGCGCGCTGCAACTGCTCCCAGCGTTCTGGCGTCGAGAAGTAATCTGCCGCCACCGGCTGCAGGCCCTGCGCCTCGGCGAACTGCTCAGCACCTTCGCCGATAAACAGCACATGCGGACTCTGTTCCAGTACCGCGCGCGCCGCCAGCACCGGATTGCGTACCCGACTGACGCCCGCCACGGCCCCGACATCCAGCGTGCGGCCATCCATCACGCAGGCGTCCAGCTCATGGGTGCCCTGATGGGTAAACACCGCGCCTTTGCCGGCGTTGAACAGCGGACACTCTTCCAGCTGGCGTACCGCTTCTGTTACCGCGTCGAGTGCGCTGGCACCCTCAGCCAGCATCTGCTGACCGTGCGTCACAATATCCAGCAGGGCCTGGCGATAGTGCTGCTCCTTTTCGGCGCTCATCGCTGAGCGCGTAATTGCGCCCGCTCCCCCATGAATGGCGATAACTGCTTTGCCCATAACGCTCTGCCCTGTGGTTGCATCAGCACGAAATACACTGATTTAGAATGGTTTTCATCCATTTTCGGTAATTTTTGACTATAGAAAGCCTGCTAAGTGTTGTAAAGAAGAAACTGTTCCGATGGTTATAACCTTTTCACCCGGCCATATTTCACTTTAGTGGCAGGCGCGTGCCTGGCAGAGAGCAGAGCGCGGATACCGATGTGACTCAGCGGACAAATCCCACCATAATAAGCAGCATCTGAGATAACCCAACTGGAATAACCATGGAAAGCTTTACTGCAGGATTGATCTCCCTTGAGGAGGCACAACAAAAAATGCTGGCGCAGCTGACGCCGATCACTGACACGCTGAGCGTCCCTTTGACCGAAGCGGCCGGGCGGATCACTGCCGTGGCCGTCACCTCACCGATTGCGGTACCGCCGTTTGATAATTCAGCGATGGACGGGTACGCGGTGCGGCTGGCGGACGTCAGCCGCGGTGAGCCACTGCCAGTTGCCGGTAAAGCGTTTGCCGGCGCGCCGTTCAGCGGCGAATGGCCGCTGGGCAGCGTGGTGCGGATCATGACCGGCGCCCCGCTGCCGCCAGGCTGTGAAGCGGTGGTGATGCAGGAGCAGACCGAAACCCGTGGCGATGCGATTGTGATTACCGCGCCGGTGCGCGCCGGACAAAATATTCGCCTGACCGGTGACGACATCCAGCCCGGCCACGTGGTGCTTGAAGCCGGTGTGCGGCTCGGCGCGGCTGAACTGCCGCTGCTGGCTTCACTCGGTATTGCGCAGGTTGAGATCGTGCGCAAACTGCGGGTGGCGATCTTCTCTACCGGTGATGAGTTGCAGCCGGTTGGTCAGCCGCTGGCGGCCGGACAAATTTACGATACTAACCGCTTCGCGGTGTCGCTGATGCTGCACAAACTGGGCTGTGAAGTGATCGACCTCGGCATTATTAAGGACGATCCTGCGGCGCTGCGTGCAGCGTTTGAGGAAGCCGATCGTCAGGCTGACGTGGTCATCAGTACCGGCGGCGTGTCGGTCGGCGAAGCCGATTTCACCAAAAGCATGCTGGAGCAGCTCGGCGCCATCAGTTTCTGGAAGCTGGCGATCAAACCTGGTAAGCCGTTTGCCTTTGGTCGACTCGCCAGTAGCTGGTTCTGTGGGCTGCCGGGCAATCCGGTTTCCGCTGCGGTCACTTTTTATCAACTGGTACAACCGCTGCTCGCCGCTTTAACCGGGCAGAAGAAAGCGGTGCTGCCACCGCGTCAGAAGGTGCGTAGCGCGTCGCGTCTGAAAAAAACGCCGGGCCGGCTCGATTTTCAGCGTGGGGTGCTGCAACAGAATGCTGAGGGCGAACTGGAAGTGCAGACCACTGGCATGCAGGGCTCACACGTCTTCAGCTCATTTGCGCAGGCTAACTGCTTTATCGTGCTGGAACGCGATCGCGGCAACGTTGAGCCGGGCGAATGGGTTGAGGTAGAGCCGTTTAATGCGCTGCTGGAGGGGTAAATGCTGCCTGAGCTAACCGATGAAGAGATGCTGCGCTACAACCGGCAGATCGTGCTGCGAGGCTTCGATTTTGACGGCCAGGAACGGCTGAAAGCCAGTCAGGCGCTGATTGTCGGTTTGGGTGGACTGGGCTGTGCCGCCGCGCCTTATCTGGCATCGGCCGGGGTCGGCAGGCTAACGCTGCTCGATTTCGACAGCGTGTCACACTCTAATCTGCAGCGGCAGATCCTGCATCATGATACGGATATAGGCCGTGCCAAAGTTGAATCCGCCGCTCAAAGCCTGGCCGCGATCAATCCCCACTGCCAGCTGCAGCCAATCCACGGCCAGCTGGACGATACGGCGCTGCTGGCGCTCATCGCTCAGCAGCAGGTGGTGCTGGACTGTACCGATAATGTGGCAGCACGTGAGCAGCTTAACCGGCTGTGTCGTCAGCAACGGGTGCCGCTGGTATCCGGCGCGGCGATTCGGATGGAAGGCCAGATCAGCGTGTTTAACTGGCAGCCAGGTACGCCCTGCTATCGCTGCATCAGCCGGCTGTTTGGCGAACAAACCCTGAGCTGTGTCGAGGCAGGCGTAATGGCGCCGCTGGTTGGCGTGATAGGTGCGATGCAGGCCATGGAGGCGATTAAGCTGTTGGCGGACTACGGCACGCCCGCCACCAGCCGGTTGCTGATGTACGATGCGTTAAGCGCAGAGTTCCGGAGCATGAAGGTGGCGCAGGACGCGCAGTGCGAAGTGTGTGGCGCGCAGCACCGATGAAAAAACGGGGTAGCCTGCGCTACCCCGTCCGGTATCAGACGATGCCCTGACTACGCAGGTAATCTTCGTAGTTGCCGGTGAAGTCCACCACCCGATCCGATTTGATTTCCATCACCCGGGTCGCCAGCGAGCTGACGAATTCACGGTCGTGTGAAACGAAAATCAGCGTCCCTTCGTACATCTCCAGCGCCATATTAAGTGACTCAATCGACTCCATGTCGAGGTGGTTAGTCGGTTCATCCATAATCAGGATGTTCGGTTTTTCCATCATCAGCTTACCGAACAGCATGCGACCTTTTTCACCACCGGACAGCACTTTGGCCGGTTTCTTAATATCATCCTGCGAGAATAACAGGCGGCCAAGAATACTGCGCACGCTCTGCTCATCGTCGCCAGCCTGTTTCCACTGACTCATCCAGTCAAATACCGTCAGGTCATTGGCGAAATCTTCGGCGTGATCCTGAGCGTAATAACCGATGCGTGCATTTTCTGACCATTTAACGCTGCCGCTATCGGGGTTCAGTTGGCTGACCAGCGTTTTAAGCAGGGTCGATTTACCAATACCGTTGGCACCGATTACCGCCAGTTTTTCGCCCACTTCCAGCAGCAGGTTTAAATTCTTAAACAGCGGACCGTTATCAAAGCCTTTGGTTAAGCCTTCCACTTCCAGCGCATTACGGAACAATTTCTTGTCCTGTTCAAAACGGATAAACGGGTTCTGACGGCTGGAGGCTTTTACCTCATCCAGTTTAATTTTATCCATCTGTTTTGCGCGCGAGGTTGCCTGACGGGATTTAGAGGCGTTGGCGCTAAAGCGGCTGACAAAAGATTGCAGATCGGCAATCTGCGCTTTTTTCTTGGCATTATCGGCTAACAGACGTTCACGCGCCTGGGTCGCTGCGGTCATATATTCGTCATAATTGCCGGAATAGACCCGCAGCTCGCCATAATCCAAATCAGCCATGTGGGTGCAGACCATATTAAGGAAGTGACGGTCATGCGAAATGATAATCATGGTGCTGTCACGTTCGTTCAGCACCTGCTCCAGCCAGCGGATAGTATCGATATCCAGGTTGTTGGTCGGTTCGTCCAGTAACAAAATATCAGGATTAGAGAACAGCGCCTGCGCCAGCAGGACGCGCAATTTAAAGCCTGGAGCAATTTCACTCATCGGGCCATAATGTTGCTCAACCGGAATACCGACGCCGAGTAATAACTCACCGGCACGGGATTCGGCGCTGTAGCCGTCCATTTCACCGTAAACTGCTTCGAGGTCGGCAACTTTATAGCCTTCCTCTTCGCTCATTTCCGGCAAAGAATAAATACGATCGCGTTCCTGCTTAACTTCCCATAATTCATGGTGACCCATAATCACGGTGTCCAGCACGCTATATTGTTCAAAGGCGAACTGATCCTGACGTAACTTACCGATACGCTCATTGGGATCGTAAGAGACGTTGCCGCCTGAAGGCACCAGATCGCCACCCAGAATCTTCATGAAGGTGGATTTTCCGCTGCCGTTCGCACCGATTAAACCGTAACGATTACCGCCGCCAAATTTAACGGAGATGTTCTCGAACAGTGGCTTACTGCCAAACTGCATGGTGATATTGCTGCTAACTAACACGGCATTGACCTTTGTGAAGAGAGTGGATAGAAAAACGGCAGCTATTATGCCAGATGTGACGCAGCGCACGCCAGTCTAAGCCGCGGATTGCGGGTGGGATGATTGATATCGCGACAGAAATAAAAAAGCCGGAGGGCCATTAAGGCCCCCCGGCTCCCACTTACAAGGATTGTGTTGATCAATCGATCAGGAAGCTGTCCAGGCTTTTACCGGCATCCAGCGCTTTTTTAATCGCTGCCGGGGTACGGCCCTGGCCAGTCCAGGATTTTTTCTCGCCGTTTTCGTCGGTATAAGAATATTTAGCCGGACGCGGTGCACGCTTAGCGCGTTTTTTACCGGTTTCCAGCGCACCTAATAATTCATTAGGATCGATGCCGTCAGCCAGCAGCATTTCACGATATTTCGACAGTTTTTCTTCTTTTTCGCGATTCTGCGTCTCTTCCGCTTCCGCTTCTTCACGGCGCTCGGTGACCACAACGTTTAATTTTTCGAGGATCTCTTCAAGATCGCTCAGTGGCAGTTCACGGGCCTGGGCACGTAATGTGCGAATATTGTTCAGAACTTTAAATGCGTCACTCATCACAATGTCCTTGTTTAAGGGGGTTAATAAAACTGTAGCGACAAGATTACCTAATTCAAATAAAAAAATAAATTATTTTTACGCTCCAGATAATTCTTAGATGTTATTTCAAAAACGCTGGCTGAATTTGAGCGGCTAATTCCTGACGTTTTATTAACGCTGAATTAACACTGAACGGCGTCTTACTTCCGTCACTGGAATCGATTACAGGCATCCTTCGCCCGCTGTGACGGGCAAAAACACCGGTTTAAAGAGTCTGACGCCCTGTTTTTTATTTGGGGTCCGCTGCATACCAGGGCGAGATTAAACGCGCGATAAATTTCGATCTCAGTCACAATAGTTTACAGATTAACGCGAAAAGCCCCCCGCCGCGACGCACCGTAATAGCGCAAAAGGTTCACCGTGCTGGCGCATTTTTATTAATGCCTGTGGATGGTTTAAAAATTTCGCCGTGCAGGCGCAGTTCGTCAGATAAACCTCAGGCGGACTGCGGCCGGTTAACCGATTTAACCGACGTATCGGGCCTATTAAGCAGACACATCGGCAGATGGCATACCCGACGCCGATAAACCTGGCTGTGAATAAAAACAGAAAACCCCCGCGCGGCTAACCGGGCGTTGCTAACGCTATTTATCCTGTTCAGGTAAATAATAGCCGGCGCGGTGCCCGGCCTTAGCTGAATAATAACCCTGATATTAAGCCTGGTTTATTCCCGCTGACGCGCGGCCGGTAAAAATGCAGTGAACGGTGACGATTCAATGAGTTATCAGAGCAAGAAACGCGCAATGTGGGGGAGGAACAGTGACTGGCAGGGTCGGTGTTGCCGGTGTAAAAAATTGCGGCGATGGCAGCCGGGTCTCTGCCACCGCCTGAAGGTTAATTCACCTCTGTCGCCGGACCAAATACCGAATACTGCGGCAGTTCGACGTTTTGATAGGTTTCCCAGCCGCCGCCCAGCGCTTTATACAGCGCGACTAAATCCAGCGCGCTCTGCATCCGCGCCTGAGTAGCCTGCTCTTCAGCCTGCGCCAGCTGACGCTGTGCATCCAGCACCTCAAGGAAGGTTGAGAGTCCCTGACGGTAGCTATCGCTGGCCAGATCGAAGGCGCGCTGCAACGAACCGGTGGTCTGGTCCAGCGCGGTGACCCGCTGCTGATCGGCGCGGTAGCTGACCAGCGCATTCTCCACGTCCTGTAAGGCGGTCAGTACCGTCTGACGATAGTCGAGTGCAGCACTGGCCTGCTGCGCCCGCGCCAGTTTGACGCTCGACACCAGCCGTCCGCCCTGGAAAATTGGAATCGATAATGACGGGCCGTAGCTGTAGAAGTGACTGCTCCAGTTATCGAGATAGCTGACGTCGGTGTTTCGCACGCCAAGCTGGCCGGTCAGTGACAGGCTGGGGAACAGCTGCGCGACGGAAACGCCAATCTCCGCCGTCTGTGCATGCAGCGTCGCTTCCGCCTGACGGATATCAGGACGACGTCGCGCCAGCGTAGAAGGGATCCCCACCGGGACAAACTGCGGCAGCGGCGGGAGTGCTTTCGGCGCACTCAGTTCAGCATCCAGCGAGCCTGGCGTTTTGCCCAGCAGCACCGCTAAGCCATTCATCGCCTGATGTGCCTGCGACTGATACTGCGGCAGCTGCGCCTGCAGGCTACTGAGCTGGGCGCGGGCATTTTCCACATCGGTCAACGGTGCCAGTCCGTTACGCTGCTGGCTCTGGGTCAGTTCGGTAGTCTGCTGCGCCACATCAATCTGCTGCTGCAGCGTCTGGATAGTACTTTGCGCGCCACGCAGTTGCAGCCAGGCACGCGCCACTTCCGCTTCCAGCGACACCAGCGCATCGTTGCGCTGCTCAATCGCCGCCTGCTGCTGGGCATTGGCGGACTCAACCTGACGGCGCACTTTGCCCCACAGGTCGAGTTCCCAACTGGCATCGAAACTGCCTGATAGAGCGTGACCGGCTGGGTCAGCCCATTGAGCTGGCTGGCGACATTGCTGTCGAGCTGATCGGTCGCGCCATTGGCTTTCAGCAAGCCTTCCAGCCCGAGCTGCTGGCGGTTGACTTTGGCCGAACCGTTGAGGCTGGGAAACAGGCCGCCCTGCGCCTGGCTCAGTTGCTCACGCGCGCCGGCAATGCGCAGCACCGCCTGTTGCAGCGTCAGGTTGCCTTCAATTGCTCGGGCGATCAGGCTGTCGAGTTGCGGATCGTTGAAGCTGCGCCACCAGCGGGAGTTGATCGCCGCACTCTGCGGCTTAGACGCTTCCTGCGAATCCAGGCTGTTGTAGCTGCCGGGCACCGCCGGCTTCGGTGCCTGGTAATCTGGCCCGACGGCGCAGCCGGCCAGCGAAAGTGCCAGCGTAAACAGGCTCAACGGTTTCAGGCCGCGAGAAGAAATAACCTTCATGTCAGTGTGCTCCTGCACTGCCTTCGCTCTTAATCGGCGACAGCAGCCAACAAAATGGAATCAAAATCAGGGCGACAATACTCAGGCCTGAGAAGACGTCGATGTAAGCGAGAATGCGCGACTGGGCGATCATCTCCTGATAGAGCTGACCGCTTGCCAGGGTGATGGGATCGCCTACCGCTGAGGTAAAGTCGCGAATTGCCTGCGCCCAGTGCTGAACGGTGATGTTGAACGGCTCGTTGAGCGGCGTCATGTTATGCACCATATGCGCCGAGCGCACCTGCTCACGTTCGGTGATGGCGGCGGTCGACAATGAAATACCAATCGAACCGGCGACGTTTCGGAACATGGTAAACAGCGCCGAGGCGTCAGCATTGAGCCGCTGCGGAATAGTGACGAACGCGATAGTGGTGAGCGGCACGAACAGGAAACCGAGCCCGATAGACTGCGCGCTGCGCATCAACACCAGCGTGGTGAAATCAACATCGGGTGTCAGGGTCGAAGAGTAGAGGAACGCGACCGCCAGACAGCTGAAACCAAACGCAATGATGTAGCGCGTCTGCACAATCGGCATCAGTTTCAGCACCAGCGGGATAGTCAGCACGATCAGCACCGCCCCGGGTGACAGCACCAGACCGGACCAGGTGGCGGTATAGCCCAGATCCTGCTGCGCCAGCTGCGGCAGAACCACGGAGCTGCCGTACAGGATCATTGCCATCCCGGCCATCAGCAGCCCGGCCACCCAGAAGTTTCGGTCTTTCATCACCAGAATATCGACCACCGGCTTGCGGGCATACATCAGCCAGTAGACCGCCCCGACAATACCGATCACTGCCAGAATGGCGAACAGCACAATAAAGTGCGAGGCAAACCAGTCTTCGTCTTCACCGCGATCCAGCATCACCTGCAGACAGCCGAGTCCGAGGGTAATTAAGCTGATACCGATGTAATCGATCTTCAGTTTGCCCTTGGCCCATTTGCGCTCCCACGGCGGATCTTCCAGCAACTGATAGATCGCCAGTACGGTGAGCACGCCGACCGGAATGTTTATAAAGAACACCCAGCGCCAGCTGTAATTATCGGTGATCCAGCCGCCCAGCGTTGGCCCGATAACCGGTGCCACGATGATGGCGATGGAGGAGAGACCAAACGCCTTGCCGCGATCTTCCGCCTTAAAATAGTCCAGCAGCACCGACTGCTGCACCGGCTGCAAGCCGCCACCAAAAAAGCCCTGCAGGACGCGGAACAGAATAATTTGCCACAGCTCAGTGGCGATGCCACACAGGAAAGAGCAGATGGTGAACATCACAATGCAGATCAGGAAAAACTGCTTACGGCCAAACAGTCGGCTGAAGAAGGCGGAGATCGGCAGCACAATGCCGTTTGCCACCAGATACGAGGTCAGCACCCAGGTTGACTCGTCATAGCTGGAAGAGAGCGAACCGGCGATATGCGGCAGCGCCACGTTAACAATCGTGGTGTCGAGGATCTCCATGAACACCGCCAGGGTGACCGTGACCGCTACCAGCCACGGATTGCTGGCCGGTTTCCAGCTCTGCGGGGCACTCATTCCACCGTCACCTTCGGTTCAACCGACAGGCCGAGCGGCAGCGGATGATTCGGGTCCAGACCTTTATCAATCACGATCTTGACCGGTACGCGCTGCACGATTTTGACGTAGTTACCGGTGGCATTTTCTGATGGGAAAGTGGAGAAGCGTGAACCGGAGCCCATCTGAATACTGTCGACGTGCCCTTCCAGCTTCATATCCGGCCAGGCATCAACGGTGATCGCCACTTTGTCGCCTGGGTTCATGCGCTCAAGCTGCGACTCTTTGAAGTTGGCGGTAATCCAGATATCCGGCGACACCAGCGAGAACAGCGAAGATCCTGCCTGTACCAGCGTGCCGAGCTGCACATTACGCTTGGTAACAAAGCCGTCGTACGGAGCGCGCACCTGGGTGTAGGAGAGATTAAGATCGGCGGTGTTGAGCTGCGCTCTGGCCTGTTCAACCTGTTGCTGACGCGCTTCAACGTTGGTTTCCTGCTGGCGAATCTGTAACTGCACCTGCGACGCTACTTCCACCTGCGCTTTCGCGCTCTGCAACTGGGCCTGAGCAGAACGTAACTGTGCCGCCGCGGTGTCAATATTGCGCTGGCTGGTGGCGCGTGGATCGACGCCGCGCTGGCGACGGTAATCCGCCTGCGCGTTAAGCAGATTCGCTTCCGCTTTGGCCTGATCGGCTAACGCCTGATCGCGCTGGGCCGGATACTGTACCCGCGACAGCGCCAGTTGCGCCTGCGCCTGGTGCAACTGAGCGACCGCCAGGCCGAGTTGGGCTTTGGCCTGATCGCGCTGCGCCTGATTATCGCTGGGATCAATTTCGACCAGCAGATCGCCCTTCTTCACCCGCTGGTTATCTTTAACCAACAGCTTAACCACATAACCGGATGCCTTCGGTGCGATGGTCACCGCATCGCCTTCGGTAAAGGCGTCATCGGTGGTCTCCTGGTTACGGGTTGAGAACCAGAACCAGAAACCGACAATCAGCATCACCACTACCACAATTGCCAGAATTATCAACGGTTTCTTGCCGGGGCGTTTGCGTTCAGGCTGCTGATCGTTATCCTGGTTATCATCAGACTGACTGTTCTTATCCGGCGCATTTTCTGCGTCCTGCTGGTGTGGATCGCGTTGGTTGTTCTCGCTCATAGTTCCCATCACTGGCTAAGGCCCTAATTCCCGGGCATAAAAGGTCTCGTTAACCTTAGATCGAAAACTGACAAAATCCAGCATAACTTTACCTAACCTGAGGAAAGGCGCACATCCTGCTACCTGGGATTGGCAGCAGGATGAAGTGGACTTATTTGAGCAACTGCAGCAACAGCCAGCCGCTGGCCATTGACCAGCCGAGTAATGGCAGGGAGAAGAGATGGAAACGCCACCAGACCGCACGATCCTGCGCCATTCGCAAGGCGATCAGGTTAGCGAGCGAGCCGGGCAACAGGCCGAAGCCGCCGATATTCACCGCCCAGGCGAGCACCTCAGACGGCGGGACTTTTTGCAGCAGCAGAATCGTGGCCGGCACGTTGCTGATCACCTGTGACAATCCAATCGCCAGCAGGTAGAGCTGTCCCTGACCGAGCTGGGCAATTGCATCAAAGTGCGCCTGCATTACCGGCAGGCGCGTTAGCAGCCAGACGTCGATGAACATAGCGATAAACACCGCCAGCAGACTCCAGTCGATGCGCAGTAACACCGGGCGCGCCATCAGCAGGAAGCTGGCGATGATCAACAGCAGCACCCAGCCGGTCACCTGCCACTCCAGCCCGGCGATAAACAGCAGATAGAGCAGCACGCTGACTACAAACAGCGGCTTCTGCCACTGCGGCTGGTGCGGATTATCGTGTTTCTCAATAGTGCGCTTCGAAAAGCTAAACCAGGTTAACAGCACCAGGCTGAGCAACAGCCAGACCGCCAGCGGCAGCATCTGCACAATAAAGCCGGCCACGCTGAGCGAGCCGTGACTCCATAACAAAATGTTTTGTGGATTGCCGACCGGCGTCAGCAGCGATCCGGCGTTAACCGCCAGCGCTTCAAAGATAATCAGCCGTGAAATCGGTAAGCGCGAGAACTTACGCAACGTCAGGGTCAGCGGCACCAGAATGAACAGCGCCACATCATTAGTCAGAAAGGTTGAAAGCAGCGCCGCCGCCAGCACCATAAACAGCGCCAGCGCGCGTTCATGGCGAAAGCGGGCGATCAGCCGTCCGCCCAGCACATCAAAATAACCGCTGGTTTCCAGACCTTTAGTCAGGATCAGCAAGCCGGTGAGGGTAATAATGGTGTGCCAGTCCACCGCACCAGGCAGATCCGGCCAGCGAAAGTCAGCCAGAAATGCCAGAACCACACCAATAACGACGAGTAAATGCAAAATCGAGTCATGCAAAAAAGATCGAAACAGCTGCGGCATGATGGCATTGCGCCTTAAGAGTTAACGGGTTTCACAGAACTTCTGGAACACGGCCAGGGTTTCATCACTGACGTGATGCTCAATACCTTCTGAGTCACGGCGGGCAGTTTCCGGGCTGATCCCCAGCGCCAGCAGGAAAGTTTCAACAATATGATGACGGGCACGGCTCTCCTCAGCCAGCTTCTCGCCCTCGCTGGTGAGAAATACGCCGCGATAAGGCACCTGCTCAACCAGTCCGGCGCTGCCGAGACGTTTCAGCATTTTTGCCACCGTTGGCTGGGAAACGCCCAATCGCGCCGCCATATCAACCTGACGGGCTTCGCCAAATTCACCAATCAAATCAGAGATTAACTCAACGTAGTCATCAATTAATTCACGACGATGCGCTTCGCGCACCTGCCGAAAACCTTCGACATGCTCTTCAATATCTTTCAGTGGTCCTTGCGGGGCAGAAACCACGCTTTTGGCACGACGACTCATTCAGCTTCCTCTTTATTATGTCCGTACTGTCACTGCCGTACGGATGTAGCTGCGCTCATTGTAAACCAGGTGCAAAGAAGCTCAAATTTTTCGTCATTAGCCTTGGCTAAATGATATAGCCAATGCTATATTTGTTGATAATGTAAGCAGCCGGTGATCAAGATCATGATCGATCCCTATCTGTTACTGTTGTTGTTTATGGGTTACGTCGCCGGACTCTGCTTACTTTTACGTCGATACTGATTGGGAGGTGATTCTATGAGCACCCTGAAATGCTGTTTAGATTGCAGCAAATGCTTCCAGGCTGAAAAGAGAACAACCACGGAGATGAAATCCTGGCTGTGCCTGCTGACGCGTTCCCCATTCACACTGCGTCTGATGTTGATTGAAAAACTACTCGGCAAAAAGCCCGAAGATCGTCGCTGTCAGAATCTGATCTGGCGCGGATAATTCTTCACCTGCCCGTTTACAGCGCCTTTCAGTGAATCACTGGAGGGCCACTTCTCTGTTTCGCTCAGATAATATTCTTCTCAGGCAACCTACCCTTCAGGTAATGTTCTCCTCAGCTGTTATGCAGTTCAGATAACGTTCGCTTCAGATTCTCTTTACCTCAGCGGTCACTGCCTTCAGACAACGTTCCCCTACCACTTTCCCTGGCTGAGAACCTGACACGCCACGTCAGATCAGGCGCAATTCGGCCTGCGGCATTGTGCTCGCTGGTCAGCATAAGCCCGCGTTAAACGGGTGGAGTGTCCCGCTTCTGCAGAAGCCGTCTGGCAAGCGCGCAATAAAAAACGGCCCATAAAGGGCCGTTTTTTGGCAGGTCGTCTAAGCTAAACTTAGAAGCTGTAACCTACGCCAGCAATCCAGGTGCCAACGTCAACGTTACGGATGCGGCTCTGCTCGTAGCCCACGTCCAGTGCAACGTTTTCGATTGGGTTGAACTGCATACCAGCGCCGTATGAGAAACCTACGTCGCTGCTATCAGATTTGTCACGTGAAGCGGTGTCGTTCTGCTGGAATTTACCATAGCCGATACCCACAACACCGTAGATGCTTGCCCAGTCGTTCAGACGGTAAGCAGGACCACCAGTGATGCCGTAGTATTGACCTTTGTTGTAAAAGCCATCTTCGGTACGATCTTTTTCGGTGTAGGTGAATGAGCCGATCCAACCCAGTGGGTTAGAACCGTCTTCATAGCGGTATTTCAGGTTGAAGCCGTTAGCTTTGTTAGCCACGCCCTGGTAATCGCTCTGAGCATAGCCACCAGTTACGGTGCTCTGTGCCATTGCTGAACCTGCAGATACTGCCAGTACACAGGCTAATGCTGAAAGACATGCAATTTTTTTCATAACCACCTCAAATGTGAAAATACTTCTCTCCTGACAACGCTGAAAATATAACAAAAAATAGCGAGAAACTCTGCCCGCATTTTGTTGTCTAACAGAATGTTTGGTGTAACAGGAAGTTAATGCAACAACCTATGTCATTCATTTTTCTTATAAAAACCGTCATCTTCCTGCAATAATTTTTTTTTCATGTTTTCGGTCTTTAAGTAAAATCCTAAAAAAACCTGACGTTTCTTTACCAAATTGGTCCTGAATCTGGCCAGAATTTGCGCAGTTAACGCAAATTTAAACGCCACTCTGTCATTTTTTTGCTCGCCATTTCCTTTACACTGACTGACTCATCGCGCTTATGACCAGGAAATGTATACAGGATGTCTGCCTCTTCAGCTCAAAAAAGCCTTACGCCCGTCTTGTTACCGATCGCCGTGCTGCTGATTGCGATGTTATCGCTGCAGGGTGGTGCCTCTCTGGCCAAAACACTGTTCCCGAGCGTCGGCGCGACCGGCATCACTGCCCTGCGTCTCGGCTTCGGCACCCTGATTCTCTGCCTGATCTTCAAACCATGGCGCTTACGCTTCAGCCGCGAACAGCGGATGCCGCTGTTGATGTATGGACTGGCGCTTGGTGCGATGAATTTTATGTTCTATCTGGCGATTCGTACCGTGCCGCTCGGGGTAGCGGTTGCACTGGAGTTTACCGGTCCGCTGGCGCTGGCGCTATTCGGATCGCGCCGCCTGCTCGATTTTGTCTGGGTGCTGCTGGCGGTGGTGGGATTAGGCTTCCTGCTGCCGTTCGGTGCTGGCATGGCATCGATTGACCCGCTGGGTGCCGCGCTGGCGGTGGGTGCAGGCGCCTGCTGGGCAATCTATATTCTGGCTGGCCAGCGCGCCGGTGCAGAGCACGGTCCTGCCACCGTGGCGATTGGCTCGCTGATCGCATCGATTATTTTTGTTCCGCTCGGCCTGACGTTTGCCGAAAGCGGCATCTGGCACTGGAGCGTGCTGCCGGTGGCGCTGCTGGTAGCGTTGCTTTCCAGCGCTATCCCCTATTCGCTTGAGATGATCGCGTTAACGCGCTTACCGGCACGCATCTTCGGCACGCTGATGAGCCTGGAGCCAGCGATGGCGGCTTTTTCCGGCATACTGTTTCTCGGCGAAACCCTGACGCCGCTGCAGTGCCTGGCGCTACTGGCGATCATCACTGCCTCAGCCGGTTCCACCCTCACCATGAAGCCAAAAAAGAGTCAGTTAAGCGAAGTGGGAATTAACAGCAGCGGGACCAAATAAACGATAAACAGGATTTTGATCAGCCGCTTAAATAACAATCATACTCAACGTGAGAATTATTCTTAACTAAATCAAGCGACTGTCTTTCGTATTTTGAAACAGTCGTTTATCTGTTATTTACATTAACATTTAACAGTCTGATTTATAAACAGTTTAACCATCCATTGTATTTTAACATGGCATTAACCTTTCCCGCCTGGCGCGGCCTGTGCTGAAGATACGCACTATTTCAGCCATCGACACAGCCGTTAATGCAAAGCTGAAAACCGCTGCTATACTTATCCGGTACTTGATTAGGACAACCATCAAAGAGAGGACTGAAACGATGAGTACCGCTAAATTGGTTAAAACTAAATCTTCCGACCTGATTTATACCCGCAACGATGTGGCAGATAATGAGAAAAAAGCCACCATTGAAGTGTTGAACCGTCTGGTTGTCGAATTTATTGATCTGTCTTTGATCACCAAGCAGGCCCACTGGAACATGCGTGGCGCTAACTTTATTGGTGTTCACGAAATGCTGGACGGCTTCCGTACCACAATTACCGATCATCAGGACACCATTGCTGAGCGTGTTGTACAGCTGGGCGGTGTTGCGCTGGGTACCGCGCAGGTAGTTAATGATAAAACACCCCTGAAAAGCTACCCGCTTAACATCCACAGCGTGCAGGACCACCTGAAAGCGCTGGCCGATCGTTATAGCGTCGTTGCCAACGACACCCGCAAAGCGATTTCAGAAGTTAAAGATGAAGATACTGCTGACATCTTTACTGCCGCTTCACGTGACCTGGATAAATTCCTGTGGTTTATCGAAGCCAACATTGAATAACAGCCATTGATTTATCAATGAGACAAAACTGGCGGGGAGACCCGCCTTTTTTACGTCTGTGTTACCGCAATTTTATGACCCTGTTAACAGTTCTTCCCTCCTTCGCTTCACAGCCTTTACAACTGAGGCACACTACCGGTTGCACCAAAACAGCAATCTGCACCAATTTGGATCACCAAAATAGTGCAGAGGCAGATATTCCTGCAAAATCGTGTCAGCTGGGTTATTTAACCCACTGATTTGGTGTATTTTGCAAAGTTGGCATAATTCTTTCATATGACAAGCCGCAAACACAGGCCCTGCCGCCTGGTAGTAATAAGGAAAAATGATGAAGTCACTGTTAAAAGTTTCTGTGGCCGCGCTGGCGCTGGCCTTCTCCCTCTCTTCCACCGCAGCAGAAAAGAAACTGGTGGTCGCTACTGACACCGCCTTCGTTCCCTTTGAGTTCAAACAGGGCGACAAATATGTCGGCTTCGACGTTGACCTGTGGGATGCGATTGCTAAGCAACTGAAACTCGATTACACCCTCAAGCCAATGGATTTCAGCGGTATTATCCCGGCACTGCAGACCCGCAACGTCGATCTGGCGCTGGCAGGGATCACCATTACCGAAGAGCGTAAAAAGGCTATCGAGTTTTCTGATGGCTATTACAAAAGCGGTCTGCTGGTGATGGTGCGTAACAATGAGAACGACATCAAAGGCATCAGCGATCTCAGCGGTAAAGTGGTCGCCGTGAAGAGCGGCACCGGCTCGGTTGATTACGCTAAAGCCAACATCAAAACCAAAGATCTGCGTCAGTTCCCGAACATCGACAACGCCTACATGGAACTCGGTACCAATCGCGCTGACGCGGTACTGCATGATACGCCAAACATTCTCTACTTCATCAATACCGCCGGTAAAGGCCGCTTCAAAGCGGTAGGCGAATCAATTGAAGCGCAGCAGTACGGTATCGCCTTCCCGAAAGGCAGCGACGATTTGCGTGAAAAAGTGAACGGCGCGCTGAAAACCATCAAAGAGAACGGCACCTACAATCAGCTGTATAAAAAATGGTTCGGTACCGAACCTAAATAACAATTTGCAGCAGCACTAACTTTTCAGCAGGGAAACTTTTTCCCTGCTTTTTTCCATCGCAACATATCTGGAGTCACACCATGGAGTTTGACTGGAGCGTCATCTGGCCCGCCATGCCGGCGCTGCTTGAAGGCGCAAAGATGACCTTAATCATCTCAATCATCGGCCTGGTTGGCGGGTTAATTATCGGCTTGGTGGCCGGTTTCGCCCGCGCTTACGGCGGCTGGATCACCAACAACATCGCGCTGGTGTTTATTGAAATTATCCGCGGCACCCCGATTGTGGTGCAGGTGATGTTTATCTATTTCGCCCTGCCGATGGCCTTCCCTGACCTGCGTATCGATCCGTTCAGCGCGGCGGTGGTGACCATTATGATTAACTCCGGCGCCTACATTGCGGAAATTACCCGTGGTGCGGTGCTGTCGATCAACAAAGGCTTCCGCGAAGCGGGGCTGGCGCTCGGTCTGTCGAGCCGCGAAACGCTGCGCTATGTGATTATGCCGCTGGCGCTGCGCCGCATGTTGCCACCGCTGGGTAACCAGTGGATTGTCAGCATCAAAGATACTTCGCTGTTTATTGTTATCGGTGTCGCTGAACTGACGCGTCAGGGTCAGGAGATTATCGCCGGTAACTTCCGCGCTCTGGAGATCTGGAGCGCCGTCGCGATCATCTATCTGGTGATTACGCTGGTGTTGAGCTTTGTGCTGCGCCGTGTTGAGAAAAGGGTGAAAATCCTGTGATTGAATTTAAAGATGTTTCGAAGCATTTTGGCCAGACCCAGGTGCTGCATAATATTGACCTGAAGATTAACCGGGGTGAAGTGGTGGTGATTATCGGGCCGTCCGGCTCGGGCAAATCGACTCTGCTGCGCTGCATTAACAAGCTGGAAGAGATCACCAGCGGCGAGCTGATCGTCGACGGTCTGCGGGTCAACGATCCGAAAGTAGATGATCGCCTGATCCGTCAGGAAGCGGGCATGGTCTTCCAGCAGTTTCACCTGTTTCCACAGATGAGCGCGCTGGATAATGTGGCTTTTGGTCCGATCCGGGTGCGTGGCGCCAGCAAAGAGGCGGCCCGCCAGCTGGCGAAAGAGCTGCTGGGCAAAGTGGGGCTGGCTGAGCGCGCGCACCACTTCCCGTCTGAGCTTTCCGGCGGTCAGCAGCAGCGGGTAGCGATTGCCCGGGCGCTGGCGGTGAAACCCAAAATGATGCTGTTCGATGAGCCTACCTCGGCGCTGGACCCGGAGCTGCGTCATGAAGTGCTGAAAGTGATGCAGGATCTGGCAGAAGAAGGCATGACGATGGTGATCGTGACCCACGAAGTGGGCTTCGCGCAGAAGGTAGCATCGCGTCTGATCTTCATCGACAAGGGTCGTATCGCGGAAGATGGCGATCCCGACAGCCTGATCAGCAATCCGCCCAGCGATCGTCTGCGCGAATTCCTGCAGCACGTCTCCTGATGACGGGCGGGCCGCCCTGCCGGCCCGCTTTTCCTGCCTGTCCCGCGCCGTCGCCGCGGCAGATTAATCCTCATTAACCACTTTAATATCAATCGCCTGACTATACTTTCCCTCTTGTGAAGCACGCGCGTAGCTAAGGAGAGAGCCATGTCGTCAGCCTGCCCACCCCGCCCCGTTGTGTGGCGCTGGATCCTGCTGTTCCTGATGTTATTTAGCCTGGCACCACAGGCTCCGGCGGTCACTTTACCGCAGGCGGCAGTTGCCGCGCAGCAAACCAGCAAAGGGTCAGGCGATCAATCCAGCCAGCCCGATCCCGACCAGCAAAAAGCGGCATACGCCGCACTGGCCAATATCCTTGAGAATGAACAGTCACGGCAGGCGCTGATTGAGCAGTTGCGTCACGTCTCGACCTCGCCGTCTGCCAGCGCTGCGCCGGAGTTGCTGCCGCCCGTTGCGGAGCAGGAAGATAAAACGGTGTTGCAGGGGCTGACCGAGGTTACCCGCGAGTACGGCGGCGTGGTCGCCTCGCAGTTCGTGCGGCTGCATGACAATATTGTCAAAGCGCCTCATAAGACCTTTAATCCCACCACCTTTATCAACGCGCTAAACCATTTTGCGGGCCTGGCGCTGGCGATGTTCGCCTTCTACTGGCTGCTGCGCCGCCTGGTCTATCCGATCTATCGCCGGCTGGGCGTCTGGGGACGGCATAAAAACCGCGATCACCGTAACTGGCTGCAGCTGCCCGCCGCCATCGGCGGTGCATTTATTATCGACCTGCTGCTGCTGGCGCTGGCGCTGTTTGTCGGTCAGATCATCAGCGACAACTTTCACAGCGACAACCGCACCATCGCCTATCAGCAAGGGCTGTTCCTCAACGCCTTCGCCCTGATTGAGTTTTTTAAAGCACTGCTGCGCCTGATTTTCTGTCCGCACTTCCCGGCACTGCGCTTTTTCCATCTTACCGACAGCCGCGCTGCGTACTGGAATACCCGGCTGAGCTGGCTGAGCGGGGTGATGGGCTACGGCCTGCTGGTGGTGGTACCGATTGTCAGTAATCAGGTCAACGTGCAGATTGCCGCACTGGTCAACATCATCATCATGGCGATCATGACCAGCTGGGCGCTGTATCTGATCTTCACCAACAAGCGCAGCATCCATAACGCGCTGATCGGGCTGGCCGACCGCAGCATGGCGTTCTTCGCGCTGTTTATCCGCGCCTTCGCCGTGATCTGGCACTGGCTGGCCAGCGCCTATTTTATTGCGCTGTTCCTGTTCTCGATTTTTAATCCCGGCGACAGCCTGAAATTTATGATGTCCGCCACGGTACGAAGCCTGGCGATCATCGGTATCGCCGCCTTTGTCTCCGGAATACTGACCCGCTGGATTAGCAAAACCATCATCCTGTCGCCCGATTTACGGCGTAACTACCCGGAACTGCAAAAGCGCGTCAACGACTGGGTCAAAGCATTGCTCAAGCTGGCGCGCGTGCTGACGGTGTTCGCCACCCTGCTGCTGCTGCTTAACGCCTGGAACCTGTTTGATTTGTGGCACTGGCTGACGGTCGGGGCCGGGGAAAAAATGGTGGATGTGCTGATCCGCATCGTAATGATTGTGCTGCTGTCGGCCGTTGGCTGGACCGTGCTGGCCAGCCTGATTGAAAGTCGGCTGGCTTCGGATTCACATGGCCGTCCGATGCCCAGTGCCCGTACCCGCACCCTGCTGACCCTGTTCCGCAACGCGCTGGCGGTGGTGATCAGCACCATCACCATTATGATCCTGCTTTCTGAGATTGGGGTGAACATTGCGCCGCTGCTGGCTGGCGCCGGTGCGCTGGGGCTGGCAGTCTCTTTCGGTTCACAGACGCTGGTGAAAGATATTATTACCGGTATCTTTATCCAGTTCGAAAACGGCATGAATACCGGCGATCTGGTGACCATCGGCGCGATTACCGGCACGGTAGAGCGGATGTCGATTCGCTCGGTCGGCGTGCGCCAGGATACCGGTGCTTATCACATCATTCCGTGGTCATCGATTACCACTTTTGCCAACTTTGTGCGCGGCATCGGTTCGTTTGTCGCTAACTATGATGTGGATCGCAATGAGGATAGCGAACGCGCTAATCAGGCGTTGCAGGCAGCAGTGAAAGAATTACTGGAGAATCCGGACATTCGCGGCATGGTGATTGGTGAGCCGGGCTTTGCCGGTCTGGTGGGACTGACCAACCAGGCGTTTACGGTACGCGTCTCGTTTACCACTCAGCCGCTCAAACAGTGGACGGTGCGTTTTGCGCTGGATGATAAAGTGAAGAAGCACTTTGACGCCGCCGGAATTAAAGCGCCGCATCACACGGTGCAGGTGATGCAAACCGCCGGTGATGTTGCCGGGGCCGCCGCGTTACCGGCGTTGCCGTCACCGCCATAAGTTCAGCGCGGGCCATCCGGCCCGCCCTGCGGGTTAACGGCTTAACACTTTGCTGCGCTGCGCGGCAGGCATAAAACTCCACGCCAGGAAACGGCTCTGTTTCTGGCCCTGCGCCATATTCACCACCCGGACCTCAGCAACATCAAGCGCCCGCAACTGCTTTTCCAGCGTGGCCAGATTCTCTTTACGCGACACCAGCGAGGTGAACCACACCACCTGACGGCCCAGCGCCACGCTTTCGCCGATCATCTTACCGACAAACGCCTTTTCGCCGCCAACGCACCAGAGTTCGTTATGCTGACCGCCGAAGTTAAGCGGCGCAGCTTTATCGAGTCCGAGATTGCGCACTTTACGCTGCGATCCGGCCGCCGCTTCCTCTGCCGAGGCGTGGAACGGCGGATTACACATCACCGCGTGGAAAAATTCGTTTTTGCTGACCACGCCGGCCAGCACCGCATCGCTGTTTTTCTGACGACGCAGGCGGATCTGGCGTGCCAGGCCAGGATTAGCCGCGACAATCCGGTTAGCCGCTTTGATCGCCGCCTCATCAATTTCGGTGCCGGTGAAGCGCCAGCCATATTCTGCTGCGCCGATCAGGGGATAGATGCAGTTTGCGCCACAGCCAATATCCAGCACGTCGACGGTCGGAATCGCCCCGTGGTTATCCAGCGCCAGCAGATCGGCCAGGTAGTGCAGGTAATCCGCCCGTCCCGGCACGGGTGGACAGAGCGATCCCGGCGCCAGCTGCCAGTCGATGCCGTAAAACAGCTTAATCAGCGCCTGATTGAGCAACATCACCGCATCCGGGTCCGCAAAGTCGATTGAATCGACGCCATAACCGTTAGGCCGCACTTTGGCCGCCAGCGGCGGATGCGCAGCGGTTAACGCGGCAAAATCATATTCGCCCTGATGGCGATTGCGGGCGTGGAAAGGCGACGAGCTGGCTGACTTTTTCATACGTTCTCTCAATTATTCAGGCGCGCGTACAATACGCTGTGAGCGACGGAAAATAAACCCGCACAATCCGCTTACCCGATTCGGCTGCCGCCAGACGATGCTGTCGGGCTAAGATGGATAAAATCCCCACCGGAGAGGTTATGACGCATAAACGCTATTCCTATCAACCGCGTGCCGGCCACGGTCTGCCGCACGATCCCCTGAACGCCATCATCGGCCCGCGTCCGATTGGCTGGATCAGTTCGATCAGCGCCAGCGGCCAGCGCAATCTGGCGCCCTACAGTTTTTTTAACTGCTTCAACTACCATCCGCCGATCATCGGTTTCGCCAGCAGCGGCTGGAAGGACAGCGTGCAGAACATTGCGGATACCAAAGAGTTTGTCTGGAACCTGGCGACCCGGCCACTGGCTGAAGCGATGAATGAAAGCTCAGCGTCGCTGTCAGCCGATCAGGATGAGTTTGCCTATGCCGGACTGACGCCGTTACCGGCATCGCAGGTCAAAGCCAGCCTGGTCGGCGAAAGCCCGGTTAACTTCGAATGCCGGCTGACCCAGCTGATCCAGTTACAGGATGCGCAGGGAAAGCCGATTGAGAGCTGGCTGGTGCTCGGCGAAGCGGTGGCGATCCACATCAGTGAAAACCTGCTGGAAGCGGGCATTTATCAGACCGCCAAAGCCGAGCCGATTCTGCGCGCCGGTGGGCCCAGCGCCTACTATGGCATCAGTGAAGCGCAGCGCTTTGATTTAGTCCGTCCGGACGCGCGCCGCGGCTGATGATCACAGCGCATCGACCGGATGCGCTTTGATTTCGCTCACCGCCCGGGCGATGTCCGGTGCCAGCCAGCGGTCCTGCTGCCAGCTTGCCACGCTCTGCCGCAGTCGTCGCCAGGCATGTAAGGTGCCACTGGCCAATCGCGCCTCGCCGTGAAATTCCAGCGCCTGCGCGGCCAGCAGATATTCGATAGCGATAATGTGATCAACATTACTCACCAGCTTCAGCAGTTTCAATGCCGAGCCGGTGCCAAGGCTCAGATGATCTTCCTGCAATCCGGAGGTGACGTAGTTGTCCAGCACCGCCGGTTGTGCCAGCTGCCGGTTTTCAGCACAGAGTGATGCGGCGACATACTGCGCAATCATCATGCCCGAATTAACGCCCGGCTGTGCCACCAGAAACGGCGGCAGGCCACTCACCAGCGGATTCACCAGCCGATCGAGCCGCCGCTCAGCAATACTGCCCAGCTCCGCCAGCGCAATCGCCAGTACGTCACAGGCCATTGCCACCGATTCACCGTGCGGATTGGCCTGCGAAATGACCCGCCACGCCTGCGGTGTGCCGAGCACCAGCGGATTGTCGGTGCAGGCATTCAGTTCAGTCTCCACCTGACGCTGCGCGTGATCGAACTGATCGCGACAGGCACCGTGGACCTGCGGCATCGCGCGCAGACTGAGCGCGTCCTGGGTACGAATGCCCTGACTCTCGTTTAAAACCGCACTGTCCATTAACAATCGGCGTAAACGTTCGCCGCTGCGCTGAATACCGGGACTGGCTTTCAGCGCCAGCACCTCAGGATCAAACGCCGCCAGCTGACCGCGTAACGCCTCGAAACTCATCGCCCCGGTGATATCCGCCCAGTCCAGCAGACGTTCTGCATCGTCGAGCGCCAGACAGGCCAGACCGGTCATGCACGGCGTGCCGTTGACCAGGCTCAGCCCCTCTTTTGCACCTGGCCGGAAAGGGGCCAGTCCATTGCGTTCCAGCGCCTGCTGCGCCGGCATCAGATGCCCTTCCCACTCCACCTCACCCACACCCATCAGCGCCAGGCTGATGTGTGCCATGTGAGTCAGATAGCCCACCGACCCCTGCGACGGCACCTGAGGCGTAATCTGCAAATTGAGCAGCGCCAGCAGCCGCTCCACCAGCACCACCGACACGCCCGATTTGCCATGGCTGTAGTTGGCGATCGCGGCGCACAGAATGGCGCGGACTTCCGGTTTGCCAAGCGATGGCCCGACACCACAGGCGTGACTGAGTAAAGTGTTGCGCGACAGCTGGCTCAGTTCATCGTCCGACAACGTGATGTTGCACAGCGCCCCCAGGCCGGTATTAATGCCGTAGGCCACCTGACCTGCCGCCACGATATTGCCGACGATTTCCCGGCCCTGCGCAATGCGCTGCCAGGCACTGTCGCTCAGCGCTAGCGTGGTGCCCTGCCGCGCCACCTTAACCACATCCCGCCACTGTAACGGCGTATCGCCCCAGACAAGGGTCTGACTCATAGCACCGGCTCCACCTGATGATGACTGGAAATAAACTGTTTAAACCGCGCCGAGCCTTGTTCGCCGAACATTTCCTGCGGCGTGCCCTGACAATCGATGGTGCCCTGATGCATAAACACCACCCGGTTAGAGACGTTGCGTGCAAATCCCATCTCATGGGTTACCACCAGCATGGTGCGTCCCTCCTCCGCCAGGCTGCGCATGACTTTCAGGACTTCCCCGACCAGCTCCGGATCGAGCGCCGAGGTCGGTTCATCAAATAGCATCACTTCCGGATCCATGGCCAGCGCGCGGGCAATGGCGACTCGCTGCTGCTGCCCGCCGGAGAGCTGCGCCGGATAAAAATCCTTGCGGTTCAGCAAGCCGACGCGGTCCAGTAGCTTTTCGGCTTCAGCGATGCAGGCTTTTTTGTCACGCTTCAGCACGTAATGCGGCCCTTCAATCACATTTTGCAGCACCGTCAGGTGCGACCAGAGATTAAAGCTCTGAAACACCATGCCGAGCCGTGAGCGCAGCCGCTCAATCTGGCGCGGATTCGCCGCCAGCTGATGACCGCGGGCATGACGTTTCATCTCAATGGTTTCGCCGCCGACGCTGACCACACCGGCATCGGGCGTCTCTAACAGGTTAATGCAGCGCAGCAGGGTACTTTTTCCCGAGCCGCTGGCACCCAGAATCGAGATCACGTCCCCCTGATGCGCCTGCAGCGAGATGCCTTTCAGCACCTCCATTGCGCCAAAGGATTTATGGATATCGCTGGCCGACAGCGTGATGGGTGGCAGGGTTGACATTTTATTCTCCTCCGGGGATCGGCTTAGCGACCGGTAACGGCTTTTTTGCCGGTTTATGCACCGGCGTCAGACGCCGTTCCAGCAGGGCATACAGTTGAACAATAATGAAATTGAGGATCAGGTAGATCGCAGCGGCACAGAGAAACACCTCCATGGTGCGGTAGGTACGCTGAATGATCTGCTGCGCCACGCCGGTGACGTCCCACACCGTGACCAGGCTGGCCAGCGCGGTCGATTTGACCAGCAGAATCGCCTCGGTCGAGTAGGCTGGCAGTGCGTAACGCAGCATCACCGGCGCGATAATCCTTCGCAGCAGCAGGCCGCGCGACATGCCACAGGCCATGCCCGCTTCCACCTGACCTGGCGGCACCGCCAGCAATGCGCCACGCAGAATCTCGGCGGTGTAAGCGGCGGTACAGAGCGACAGCGCCAGTACCGCGCAGCTAAAAGGTTCCCGCAGGAATGGCCAGACGAAACTGTGGCGGATCACGCCAAACTGCCCGAGTCCGTAATAGATCAGAAACAGCTGAATCATCAGCGGCGAGCCGCGAAACACCAGGATGTAGCCGCGAGCAAACGCGCTCAGCAGCCGCCAGCGGCTCATCCGTAACGCCAGAATACCGACCGCCAGCACCCCGCCACACAGGAAGGCGCTGATAAACAGCCCCAGCGTCACCGGCAAGGCGGCGCTCAGCCGAAGAAAGGTGTCACTGAGAAAGGCAAAATCGATCATGATCAGGCTCCTTAATGCTGGGCAGCGGTGCGGCTTTGCCAGGCACGGCCAAGGCGGGATTCGGCCCGCAGGAAGGCGCGGTTCGACAGCAGCGTCAGCGCCAGATAACAGGCGCCGCCGACCAGGTAAAAGGTGAAGTAATCGCGGGTGGAACCGGCGGCGATCTGACTGGCGCGCATCAGCTCCACAATGCCGGTCACCGATACCAGCGCCGAATCTTTCAGGCTCATCTGCCAGACGTTTGACAGCCCCGGCAGCGCATAGCGCGCTACCTGTGGCAGCAGGATGCGCTGACGAATACGCCAGCGCGGCATGCCGATGGCAACCGCAGCTTCAATCTCTCCTTTCGCCAGCGCCAGACGGGCGGCACGGTAGACTTCTGCCTGATAAGATCCGGAGATCAGCCCGATAGCCAGCGCGCCGATCAGAAACGGTGGCGCTTCGATAAACCCGTCAGCGCCGAACAGCTGCCCGACCTGGGTGATCAATCCCGAACCGCCGAAATAGAACAGATAGATCACCAGCAGTTCCGGGATGCCGCGAAAGATCACCGAATAGCCTTCTCCCATCCAGCGCATGGCCCGGTGCGGCGACAGCTTCGCCGCCGCCACGCCGGAACCGACCACCGCGCCGACCAGCAGTGCGGCAAAGGAGAGCAGCACCGTGGTCAGCGTAGCGCTCAGGATTAAGCGCCCCCAGCCGTCGGCACCAAAACTCAGCAGGCTTATCATGATTTACCTCACTCAGGGTGTAACGTCAGTTTTGAACCACTTCTCGCTCAGTTTTTTTACCGTGCCGTCGGCCAGTGCCGCCTTGATCGCCTGGTCGAGTCTGGCTTTCAGATCGTTATCCGCCATCCGCACGCCCATCGCTTCCCCCTCGCCCCAGATCGGACCGCCCAGTTGCGGGCCGCTAAAGCTGAGGTTGCTATTGTCGGGACGCGCCAGCATTGACTGTGCAAACGTCACGTCGTCAAACACGGCATCGATACGGCCCGCCTGTAAATCGAGAATCGCATCGGCGGAGCTGGTGTACTCGCGGACATCCGCGACATCTTTGAAATATTTATCGATGAACGGCGTGTATACCGTGCCGGAGGCGATACCGATGCTTTTCCCCTTCAGCGCTGCTTTCAACGAGGCAATGGCGGTTTCAATCTGTTGCGGGTCATCATGCAGCTTGACGATCTGCGTATCAGCAGGCAGCAAACTGCCCTTAGCGCTGATAAAGGTGGCGGGCGTTGAGGCGTAAGGCACGGTGAAGTTCACCACCTTCTTGCGATCGGGGGTAATGACAATCGCGTCCATGATCACATCATATTTTCCGGCGTTGAGGCCGGCGATCATCCCGTCCCAGTTCTGCACCACCAGCTTGCACTGGATCGCCATACGCTGGCACAGGTCAGCCATCAGTTCCGGTTCAAACCCGCCCAGCTTGCCGCCTGGCAGCGTGAGGTTCCAGGGTTCGTAACTGCCTTCGGTAGCAATAGTGATCGATTTCCACTCTTTCGCCTGGGCAGTAACGCCACAGAGCAACAGGCTGGAAGCAAGGGTCGCGAGTGTTAAATGACGAAGGATCGGACGGTGTGTCATACGGTTCTCCTGAAAAGTAGCGGCCTGGTGATCGCCCTGGCAAGATTTAACAAAAATTTCACAGGATGATATGTCATGTATATACAAGTTAACGTGGCGCAGTTCATTGCCGTCTTTATCGTTTTGTGAGCCAGACAGGAATTATTCCGCGCGATTGTCAGCCGTTGCACTTGTACATACAACTTAGCAAAGCTTATGCCAGCTCTGGTTTTACGGTGGGAAAGGGTGCAACGGCGGACGACACGTCAGTCTGTGTCCGCCGTTGCACCGGATCAGCGCACCACTGCACCCGCTCAGTGCAGTCGGCTATCAGGCGCTGGTCTGAGCCAGCATGCGCTGAATCAGCGCTTTGAGAAGTGTTTGCAGCTGAGTTGCACGTGCCTGCTGCCAGGCGTAAGGCGGCGTTTCATCCATGTAGTTGAGCTGCGCCAGTTCCAGCTGTACCGCCTCAATCTGCTGCTGCGGCTGGCCGTAGGCGCGGGTGATATAGCCGCCCTTGAAGCGGCCATTGATCACCCAGCTGTAGTCACTTTGTGCGGCGCACACCGACTGAATCGCCCCGATCAGCGCGGGACTGCAGCTGACACCGTCGTTGGTCCCGATATTAAGATCGGGCAGTCGTCCCTCAAACAGGCGTGGGATAGAGCTGGCAATCGAGTGCGCATCAAACAGCAGCGCGTAACCGTGCTGCGCTTTTAGGCGCGCCAGTTCCTGCTGGATCTGCTGATGATAGGGATGCCAGATCTGGTCGATATAGCCCTGACGCTGGCCCGCACCCGGCGTTTTGCCTGGCGCAAAGGTGGGCGTCCCGTCAAACAGCGTCTCCGGGAACAGGCCGGTGGTGGCAGTGGTGTAGAGCGGCTGGTTATCCGGCGGCCGGTTGAGATCGATCACGTAACGGGAATAGTGACCAATCAGCACGCTGGCCCCGAGATCCCGCACGAAATCGTACAGCAGCGGAATGTGCCAGTCGGTGTCCGGCAGGCCGCGTGCAGCCTCGCTCAGCCCGGCTTCAACCTCCGGCGTCAGCTGGGTACCGGCATGCGGGATGCTGACCAGTAGCGGCAGCTTGCCCTGAGTAAAATGAAAAGCCTTCATTGACGTTCTCCACGATAGATAACGGTACAGGGCAGCTCGCCACCCAGCCAGTAAACCAGTTCCGCCGGACGTGCCAGCGGCCAGTGGACGAAGTTCGCCACTTTTCCCACTTCAAGCGAGCCGTGACTGCTGGCTAATCCCAGCGCCTGGGCACCGTATAACGTGACCCCGGCCAGCGCCTCTTCCGGCGTCATGCCAAACAGCGTACAGCCCATGTTCAGCATCAGGCGCAACGACAGTGCCGGCGAAGTGCCCGGATTCGCGTCACTGGCCAGCGCCATCGGTACGCCGTAGCGACGAAACAGCGCCACCGGTGGACGCTGGGTTTCACGCAGCAGATAGAATGCGCCGGGCAGCAATACCGCGACCGTGCCATGCTGCGCCATCGCCTGCGCATCTGCTTCGGTAGCATATTCCAGATGATCGGCCGACAGGGCACCAAAGCTCGCCGCCAGTGTGGCTCCGCCCAGCGAAGAGAGCTGCTCGGCGTGCAGTTTCACCGGCAGGCCCAGCGCTTTTGCCCGTTCAAACACCCGCGTCACCTGCTGCGGTGAAAACGCCAGATGCTCGCAAAACGCATCAACCGCATCTGCCAGCCCCTGCGTTTTGACCTGCGGCAACAGGCGATCACAGATGATATCGATCCAGCCCCCGGGATCGTGCCTGAACTCCGGCGGAAACGCATGGGCAGCC
>MIEI01000014.1 GCA_002095305.1 Pantoea brenneri
GTAAAGGCCGCTGGGCGTCAACGGCTTTCACCAAAAAACCACGGGAAACGTGACTGATTGCCTGATTTTCAGTCAAAGCGGGTAAAACCTCAGGCCAGCGCGCCGTTTTTACGGCACAACGCAATGCTGTAAACATCTTCCGCCAGCCGCTGAGCCGTGGCGACATCCTGCACGTTGCGCTTCACCAGCAGTTTACTCAGGCAACCTTCCAGAATCAGCTCCATCTGATCGGCCACCATGCTCGGGTTGTCCAGCGCCTGGTCTAGCAGAATCTCATGCGTAAACTGCCATGACGCGCGCTTCTGCTGTTCCGCCAGTTGATGAATTGGCTGATCCGGCTGCGGATAGAAACTACAGGCGGCAATAAACAGACAGCCAGGGAAGCGGCCTTTGCTGACGTGTTCGCTTAGCACTTCATAACGCGCCATCAGCTTCTGGTCCGGCGACAGCGTCTCATCCAGCATGATCTGACGCCGCCAGGTATCAATCTGCTGGGCGTGATAACGCAGCGCATCATAGAGCAGGGCGTCACGATCGGGCCAGAACAGCCGGAGCTGATCGAGAGAAAGGTCGGTCTGGCCCGCCAGGGTTTCCAATGAGAGGGTGGCGGCGAGGCCGTTTTGTTCAAGCACATTCAGTGCATGCTCGAGTATTTGTTCACGCTGCAAGTGACTCTCCTCTGGTATGCAGGCCCGGCTGTTCACCGGACATAAGCCTGACTCCAGTGTTGTTTACGGGGTGAATTTCTGCAAATGTGCCCGGAAATCGGCGGCATTGAGAAACCCGGTGATGCGCGAGTCCGCGATCTCGTGGCCTTGCGCATCAAAGAATAAAATGGTCGGTAATCCCAGCACCTGAAGATGCTGCAACAGCGCATTATCGCTGGCGCTATTGGCGGTCACGTTGGCCTGTAGCAGCTGCACCCGGCTCAGGCTATCGCGTACCGCGCTGTCGCTAAAGGTGTATTTTTCAAACTCTTTACAGGCAACACACCAGTCGGCATACAGATCGACCATGGTGATGCGGCCGTTGGCCTGTTGCAGCGCCGTCTGCAACTGTTGCGGCGTCTGGACGGTCTGGAATGGCAGGTGGGCGACAGCCTGCTGCTGCGCCGGGCCGCCAAAGGCCCAGTCCTGTAGCGGACGGGCGCTGATCAGTGCGGCGGCCAGCACGATAATCTGTACGACGCGCCACTTGCCACTGCTGGCGCGCAGGCTGACGCTGAACGCCCAGCCAAAAAAGGCCACGCCCAGCAGGCTCCACAGCCGCAGTCCCCACAGGTCGCCCAGCACTCGCTCCATCAGGAAAACCGGCAGCGCCAGGATAACGAAACCAAAGCCCTCTTTTACCGTCTGCATCCACGGTCCGCTCTTCGGCAGCAGCTTATTGCCAAACAGGGTCACGGCGATCAGCGGTAAGCCCATCCCGACCGCATAGAGCCAGAGAGTACCGGCGCCGGCCCATAAATTACCGCTCTGGGCGATATAGAGCAGAATAGCGCTGAGCGGCGCGGTGGTGCAGGGCGAGCAGATTAAACCGGCCAGCGCGCCCATCAAAAATACGCCTGGCAGCGAGCCGCCCTGCTGGCGATTGCTCCACAGGGTTAAGCGGGTTTGCAGGCTGGCCGGCAGTTGCAGCGTAAACAGACCAAACATCGACAGCGCCAGCACGATAAACAGCGCCGACAGTGCCGACAGCACCCACGGATGTTGCAGGGCTGCCTGGAAACGCAGCCCGGCAGCCGCCACGATCAGACCCAGCAGGGTGTAGGTCAGCGCCATGCCCTGGACATAGACCATCGCAAGCGCAAACAGTCGGCCAAAAGAATAGTGGCGCTGGCCGCCAAGAATAATGCCGGAAATCAGCGGATACATCGGCAGCACGCAGGGCGTGAAGGCGACGCCAATGCCGATCAGCAACGCCCACAGCGGTGAAAACGGCAGCGGCGTGGCTGGTGCAGGCGCGGTATTAACCGGCGCAGCAGCAGTGCTGGCCGCTACCGGACTCAGCGGCACGGTGCGGGTTTCGGGGGGATAACAGAATCCGGCGGCGGCACAGCCTGATAGGTGACGCTAAGCGTGGCCCCACGGGCGGCCTGTTGTAGCGTTACCGGCACCGTCAGATCCTGCCGATAGATCTGGCTCTTGCCGTAGAATTCATCTTCGTGCGGCTGACCGGCGGGCAGCGTCAGCGGTGCCAGCGTGGCGTTGGCCGGCGTGACGTGGATCTGCTGACGATAGAGGTAGTAGCCCGTTTTTACTTTCCAGTGCAGGTTGAGCTGCGCTCCCTGCTGGTCGAAATCAAAACCAAACGCCTGATCGACCGGGACAAAGCGGCTGCTGGCGGGGTTGGAAAAAAGCGATGCGTGCGCCTGCAGGCTGATAAACAGCACCAGCAGCAGCGTAATTAAGCGAGAGATGCGTGCAGCCATGACAAGTATTCACTGTCTCCATGTTGAACCGGAAGCGCCAGCAGTTCAGGCACATCGTAGGGATGCGCCTGCCTGAGCAGATCGAACAGTGCCTGCTGGTGATCGCTATCGCATTTCAGCAGCATCTGCACTTCGCTGCTCTGTTCGAGCTGACCCTGCCAGACGTAATACGAGGTAGCACCCGGCAGCAGCGTGACGCAGGCCGCCAGTCTGGCCTCAAGCGCCAGGGCGGCCAGACGTTGCGCCGTCGCCTGATCGGGTGCAGTGCAAAGGACAACGATGGCGTTCATCGTAATGCTCCTGTTTAAAAGAGCCCCGATGATAGCACGCTCAGTCAGCGACGCGATTATCGGGCTATAACAGCAACCCGCCAAAGACAAAGCCCGCCATCACCGACAGCGTAATGGCGATCACGCCGGGAATGATAAAGGCATGGTTGAAAACAAACTTGCCAATCCGGGTCGATCCGGTGTCATCCATCTCCACGGCCGCCAGTAAAGTCGGGTAGGTCGGCAGGACGAACAGCGCCGAAACCGCGGCAAACGAGGCGATGGCGGTAAGCGGCGACACGCCCAGCAGCAAGGCGGCAGGCATCAGCGCCTTAGTGGTTGCCGCCTGCGAGTAGAGCAGCATTGAGGCGAAGAACAGCACCAGCGCCAGCATCCACGGGTAGGTTTTCAGCATATCGCCGGCCACCATCTGGATCTCTGCCAGGTGGGCTTTAACAAAGGTATCGCCCAGCCAGGCGACACCCATCACGCAGATACAGGCACTCATGCCGGACTTAAAGGTGCTGGCGCTGAGGATCTCGCTGGTATCCAGTTTACAGGTCAGGCTGATCAGGGTGGCGATAGTCAGCATAAACACCACAATCGCTTCATTACGCGGCAGCAGCGGGTTGGCGATCAGGCCAAGACTGGCACTGGTGAGCGTGGCGTAGACCACCACGGCGATGATACCGAGCAGAAACAGCAGCACCGATTTTTTCGCGCCCGGTTTGGGCTGGTAGACGCTGGCACCGCGCAGCGTAACGTCGCCTTTCGCCAGTCGCGCCTGGTAGACCTCATCATCCTTCAGCTCTTTACCGAGGAAGTTGGTCACCAGCGCGGCCAGAAACAGGCCGACCATGGTCGAGGGGATCGCGATAGCCAGCAGCGTAATGTAGCTGATGCCACGCGGCTCAAGCAGGGTAGCGAAGAATACCACCGCCGCTGAAATGGGCGAGGCGGTAATGGCGATCTGCGAAGCGACCACGGCGATCGACAGCGGGCGCGAAGGGCGGACGCCTTGCTCTTTCGCCACTTCAGCGATTACCGGCAGCGTCGAGAAGGCCGTATGACCGGTACCCGCCAGCAGCGTCATCAGATAGGTTACCAGCGGTGCCAGTAGCGTGACGTGACGCGGATGACGGCGCAGCAGCCGTTCGGCGAGGCTGACCAGATAATCCATTCCGCCGGCGACCTGCATGGCCGCGATAGCCGCAATGACCGCCATAATAATTTCGATCACGTCGAACGGGATCATGCCCGGCGGCAAGCCAAAGCCCAGCGTCAGGATCAGCACGCCCATGCCGCCAGCGAACCCAATGCCAATGCCGCCAAGGCGCGCACCCAACCAGATCGCCAGTAAGACGACAAGCAGCTCAACCACAAACATGCATCACTCCTGAGAATTTAACCTGAGATTATCAGTTGTGCTGTTTACCAAAGAAAAAGGCACACCGTGTTGATCGCGGTGTGCCTTTAGTAAACCAGCGTCGGTTAAACCTTACTGCTCGTTTTCGTCGGTATAACGTTTCGCTTTATAAACCGGATACATCAGGTTCTGGACCGAGAAAATATCGTCCAGCTCGCTTTCGGTCAGCAAGCCGCGCTCCAGCACCACTTCACGTACGCTTTTACCGGTTTCGGCGCAGATTTTGCCGACGATATCGCCGTTATGGTGGCCGATATACGGGTTAAGGTAGGTGACGATACCGATTGAGTTAAAGACGTAGGCTTCGCACACCGCGCGGTTGGCGGTAATGCCGTTGACGCACTTCTCCAGCAGGTTGTAGCAGGCGTTGGTCAGGATGCTGATCGATTCAAACAGCGCCTGGCCAATCACCGGCTCCATTACGTTCAGCTGCAGCTGACCGGCTTCGGAAGCCATGGTGACGGTGATGTCGTTGCCGATCACTTTGAAGCAGACCTGATTAACCACTTCCGGCACTACCGGATTGACTTTGGCTGGCATGATCGACGAACCGGCCTGTAACTCCGGCAGGTTGATTTCATTCAGGCCAGCGCGCGGACCGGAAGAGAGCAGGCGCAGGTCGTTACAGATCTTAGAGAGCTTCACCGCCAGGCGTTTCAGTGACGAGTGCACCATCACGTAGGCACCGCAGTCTGAGGTCGCTTCGATCAGATCTTCCGCCGGCACCACCGGCAGGTTGCTGACTTCCGCCAGACGCTGCACGGCAAGGTGCTGATAACCGTCCGGCGTATTCAGGCGGGTACCGATGGCGGTCGCGCCGAGGTTCACTTCCAGCAGCAGCTCGCCGGTGCGCAGAATGCTTTTGGTCTCTTCATTCAGCAGCACGCTGAAGGCGTGAAATTCCTGACCCAGCGTCATCGGCACCGCATCCTGTAACTGGGTTCGGCCCATTTTGAGGATGGTCTGGAACTCGTCGGCCTTACGCTCAAAACCGTCGGCCAGCTGGCTGATGCCATCCAGCAGCTTCAGCAGCGAACTGTAAACCGCGATGCGGAAACCGGTCGGGTAGGCGTCATTGGTCGACTGACATTTGTTCACGTGATCGTTAGGGTTGAGGTACTGATATTCACCTTTCTGGTGGCCCATCAGTTCCAGACCGATGTTTGCCAGCACCTCATTGGTGTTCATGTTGACCGAGGTGCCAGCACCGCCCTGATAGACATCCACCGGAAACTGATCCATGCAGCGGCCTTTATTGAGCACTTCATCGCAGGCCTGAATGATGGTATCGGCAATGTTGCGGGGGATCGTTTGCAGCTCTTTGTTGGCCATCGCCGCCGCTTTTTTTACCATCACCATCCCGCGGACAAATTCGGGTATGTCGCTGATTTTACTGTTGCTGATGTAAAAATTTTCAATCGCACGCAGAGTATGAACGCCATAATAGGCATCCGCCGGTACTTCGCGCATACCTAACAGGTCTTCTTCGATACGAATGTTGTTCGCCATGATAACCTTCTTGTTGTTGCCGCTAACCATCACAGATGATGTGTTTATTTTGTCGTGGTGTACCCGTAACGACATTTTATCCGTCTTCATACTGGTGAGCACGATCATATTCTGATGCATCAGAAAAGTACGCATGCAGATCACTTAATGCTGCCGTCAGGTTAACGATATGTGAAACAGGTTACAAAATTAACCCTGCGGGATAAATTTGACAGGATCGGTTGAAAATGGCGGCACGGGTGCCCATCTCTTTTCTTATCATCACTAAGATGAACGCTTTCTGCTGAACGGCACGCTGCCGGTCAGCCCACACTTACAGGAGAGTACGGTGCGCTGGATACCGTTATTAGTCTTTTTTGTCCTGGCCTGGATTGAAATTTCACTGTTTATTCAGGTCGCCCACGTCATGGGCGTGCTGCTCACCATGCTGCTGGTGGTCTTCACCTCCTGCATCGGGGTGTCGCTGGTCAAAAATCAGGGCATGAAGAATTTCATGCTGATGCAGGAGAAGCTGGCGCGTAATGAAAGCCCGGCGAAAGAGATGATCAAGAGCGTGTCGCTGATCATCGCCGGTTTTCTGCTGCTGCTGCCCGGCTTCTTTACCGACCTGCTGGGCCTGTTGCTGTTGCTGCCGCCGGTGCAGAAGCATCTGACGCTGAAGCTGATGCCGCATCTGCGCGTCTGGCGCGGTCCGGGTGCCGGCCCTGACAGCGGCTATACCATGGATGGCGAGTTCGAACGCAAAAACAGCGATCGCCTTGAGCACCATGACGATCCGAAAGATCGCTGACGGTGTCATTGCCACAGTAAAACGCAACCTTCGGGTTGCGTTTTTTATTTCCGCTGGCGATCTTTCTGCCGGTTGCTCAAAAAGCCATCAGTTATCACATCTGCGTAAAAAATTTGTTGTCTGCCCCCTTGAAAGGGCGTGGTCGCGGCCCTATCTCTCAGGTCACGAGGCCGGAAGCCATGCAGCCCGGTGTTCAACCCCAAAACTGAATGATTGGACTTCTCAAAGGAGAGCTATCAAATGAAAATTCGTCCATTGCACGATCGCGTTATCGTCAAGCGTAAAGAAGTTGAAGCTAAATCAGCTGGCGGCATCGTGCTGACCGGTTCTGCAGCCGGCAAATCCACCCGTGGTGAAGTGCTGGCTGTCGGCAACGGCCGCATCCTTGAGAGTGGTGACGTTAAGCCGCTGGACGTGAAGGTTGGCGACATCGTGATCTTCAGCGAAGGTTACGGCGCGAAAACCGAGAAAATCGATAACGAAGAGGTGCTGATCATCTCTGAGAGCGACATCCTGGCGGTTGTTGAAGCGTAATTTTTTCGCGTAATTCACTGAACGAAACGAATTTAAGGGATATTTAAAATGGCAGCTAAAGACGTAAAATTCGGTAATGACGCACGCGTAAAAATGCTGCGTGGCGTGAACGTACTGGCAGATGCAGTAAAAGTTACCTTGGGCCCAAAAGGCCGTAACGTGGTTCTGGATAAATCTTTTGGTGCACCGACCATCACTAAAGATGGTGTTTCTGTGGCACGTGAAATCGAACTGGAAGACAAGTTCGAGAACATGGGCGCGCAGATGGTGAAAGAAGTTGCCTCTAAAGCGAATGACGCTGCGGGCGACGGTACCACCACTGCTACCGTACTGGCGCAGTCTATCATCACTGAAGGCCTGAAAGCCGTTGCCGCGGGTATGAACCCGATGGACCTGAAGCGCGGTATCGACCAGGCAGTTATCGCTGCGGTTGAGAAACTGAAAGCGCTGTCTGTACCGTGCTCAGACTCTAAAGCGATTGCGCAGGTAGGTACCATCTCTGCTAACTCCGATGAAACCGTGGGCCAGCTGATTGCTCAGGCGATGGAGAAAGTCGGTAAAGAAGGCGTGATCACCGTTGAAGAAGGCACCGGCCTGCAGGACGAGCTGGATGTGGTAGAAGGTATGCAGTTCGATCGCGGTTACCTGTCACCTTACTTCATCAACAAACCAGAAACCGGTGCGATTGAACTGGAATCTCCGTTCATCCTGCTGGCTGACAAGAAAATTTCTAACATCCGTGAAATGCTGCCAGTGCTGGAAGCCGTGGCGAAAGCCGGCAAACCACTGCTGATCATCGCGGAAGACGTAGAAGGCGAAGCGCTGGCTACCCTGGTGGTTAACACCATGCGCGGCATCGTGAAAGTAGCTGCGGTTAAAGCACCAGGCTTCGGCGACCGTCGTAAAGCCATGCTGCAGGATATCGCTATCCTGACCGGTGGTACTGTGATTTCTGAAGAGATCGGCATGGAGCTGGAAAAAGCAGCTCTGGAAGATCTGGGTCAGGCAAAACGCGTTGTGATCAACAAAGACACCACCACCATCATCGACGGTGTGGGTGAAGAAGCGACGATTCAGGGTCGTGTTACCCAGATTCGTCAGCAGATCGAAGAAGCCACTTCTGACTACGACAAAGAAAAATTGCAGGAGCGTGTCGCTAAACTGGCAGGCGGCGTTGCCGTTCTGAAAGTGGGCGCAGCAACTGAAGTTGAAATGAAAGAGAAGAAAGCCCGCGTTGAAGATGCCCTGCATGCAACCCGTGCTGCGGTAGAAGAAGGTGTGGTTGCTGGTGGTGGTGTGGCGCTGGTTCGCGTTGCAGCTCAGCTGGCCGATCTGCGTGGTCAGAACGAAGATCAGAACGTCGGTATCAAAGTTGCGCTGCGCGCAATGGAATCTCCACTGCGTCAGATCGTTTCTAACGCCGGTGAAGAACCATCAGTGGTCGCTAACAACGTGAAAGCGGGCGACGGTAACTACGGTTACAACGCGCAGACTGAAGAGTACGGCAACATGATCGACTTCGGTATCCTGGACCCAACCAAAGTGACCCGTTCTGCTCTGCAGTACGCGGCTTCTGTTGCGGGTCTGATGATCACCACCGAATGTATGGTCACTGACCTGCCAAAAGGCGACGCACCTGATTTAGGCGGCGGCGCTGGCGGTATGGGTGGCATGGGCGGTATGGGCGGCATGATGTAATCTGCCGTTGACTGCTTAAGTCATCTGGAACCCCCGATCGGAAACGGTCGGGGGTTTTTCTTTTGGGACGGAAAATAGTATAAGTAGTGGCGCAATCGTTCGTCTTTCCTCTTGATATGTCACGCTGTCTGCTGCTGCGCCGCCGGATCCACTGGCTTAAACCAGACCATCAGGATCGGCATGCTTGCCAGCCTGCAAGCGGCATGAAATATTGAGACGATATAACGGGATAAGGGCAATGAATGTGCAGAAAGAAAAAACATTTTTCTGCTACGCTGCCACCCGACTCTGATGATAATAAATGGGGATTACAATGCGGATTAACCTCTTGCTCGGACTGACGGCTGGCGCGTTATTGCTGGCGGGCTGTAGCAGCTCTACTCAACTGTCCTCGGCAGGCCAGCGCGTGACTTTTACCGATCAGCAGCCCGGCAGTGAGTGTCAGCTTCTGGGGAATCTTACCGGCTCACAGAGTAACTGGCTGAGCGGGGCAGGCGGGGAAACCAGCGCCCTGCGCGGTGCAGCAAATGACCTGCGCAACCGTGCAGCGGAAATGGGCGGCAACGTGATTTACGGCGCAACCAGTCCGACGCAGAACCTGCTGTCCGCGTTCGCGCCACTCGACAGTAAAATGTCCGGTCAGGTTTACAAGTGCCCGTAAGGTGAATCCGGCATCATGCCTTCTTCAGACGGCCGGCCTTGCGTCGGCCGTTTTTATTCCTGCCGCAGTTGCAGATCGAGCGGCGTTTTACTCGGCTCTCCGCCAATCTCGCGCGCCAGCTTAGGCACCAGATAACCCGAAACCTGCGACAGCAGCGCCCGCACCAGTTGCCGTGCGTCGTCGTCTGATACGTAGAAATGGGCGGCACCCTGCACCTTGTCCAGCACGTGCAGGTAGTAGGGCAGAATGCCCGCATCGAACAGCGCATTGCTCAGCGTTGCCAGCGTCCGGGCATTGTCGTTGACGCCGCGCAGCAGCACGCTCTGATTGAGCAGCGTCACGCCTGCACGCTTCAGCTCTCTCATCGCCTCACGCAGTGCGTCGTCAATCTCCTGCGCATGGTTGATGTGCGTCACCATCAGCACCTGCAGCCGCGTTTCACTGAGCATCTGACAAAGTGCGTCGGTAATCCGCGCCGGGATCACCACCGGTAAACGGCTATGGATACGCAGCCGTTTCAGGTGCGGGATTTTCTCCAGCGCCGCAATCAGCCAGGCGAGTTCATGATCTTTCGCCATCAGCGGATCGCCGCCGGAGAAGATGATCTCATCCAGCTCCGGATGATCGGCGATATAGTCCAGTGCCGCCTGCCAGTTACGCTTATTTCCCTGATTATCCTGGTAAGGAAAATGACGGCGGAAGCAGTAGCGACAGTTGACCGCACAGCCGCCTTTCACCAGCAATAAGGCGCGGTTTTGGTATTTATGCAGCAAACCAGGGACAACGTTGCTTTGTTCATCCAGCGGATCGGTGCTATAACCTGGCGCATCGATGAATTCCTGGCGTTGAGTCAGTACCTGAAGCAGCAGCGGGTCGTGCGCATCACCTTTCTTCATCCGGTTGATGAATGCACGGGGAACGCGCAAGGCGAAAAGACGCCGCGCATCCGCCCCGTCGGCCAGCTCAGTGTGCTGATCCAGGGCTAAAATCCGCAGTAATTCATCAGGTTCAGTGACAACATCAGCAAGTTGCTGCAACCAATCTTCTCTGGAAGGTGTTTTTAGGGTTACAATGTGTGCCATTTTTTTGGCTTAGTACCAGTATCAATTTTCGTAGAGGGCCTTCATGGCGACTTATTCTAGCAACGATTTCCGTCCCGGTCTTAAAATCATGTTCGAAGGCGAGCCGTATGCCATCGAATCCAGTGAGTTCGTTAAACCGGGTAAAGGTCAGGCATTCGCGCGCGTTAAAATGCGTCGCCTGCTGACGGGTTCTCGCGTTGAGAAAACTTTCAAATCCACCGACTCCGCCGAAGGCGCAGACGTTATGGATACCAACCTGAACTACCTGTACAACGACGGTGAGTTCTATCACTTCATGCACCCGGAAAGCTTCGAGCAGTTCCAGGTTGAAGAGAAAACCGTCAGCGATGCCGCAAAATGGCTGCAGGATAACGCTGAATGTATCGTTACGCTGTGGAATGGCCGTCCAATCGCCGTTCAGCCGCCGAACTTTATCGAAGCCGAAATCGTTGAAACCGATCCTGGTCTGAAAGGTGACACCGCGGGTACAGGCGGTAAGCCAGCCAAGCTGTCTACCGGCGCAGTGGTGAAAGTGCCATTGTTCGTGCAAGAGGGCGAAGTGGTCAAAGTTGACACCCGCTCTGGCGAATACGTGTCACGCGTAAAATAAGTGCCGCAGGCGCATCTCAGATGCGCCTTTTTCTTGTGTGAGTGAAAAAATGAAAAAACTGGCAAAATTAATCGCATTCGCGTTGCTGGTCTCCTCTGCGCTGAGCGCCTGCAACACTTTCCACGGTTTTGGCGAAGATGTCTCCCACTTAGGTGGTGCCATTTCACGTGCGGCAAACTGACTGTTAACCTTCGTCTATTTTGTGGAATCGTCAGCGGCAGTCGTCGGAAATCCGGCTATGCTTAAAACGCTGTACTTTTACATCCATCAAAAAGGACATTGTTATGTTAAAGAAAAGTATTGTCACTTTCTTCTCTGTACTGGTGCTCTCTTCACTGCTGACGGCTTGTAATACCACACGTGGCGTGGGCGAAGACGTAGAAGCGGGTGGTCAGGCGATTCAAAACAGCACGAAGTAACCCGTTATTCCAACCGGTACGAAACCTTTTTCGTACCGGCTGTTCGCTTCCGCACTATTTCTGTTTTACCCAGATTAACTCGTCAACCGGGAAGCCATCCCGACGCGCCTGATCGACCAGCTTCTCTTTCACGCCCGGCTCCAGCTGCGGAGTGCGCGACAGAATCCACAGATAGTGGCGATTCGGTCCACATACCAGCGCATAGCGGTAGTCCGGATCGAGAGCAATCACGTTATAGCCGCCGTAGAAGGGGCCGAAGAAGGAGACTTTCAACGCCGCACGCTGCGGGTCGCCGGTAAAGTAGGCCTTGCCGATGCTCTCCTGCCAGCGCTGTTTCTTCACGTTGTAGCCACGATTGATCACTTTCAGGCCGCCATCTTCACGCGGGCTATAGTTCGCCGTCACCTGTTCAAGGCCGCGTTCGAAAGGGTGATTCAGGCGGGCAATCTCATACCACTGACCGAGATAGCGCTGGCTGTCAAAGTTTTCGATTACGGTGACGTTCTTTGGCGGCGTGGTGCTACAGGCGACGGAGAGAAAAGCGCTCAGGCTGGCAACAACAGTTTTCCATGGAGACATAGTGGGATTCCTTTGTGATTTAACTGCTTAAGTATAGAAGCCGAAACGCTGTTTTTGGCAGCGCGGGCGCGAGATTGTTTGCCGCAGGCATTGCAGGTAGACTTCCACCCCTTATTTGTATCAGGAGTCATCACCATGAGCGAAACGGCAAGCTGGCAACCAAGCGCATCCATCGCCAATTTGTTAAAACGCGCGGCGATTTTAGCCGAAGTGCGTCGTTTCTTTGCCGATCGTGGCGTACTGGAAGTCGATACGCCAGCGATGAGTCAGGCGACCATCACCGATATTCATCTGGTGCCGTTCCAGACGCGGTTTGTCGGGCCGGGTGCCGCACAAGGGCGCGATCTCTGGCTGATGACCAGCCCGGAATACCACATGAAACGCCTGCTGGCCGCCGGCAGCGGGCCGATTTACCAGATGGCGCGCAGCTTCCGCAATGAAGAAGCGGGGCGTCACCATAACCCGGAATTTACCATGCTGGAGTGGTACCGGCCGCACTACGACATGTATCGTCTGATGAACGAAGTCGACGATCTGATGCAGCAGGTGCTGGAGTGCGACAGCGCAGAATCACTCTCTTATCAGCAGGCGTTTATTCGTCATCTGGAGATTGATCCGCTGTCGGCAGACAAGGCCCAGCTGCGTGAAGCGGCGGAAAAGCTGGGTGAAGGCGAACTGGCGCGGGCGGAAGAGGATCGCGATACCCTGCTGATGCTGCTGTTTATGCTGGGCGTGGAACCGAAGATTGGTCAGGATAAGCCTTGCTTCGTTTATCACTTCCCGGCCAGCCAGGCGGCGCTGGCGGAGATCAGCACCGAGGATCACCGTGTGGCAGAACGTTTCGAGGTCTACTACAAGGGCATCGAACTGGCGAACGGTTTCCGTGAGCTGACTGACAGCCGCGAACAGCGTCAGCGCTTCGAGCAGGATAACCGTCGGCGCGCGGCGCGCGGCCTGCCACAGCATCCGATTGATACCAACCTGCTGGATGCACTGGCGCACGGTATGCCAGCCTGTTCCGGGGTGGCGCTGGGTGTAGATCGGTTGATTATGCTGGCGCTGAAAGCGGAATCACTGAGTGAAGTGATCGCCTTCCCGGTCGATCGCTGTTAACCATCTGGCGGGAAAACGGTGGAAAGGGCAGGGATGGCCCAGCCGATCGCAAAGGAGACCTATTTCCCTGTAGGTCGGCCTCGCCTTCCTGGCTCGGACGCTTTGCTCTTCAGCTGGGCCAGCCCTGCCTGTCAGGCTAAATCATGGCGGCTGGTATGCCGCGTGCTGTGCTACTGGCTACTGTCCGGAAATTCCTGAATCGTTACCGGCAGCGTCAGCTTCTGATCATTTCGCAGTACCCGCACATCAATCACTGAACCCGGGCGAATCTCAGCCACCTGGTCCATCGTTTCCTGGGCGGACACTGCGGGCTTGCCGTTGACGCTCAGCAACACATCATTGGCCTGAATACCGGCTTTATCGGCCGGACCGTCCGGGGTCACCACGCTAACGATAATGCCCTGAACCCGATCCAGATTGCTGCCCTGACCGTGCAGCGGCGGCAGTTCGCGGCCGGTAATGCCGATGTAGCCGCGAATCACCCGGCCATCACGAATCAGCTTATCCATAATTTTTGAGGCCAGCGCGGTCGGAATAGCGAATCCAATGCCTTCCGGCGTTTCGCCGTCATTGCTTTTGTCGAAGGTCAGGGTGTTGATGCCCATCAATTCGCCCAGCGAGTTGATCAGCGCGCCGCCAGAGTTACCCTGGTTGATAGAGGCATCGGTTTGCAGGAAGTTCTGCCGGCCTGATGAACTTAAGCCGACCCGTCCGGTGGCGCTGATAATGCCCTGGGTAACCGTCTGGCCGAGGTTGTAGGGATTGCCGATCGCCATTACCACATCGCCGATATGGGCCAGACGTTTAGGATTGATCGGGATTACCGGCAGGCTGGAGGCGGTAATTTTCAGCACCGCCAAATCGGTCATTGCGTCTGAACCAACCAGCGTCGCTTCGAAGAAACGGCCATCCTGTAACGCCACAATAATCTGGTCAGCATTGTTGATGACGTGCTTATTGGTCAGGATGTAACCTTTTGCGTTCATGATCACCCCGGAACCCAGGGTAGTGATGCCACGATTGTTATTACCGTGTGCGCTACGGTTGTAGACGTTGACGACCGCAGGCACGGCGCGGCGCACCCCCTGATTAAAGCTAAAGGGTGTTTCGTCGTTACTGTCATCGTGGTTATAGAGGGCGTCGCTGCCCATACGCAGTGCAGGCAGTGCTGCGAGCAAAATACCCGCCACAATCAGGCCCAGCACCACGGCACGCAAAAGTTTAAGAAACATGGTGTTAAATCACGCCAGGGGAGATCGCTGGGCAGAATAGCATGAGAGCGGCGGACACACACGTGCTTGTGTCCGCCATAATGCGAGGTTTATCTCAACAACAGATAGATACTTTCATCACCGCGGACCACATTCAGCGCCAGTACCGGCGGTTTCCCTTCCAGCACTTTACGCATTTCAGCGATCGACTGAACGCGATTGCGGTTAACGCCAACAATCACATCATCTTTTTGCAGACCAACCTGTTCAGCTGGCGTGCCTTTCTCGATGGTGTCGACCTTAACCCCTTTGTCACCGGTTTTGGTCTGGCCATCACTCAGGGTGGCACCCTGCAGCGCAGGCGACATCAACTGGGCACTGGCGGTGGTTTGTGCGCTTTGCTCCAGCGTAACGGTGACGGTGATCGGTTTACCTTCACGCAGCAAACCAAGTTTGACCTGCTCGCCTGGCGCGGTGGTGCCGATTTTCACCCGCAGTTCGGCAAAGCTGGTGATCGGTTTGTCATTCACTGAGGTGATGATATCGCCAGATTTCACACCCGCTTTCTGGGCTGCTGACTGCGGCAATACTTCAGAGACAAACGCGCCGCGCTGCGCATCAACGTTAAACGCTTTGGCCATGTCAGCAGTCATTTCGGTGCCTTTAATACCGAGCTGGCCACGCTTCACTTCACCATATTTGATCAGCTGCTGGGCAAGATTGATCGCCATGTCGCTGGGAATGGCGAAGCCGATGCCGATATTGCCGCCGCTTGAGGCCAGAATCGCGGTATTAATCCCGATCAGCTCGCCGTTGAGATTAACCAGCGCGCCGCCTGAGTTGCCGCGGTTTATCGCCGCATCGGTCTGGATAAAGTTTTCCAGCCCTTCCAGATTCAGGCCGCTACGGCCCAATGCAGAGATGATACCGGAGGTCGCAGTCTGACCCAGACCAAACGGGTTGCCGATCGCTACCGCAAAATCGCCCACTTTTAGCTGGTCGGAATCGGCTACTTTTACCTGCGTCAGGTTTTTTGCGCCCTGGATCTGAATCAGTGCGATGTCGGTCTGCTCATCATGACCGATCAGTTTGGCTTCATATTCACTGCCGTCGCCCAACTGCACATTGATCTTATCCGCGCCGTTGACCACGTGGTTATTGGTCAGCACGTATCCTTTGGCCGCATCAATGATTACGCCCGACCCCAGACCTTCAAACGGCTGTGGCTGATTATTGCCGCCGGGCATCTGGCCAAAGAAGCGTTTCAGCGGCTCAGGAATATCCTGCGCCTGATCGGCCGATTCGGTACCTTCAACGTGAACGCTGACCACGGCGGGCAGCACTTTCTCCAGCATTGGCGCCAGGCTTGGCAGCGGCTGGCCGGCAATTTGTGCTGGCAGCGTCGCCATCGCGTCTGGCGCGGCGGCAAGGCTCATCCCAATACTCAAGGCTAATGCGCTAAACAGTCGTGCTTGTTTTTTCATTGCTACAACGCTCTCGCTGCAAAAAGTGGGGGGAATTACTCAGTGTGACAGTCGTTTGAGGTCAGGGTTCGCAAAAACCGTGGGCGCAGACGGGCTGCGCCCCAAAAAGATTAGTCGCGGGCAGGGCGCTCGCCGCGCAGTAAACCGGATGCCCCTTCAGAGTAGTCGCGCGGCATCTGTACCGGGACCTGATCGTTATCGGCTTCAGCTTCGGTTAACTGATAAGCAAACGGGTTCTTTTCACCCGGCAGATCGGGCAGCAGGTCATTCGACCCTTTCGCCATATGCTGATAGAGCTGACGATAGTCACGCGCCATGTTGTCCAGCAATTCCGCGCTTTGCGCAAAGTGGTTAGTCAGTTCCTGACGGTAATCCGCCAGTTCCGCTTTCGATTTTTCCAGTTCGTACTGCATGCTGCGCTGCTCACGCAATTTCCTGTTGCCAAAACGCATGGCTACTGCGCCGACAATAATGCCTACCACTAAACCAATTAGCCCGTATTCCCAGGTCATAATGACTCCCGTGTTATTTCCGTTGTTCCGTAGGGCATTGCACCATTCCAATAGTAGTCACTATACCCGTTAATCTTATGGATGTGGAACTCTGGAGCGGCATGGCTTAGTGTAGAACGGCCTTTTTTTCGACAACAGCTGTATGAATCAGACAAAATTCAGGGACTCTGAGAGAACAATGCAAACCTCATCTCCGCTTGCCCGCTATGAGCAGGCGCTGTCGCAGGGCGAATTCAAGCCCGATGACGTACAACGTGAAGCCATTACCCGTTTAGACGCGCTCCAGCAAGCACTGGCCGCACGTCAGCAAACTGCTGCGCCTGCGACATCTGGCCTGCTGGGTCGCCTGTCGAAACTGATCGGCAAAGAGAAAAACGAACCCCTGCCACCGCTGCGCGGTTTATATATGTGGGGCGGTGTGGGTCGCGGGAAAACCTGGGTAATGGATCTGTTTTTTCAGTCTATTCCTGGCAATCGCAAACTGCGGCTGCACTTTCATCGCTTTATGTTGCGGGTACACGAAGAGCTGACGCAACTGCAGGGACAGAGCGATCCGCTGCTGATCATCGCCGACCGGTTTAAAGCCGAAACCGATATCCTCTGTTTCGACGAGTTTTTCGTTTCTGACATCACCGATGCGATGCTGCTTGGCACCCTGATGGAAGCGCTGTTTGAACGCGGTATCGCGCTGGTTGCCACCTCAAATATTCCGCCAGACGATCTCTATCGCAACGGGTTACAGCGTGCGCGTTTCCTGCCGGCGATTGAGCAGATCAAAACCCACTGTGATGTGATGAACGTCGATGCCGGCATCGATTACCGGTTGCGGACGCTGACCTCGGCCCATCTGTGGAACTACCCGCTGAATGACAAGACCCACGCTGAAATGGGGCGGATGTTTCAGGCGCTGGCGGGCGGCAAACCGGAACAGGCACCGGTCCTGGAGATCAACCATCGCCAGATGCCGACGCTCGGCGTCAGTGACGGGGTACTGGCGATCAACTTCACCACGCTGTGCGGGGAAGGACGCAGCCAGCATGACTATATTGCGCTCTCGCGTCGCTTCCACAGCGTCCTGCTGCATGATGTGCCGGTGATGATTTATAAGACCGAGGATCAGGCGCGTCGTTTTCTGGCGCTGGTCGATGAATTCTACGAACGCCATGTGAAACTGGTGGTGGCAGCGGAAACCTCGCTGACCGAGATTTATCAGGGCACGCGGCTGAAATTTGAGTATCAGCGCTGCTTATCACGTCTGCAGGAGATGCAGAGCGAGGAGTATCTGCGCCTGCCGCACCTGCCGTGAGAATAAAGCAGATAAATAGTGAAATAGGGTTCGATTTTTGTAACTGACTTCTCTATAATCTTGCGACCCCACGTTACAGCAAAGGATTTTTTTCCCAAATCCTCTGTGTTCCAGTAACTCTATCCGAAGGGGTGGCTTGCTGGTCAAAATGGTCGTGTGAGCCTCAATCGTTTACTTAAGCGTTTGGGATTTCACCAACGTGTAACTTAATTTGGGTAAGCTTTTCGATGAAAACTTTTACAGCTAAACCAGAAACCGTCCAACGTGACTGGTTTGTAGTTGACGCAACGGGCAAAACTTTGGGTCGCCTGGCGACTGAACTGGCGCGCCGTCTGCGTGGTAAGCATAAAGCGGAATACACTCCGCACGTTGATACTGGTGATTACATCATCGTTCTGAACGCAGAAAAAGTTGCTGTAACCGGCAACAAGCGTACTGACAAGATTTACTATCACCACACTGGTCACATCGGTGGTATCAAACAGGCGACCTTTGAAGAGATGATTGCTCGCCGTCCTGAGCGTGTGATTGAGATCGCGGTTAAAGGCATGCTGCCGAAGGGCCCGCTGGGTCGTGCTATGTACCGTAAACTGAAAGTTTACGCAGGCAACGAGCACACCCATGCGGCACAGCAACCGCAAGTTCTTGACATTTAATCGGGATTAAAGGCAATGGCTGAAACTCAAAACTACGGCACTGGTCGCCGCAAAAGCTCTACCGCTCGCGTATTTATTAAGCCGGGTAGCGGTAACATCGTTATTAACCAACGTTCTCTGGAACAGTACTTCGGTCGCGAAACTGCCCGCATGGTAGTTCGTCAGCCGCTTGAGCTGCTGGACCTGGTTGGTAAATTCGATCTGTACGTCACCGTTAAAGGTGGTGGTATTTCTGGTCAGGCTGGTGCGATCCGTCACGGTATCACCCGCGCTCTGATGGAATATGACGAATCTCTGCGTGCGGAGCTGCGTAAAGCTGGCTTCGTTACCCGTGATGCGCGTCAGGTTGAACGTAAGAAAGTCGGCCTGCGTAAAGCACGTCGTCGTCCTCAGTTCTCCAAGCGTTAATTGTTGCTGCTTCGGCAGAGACAATTGGCACAAAAAACCCGCTTCGGCGGGTTTTTTGCTTTCTGCTGCACCGCCGATGCAGGCGGAAAAACGTTAACGGCGCTCCCAATTTCCCCGCAAAGATTCATTCCACGCCCACAAGCTGCCTAAAATCTGGTAAACTCTGTGTCACTTTGCGCCCGCAGGCCGGTGCGTTATGCGTCTCCCCGCCGTCGGGATATCAGTATACGACGCAGCTAACGTGGGTTGCGTGCGAGTTCTATGAGCAAGTGAGTCGCCGGATGGTTGGCTATTCGCAGTAACTTTTTGTGAACAAACTTGGAGGTTTTCATGGCTGTCGCTGCCAACAAACGTTCGGTAATGACGCTGTTTTCTGGTCCTACTGACATTTTCAGCCATCAGGTACGTATTGTCCTGGCGGAGAAGGGTGTCAGCGTAGAGATCGAGCAGGTCGAAATGGATAACCTGCCGCAGGATCTGATTGACCTCAACCCGTATCGCACGGTGCCGACGCTGGTAGATCGTGAGCTGACGCTGTATGAATCACGCATCATCATGGAATATTTAGATGAGCGTTTCCCGCATCCACCGCTGATGCCGGTTTATCCGGTTGCCCGTGGTGAAAGCCGTCTGATGATGCACCGCATCGAGCAGGACTGGTACAGCCTGATGAGAACCGTTGAGAACAGCAGCGGTCAGGAAGCCGAAGCCGCACGCAAACAACTGCGTGAAGAGCTGCTGGCGATTGCGCCGCTGTTTGGTCGCACACCGTTCTTCATGAGCGAAGAATTCAGCCTGGTCGATTGCTATCTGGCACCGCTGTTATGGCGTCTGCCGTCAATGGGCATCGATTTGATCGGCTCCGGTTCAAAAGAGCTGAAAGGCTACATGAATCGTGTCTTCGAGCGTGACTCTTTCCTCGCTTCATTAACTGAAGCTGAACGTGAAATGCGCCTGCAAGCCCGGGGCTGATTTATGGAAATGTCGCAACTTACCGCACGTCGCCCCTATCTGCTGCGCGCCTTCTATGACTGGTTGCTCGACAATCAGTTAACGCCGCACCTGGTGGTCGACATTAATCTGCCTGGTGTGCAGGTGCCGCTCGAGTATGCGCGCGATGGTCAGATTGTGTTGAACATTGCGCCGCGCGCCGTGGGCAATCTCGATCTGGCTAACGATCAGGTGTCGTTCAACGCTCGTTTCGGCGGCGTTCCGCGTCAGGTTAACGTGCCGATGGCGGCGATTCTGGCGATCTATGCGCGTGAAAATGGCGCTGGAACGATGTTCGAACCTGAGCCGGCCTACGAACTGGCCTCTCAGGAGACGTCAGACGGTCAGGAAGAGACCATGATGTCCGTGATTGATGGCGATCGTCCTGACGATGCCAGCGATGACGAGACACCGCCTGATGACGATCCACCACCGCGTGGCGGACGCCCTTCATTGCGCGTCGTGAAATAACATCCGATACCCGTCCTCACGACGGGTATTTTTTTGCCGGTTGTTAAGGGCAATAAAAAATCCGGCTGCCTGCGCAAGCCGGATGTGTTGTTACGTTGACGCGCGCGAATTAATAGACGTCGCGCAGGTAACGCTTCTCTTTCTTCAGCTGATCGATGTAATCCGCCGCACGTTCACTGGAAAGCCCGCCGAACTGACGCACCACTTCATACAGCGCGCTGTCGACATCTTTCGCCATGCGTGACGCATCACCACAGACGTAGAAATAGGCACCTTCCTGCAGCCAGGCATAAAGCTCTGCGCCCTGTTCCAGCATGCGGGTTTGCACGTAAATCTTCTTCTCCTGATCGCGTGAGAACGCCAGATCCAGCCGGGTCAGCAAGCCGCTGTCGTGCCAGCCGGTCAGCTCTTCGCGATAGATGAAATCATGTTCCTGATGCTGATCGCCAAAGAACAGCCAGTTTTTTCCCTGTGCGCCGGTTGCCTGACGCTCCTGCAAAAAGGCGCGGAACGGGGCGATACCGGTGCCTGGACCCACCATGATCAGCGGGGCGCTGTTATTAGCCGGCACGCGAAATGCTTTGTTTGGCGAAATGAAGATAGCGGGCTTCTCACCACGACGCACGCGTTCGGCCAGATAGGTTGAACAGACACCGCCACGGTTACGGCCACCACTGTGATAACGGACGGAGGCGACGGTCAGGTGTACCTGGTTAGGATGCGCCTTCGAGCTTGACGAGATGGAGTAGGCACGATGCTGCAACGGGCGCAGCAGCGCGACAAATTCCGGTACCGGCAGCGAGCGGGTCAGCTCAAGCTGCAGCAGGTCAAGCGTATCTTTGCCCCAAAGCCACACGCCGAGCGCATCTTTATCGTCGTGCTGCAACACGTGACGCAGTTCCTGGTTGGTGGTGTTCTGTCCGACCCACTCAATCAGCTTGCGCGACGGTTCTGAGATTTCAAACTGATAGGTCAGCAGATCGCCGAGGCTGCGGTCAAAGCCGGGCACCGGCGTCTGGTAATCGGCATTCAGCTGCGTCAGCAGCAGGCTGACCAGCGACGGTTCGTTGACCGGGATAACGCCCAGCGCATCGCCCGCTTCATATTTCAGACCACTGTCGGTCAGATCAAACTCGAAGTGACGAATATCCTTCGCCGACTGCTCGCCTGACAGACGCTTGTTGGTGATCAGCGCCGCAGCGTAAGGATTGGACTTGTTGCTGCCCGGGATCACCGGCGCTTCTGGTGCGCTTTCCAGCACCGTGCCGCTGCTGCCCGCGCTGGCGGCAAACTGCGGCATCGAACTGTTCAGCCATTCGCTGGACGGCTCTTCGTAGTCGATGTCGCAATCAATACGATCGACTACGCGTTTCGCGCCCAGCTGCTCCAGCCGCATATCAATGAATTTACCCGCCTGGCAGAAGCCATCGTAACCAGTATCGCCAATCGCCAGCACGGCAAAGTGCATCTGCTCCAGACGCGGGGCGGTGCTGGCGGAGATGGCATCCCAGAATAACTGGGCGTTGTCTGGCATTTCGCCTTCGCCATAGGTAGACGTGACGATCAGTACGTGACGCATGGTCGCGAACACGTCGAGATCCACATCGCCCAGCGCCTGAACTACCGGCACCAGTCCTTTAGCACGTGCTGATTTGGCGGCGGTTTGCGCCAGCGCTTCCGCGTTGCCGGTTTGCGAGCCGTAGAGAATATGCAGTTGGGTGGTGGCGGCGGCGCCGGTACCTGCCGCAGGCTGCTGCTTGTCTTCTAACACCAGTAAACGGGAGTGAAGACCGGCGAGGAAGCCCGCCAGCCAGTATTTCTGATCGCCATTAAAGGGTGCATCTTCTGGAATATAAGGAATTTTCATGGGTACTTTTACTCAATCCCGTTCTCACCCGTCATAAGCGACGCCGCCATCGCAGAGAGCCGCTTCACCTTCCGCACCGCCTGACGTGGCGGCGGGAAACGTGAAGCTTACGCTGCGTGTTACCACGCTTAATCCGGGTAATATCAATTAATAATATTCACGTTCAATCAGGTTAGTCGCCCTGTCAGGACAGTTTTCCCACCGCCGCGGCAATTTCAGGTAACGCTGCACGCGCAAACAGCTCTTCAAAATCAGGCAGATGTCCCAGCACTTCGCGGTTACAGGCGTCCTGATACATGATCCAGCCATACGTCGCCAGGCTGTCCATCGAGCGGATGTTGCGTTGCGTCAGCGCAGCTTTGTAATCGGACATCCGTTTGGTGCCGATCAGGCTGGCCAGTTCATCATCGCTGTAGCTTTCAATCGCTGAGCGGGCATGACGTTGCAGCTTGCTGACCAGCGAAAAATCTTCGGTCATCAGCAGGTTGCGAACCGCTTTTTCTACGGCCGGATCTTCAACCGGCGTGCCTTTTGGCAGTTTGCCCAATGCCAGCTGCTGCGCGAAGCTCAGCACGGTGTAGTTGTTGAGCAGGACAAACATCTCCAGCGTGTCGGTCGCACCGTAAGCCGGTACCGCGCCGTTGGCGATGGTTTTACCCTGACGCCAGGCAGCTTTAAACTTCGCCACCTGATGGCCCGCCAGCGCAGTAGACAGCTCTTCCAGCAAATCTTTGCGGGTTTTGGCCTTCAGGATTTCTCCCCCATCCTGGTAAAGCAGCAGCGAGCGCGGCATGACGTAGACAAAGTGGTGACACTCGGTTTCCCAGTTCTCCAGCAGCCACGCCGCACGCGGGGACTGCGTTGCCTCCAGATGCCAGTTCAGCATGGTCAGCACTGCCTGCTTATGGACCTGCGCCATCTCATCCTGATCGGCGATTGAACCGAACAGCACGGAATCGCCGGCAGCATGACTGGCCAGTGAACCATAGGGATCGTACTGATAGGCAAAGCCGCCGCTCATGCCATTACCAAACCCTTTACCAAAGGTGCCGAGGTTAAGAATGGCGCCGTTGGTCATGTACTCGCAGCAGAAATCGCCGACCCCTTCAACCACCGCCGTGGCACCGGAGTTACGCACCGCGAAACGGTCACCGGCCTGCCCCTGCACAAACAGGCGTCCACCGGTGGCACCGAACAGTGCGAAGTTACCGATCAGCACGTTGCCATCGCCGTCCTGTGCGCCGCCGCCTGGCGACATCACCACCAGTTCACCGCCACACTGTCCTTTGCCAACGCCGTCGTTACAGGTGCCGTAGTGACGCATCTGCATACCATCGTTGCAAAATGCGCCAAACGACTGACCGGCGGAACCGGAGGTGGAAATTTTCACGCTCTCCGGTGCCAGATAGTGACGGCCACGGTCGTCGGCCAGCACCGCCGGCATCGCCTGCAGTTGTTCTGCGCTCAGTTGATGGTTCAGCATCCGCTCAATATCGATCGCCAGCTGGCCGCCGACGCTCTTGTTGCGGTTGTTGAGTACCACGTTATCGCCCAGCGTGATGTCAGGCTTACGCTGTTCAACCAGCGCCAGTTTCAGTTGTTCTACCCAGCCATCATCCAGCTCGAAATCTTTTTCGAGGTAAACCGGATGTTCGATTTTCAGCTCCGGTACCACGGTCAGCATGGCGCGCAAATCGAGTTTGCCGACTTCCAGTGGGTGATCCATCAGGTGCAGCAGATCAGCGCGGCCGCGTGCTTCACGCAGCGAACGTAATCCCATCCGCGCCAGAATCTCACGGACTTCATGCGCGACATTGAGGAAGTACTGCGCCAGCTGGCGTGGATCGCCATCAAAGGCTTCGGCATTGGTGGTTAAGCCCGCCGGGCATTTGACGTTACAGTTTTTCGCCATCACGCATTTCAGCATCATCAGGGCGGTCGTACCGAATTCAAAACTGTCGCCGCCCAGCAGCGCTGATTTCACCACGTCGCTGCCGGTTTGCTGAGCGCCTGAACAGCGCAGCAGCACTTTGTCACGCAGGCCGTTGGCGCACAGCGCCTGATGCACTTCTGCGATGCCGATTTCCGCTACGCGGCCGGTGTATTTCAGGCTGGTAACGGAGGCCGCGCCGGTGCCGCCGGTGTTGCCGGCTACGTTGATGACGTCAGCACCCGCTTTGGCAACGCCAACCGCGATGGTGCCAATGCCTTCCGACGAAACCAGCTTGACGATCACCCGTACCCGCGCGGCTTTACAGTCATGGATCAGCTGCGCCAGATCTTCAATCGAGTAAGTATCGTGATGCGGTGGCGGTGAGACCAGCTCAACGCCAGGCGTACCGCCACGGGCCGCGGCAATTTCCACCGTGACTTTAGCGGCCGGTAACTGGCCACCTTCGCCAGGCTTGGCACCCTGACCAATTTTAATTTCCAGCTCTTCCAGCATCGGATCGGCAAGGTAGGCCGCCCAGACGCCGAAGCGACCCGAAGCCAGCTGTTTGATGCGCGATGCACGGATGGTGCCGTGACGCGAGTAGTGTTCGCCACCTTCACCGCAGTTGCTCATGCCGCCGACCATATTGGTACCGTGTGCCACCGCCTCATGAGCAGGTGCCACCAGCGCACCGTGACTCATCGCACCGGAAGCAAAGGTGCGGGTGATTTCACAGGCGGGCTGAACCTCGCTGAGCGGCAGTGAGGGCAGGGTGGTGAAAATACGCGACAGATAATCGGCCGCTTTGCCGTAAGCGGTCACTTTCAGGCCGCCATCGACCACTTCACTGCTCTCGATATCGTCGTTAAACCGCAACTTCAGTGCGCGTGACAGGTTCTGCAGACGCTCATGCTCTGGCTTCAGGCCAGCAATCGCATCGGTCAGGCGCAGCATAAAGTGATTCAGGCTGCCATCCACCGCTTCACAGACCAGGCCGCGGATCGCAAAGCCGTTGTTGGTCAGCGAGTAGCGTCCCAGCTTACGGCGAAACTCCGCTTCACTGTCGATGTGGGTCAGGTCAGCCGGGAAGGTCAGAATATCGCGCAGCGCCGCCGGGCGACGTTTACGCTCTTCATACATCAGGCTTGAGAACTGACGGTAATCGGCGGTGATAGTGAAATTGTTGATCACCTCATCCGGAATGCGCTCGAAGCTGCTGTCTTTAAAGGTTTCTGGCTTGATGCCAAAGGCGTTATCGAGCTTCGCCAGCGTCATCAGGCGGATAAAGTTATCCTCTTCACGCGCTTTATCGGCGAAGCGGATCGGCTCCTCAGTCATATCAATAAAGGTGCGTACCGCAATGGTGCCGTACGAGTGACCGGCGCCTTCGGCACGTTCTTTAAACAGACCGAGCAACGGCACTTCAGATTCACCCTGAATTTTCAGGGCGCTCTGATGCCAGTCGACCGCCATCTGCGCGATGGTGGCAAAACCGGCGCCGCCCACCGGCGTTTTGATATTCGGGAAGTACTTTTTCAGCACCGGATCGTCGGTGTTGAGGAAGTTTGGCTCAAAGAATTCGCCGCTGCTGTAGCTTTCAACGGTGCAGAGACCCACTTTGCCCATGGTTTTCATTAACGCTTTTTCAGCCGCTTTGGCATAGCGTTTAAAGGCTTTGTTGCCTTCTTCGCCTTCACCGAACTTCTCTTCTGCACGCATCTGTACGCCGAGCGGATAGATAGCGGAGGCACCAAAGCCCAGCGTGGCGGCAATGTGGTGCGATGAAATGCTCTGACCGCTTTCCACCACCAGCGACACATCCAGACGCAGACCTTCCTGCACCAGACGCTGGTTGATGGCAGAGACCACCAGCAACATCGGAATTGCTGCCTGTTTAGAGGAGATGTGGCGATCGGTCAGCACCGCGATGCCGCCCTGGCTGCGGGCAAAATCAACCACCTGCTGTGCCAGATCGTCAATCGCCTTCTCCAGCGCGTTGGCGTTAGCGGTGGTGCTCAACAGATCTTTGCCAATAACCGGCTCATACAGCATCTCAAAGCGGGCGTACGGCGCGACATCCTGCTCACGTAAACGCAGCATATCGAGATGGCTCAGGATCGGCGAAGGCACCACAATCTGGCGGCCTTTGCTGCGACCGAGATGCGGTTTGGCACCCAGCGCGACCCGCAGCGTCATGCCATCCACTTCACGGATAGAGTCCAGCGGCGGGTTAGTCACCTGGGCGAAGCGCTGAGAGAAATAGTGCGCCATGCCGCCTTCATGATCGGACAGACCGTTAATTGCGTTGCCGTAACCCATGGCGGAGATTTTCTCTGCGCCGGTGTTCAGCATCGGGTCCATCATGAACTTGAAGCTTTCCTGGTTGTAGTAGTAGGCCACAAAGCGCTGATAGGTTTTCAGGTCACCGCGATAGCGCAGCGGTGAACCTTGCTGCTCAGCCGGAATGGCGGGCAGGTCTTCCAGTCCGACGCGCGCCTCGCGCAGCAGAGCTGGATAATCTTTTTCGGCAGCCAGTTTTTCCAGCGCCTGTACCGTGGTGTAGCTGCGTTTTTCGCGATGATCGAAGTAGAGCATGCCACCGGCCTCAATACGGCCGCGACGCAGCACACTTTCCGGCGGGAAGGCAATCTGGCCCGCTTCGGACATCGCACCGATATACTCTGCAGTTTCTACTGAACGCAGCGGACGCAGGCCGAGACGGTCAAGACGCGCCCCAATCACTTCGCCATTACCAAAGATTAACGCAGCCGGACCGTCGTTCTTCTCTTCATACAGCGAGAAGTACTCCAGCATAGCGCGCACTTCCGGCGATAACGCACTGTCGTTTTCCCAGGCAGGCGGCATCATCGAGACCACTGCGGTGATCAGATCGAGGTTATCTTCCATCAGACGGCTATGGATGCTCTGATCGAGACGTGAGCTGTCCGACTGGCCTTTCGGCCGCACAATTTTCTTGCCGCGCGCCAGCGCCAGCGCCGATTCGGCGATGCGGTTCTTACGGTCGGTATTCAGTTCACCGTTGTGCGCCATCAGGCGGAACGGCTGCGCCATGGTGGTGTGCGGATCGGTGTTGGTTGAGAAGCGGGTATGGAAAAACAGCCCGCGCACCTGATGATCGGGGTCGGTCAGATCCCTGAAGTAAGGGATCACTTCATTGGAATTCAGACGGGCTTTAAAAACCTGGGTGCGTGAAGAGAGCGACAGCGGATAGAGACCGCCAAATTCACTCTCGGTAAAAGCCCGGGCTTCGATGGTTAACAGGGCGCGATAAATGCGTTGTTCGAAGTCGTTTTGGTCGGCCACGTCCTGCGGCGCAGTGAAAATCCACTGCAGAATCGGTAACTGAAACTGCACTGCCGCCGGACGCGTCACGCTGCTGTCGAGCGGCATGTCACGTTTCATGATCACCGGCAGATTAAAGCTGCTCAGCGTTTCATCGACCAGACGTTCTGCGTTAGCGCGCAGGTCGGCATCTTTCGGCACGAAGAAGTTGCCGACGCCGAAGCGGCCCGCTTCCAGCGGCTGGCCGGTAATTTTACGGAAGAAGTGCAGGGAGAGATCAACGTTGACCCCGGCGCCGTCGCCCACGCCTTCAGCCGACATGCCGCCACGATGCGGTACGGTGCACAGGGCGCTGTGCGCCATCTGCAAAATCTCATGGGTCTGCTCGCCGTCCTTACGCGTTATGAAACCTACACCACAGCTATCACTGCCTGCTGTTGGATCATACAAGCCATAGGAATGAGGTTTGTTAGTGGACATTGAGGGTCTCCTTAAACTGCTTTTGACATTACCTGCACTGTTTCAGGGTCTGAGCGCAACTGAGGCGCACTTCATTTTCATCGCCATGCTCTGTCGAGCGCGCGTCATAGCCCTGAGCATTTCTCTCCAGACATCGGTGAAACGTCCTTAATTGAGCTGCTCTTCGATTTCCGGTCTCTTAAAGGAGATGACTTAAACCACGCGGGAGTCTTCTTGTTGCATAGATATGCCGAGACACTGGCCCGTCAGGAAAGCTTTCAGCGGATTTCCAACTTATCGGGAAAGCGTAATCAGGTCAAATGAGGGCCTCAGCCGAGGTTATTGTGCTGTTTTTGCTGCTAAGGTTATGAATTAAAAAGATAAAGAGGTTTAAATTATGGTGCTTTAGCCGGTGGCGATCGCCTGATAAATGTGAACTGACTCACTGTAGTGCAGCCGTCAGATCTCTGCACCATGCTGGTGAGTAGGGCTTTAACAGCATTTAATGCTGTTCCGCACCGCTGTTGCACAGCATGTATCTGTTTTTCTTATGTCCGATTATTTGAATGAAACAGCCGGGGGTTATAAGAAAAATTAATCGGGCTGGATGTGCTTAAAACAGCATTAAAGATGAATGAGTATTCATAAAAAGGAATGAGCCTGCGCAACAGAACGTCGACAGGATATTGAAAAAACACCGGGCAGAGGATGCGCCGTTTTTAGCGGCGGCCTTACAGATTATTCATTTGGCACACGCAGTCAAGGGTTTTAAGCCGGTTGTCATAAACGTCGCCGAACAACCGGGCCGATGCACCATAAAAGCGCACTACATCGCTTATCTTCCGCTGCGGCGTTGCGACGTCGGCCGGTTAATTACGCTATCATGAGGCTGTTTCTCTTCCAGGGAGTTTTTATGAAACAAATTCGGCTGTTGGCACAATATTACGTGGATTTGATGGTGAAGCTTGGACTGGTGCGGTTCTCGCTGCTGCTGGCCTCGGCGCTGGTGGTGCTGGCGATGATTGTCCAGATGGCGGTCACCATGGTACTGCGTGGGCATGTCGAGAGCATCGACATGGTGCGATCGGTGTTCTTCGGGCTGTTGATCACCCCGTGGGCGGTCTATTTCCTGTCGGTGGTGGTCGATCAGCTGGAGGAATCGCGACAGCGGCTGGCGAGGCTGGTGGATAAACTGGAAGAGATGCGCACCCGCGACCTGGAACTGAATCAGCAGATGAAAGAGACCATCACCCAGCTGAATCAGGAGATCACCGACCGTAAAAAGGCGGAGCAGGCGCGTGAGCAGGTGATGGATAAGCTGCGTGAAGAAGTGACGCGGCGCGAACAGGCGCAGATTGAACTGGAGCAGCAATCCTCCTTCCTGCGTTCGTTTCTTGATGCGTCGCCGGATCTGGTGTTCTATCGCAACATCGACAAACAGTTCTCCGGCTGTAACCGCGCGATGGAACTGCTGACCGGTAAAAGTGAAAAACAGCTTATCGGCCTGACGCCACGCGATATCTACGATGATGAAGCGGCCACTAAAGTGCTGGAAACCGATGAGAAAGTGTTCCGCCACAACGTCTCCCTGACTTATGAACAGTGGCTGCAATATCCGGACGGGCGCAAAGCCTGTTTTGAAATCCGCAAAGTGCCTTATTACGACCGCGTCGGCAAACGCAGCGGGCTGATGGGATTTGGCCGCGATATAACCGAGCGTAAGCGCTACCAGGACGCGTTAGAGAACGCCAGCCGGGAGAAGACCACCTTTATCTCTACTATCAGCCACGAGCTGCGTACGCCGCTTAACGGCATTGTCGGACTGAGCCGTATTCTGCTCGATACCGATCTGAATCAGGAACAGCTGAAATACCTGAAAACCATCCACGTCTCTGCCATCACGCTGGGCAACATCTTCAATGATGTGATTGAAGTGGACAAGATTGAGCGGCGTAAGGTGCAGCTGGATAATCAGCCGCTCGACTTCACCAGCTTCCTCGCCGATTTAGAAAACCTGTCCGGCCTGCTGGCGCAGCCAAAAGGGCTGAAGTTTGTCCTCGCACCACAGTTACCGTTGCCGCACATGATCTCCACCGACGGCACCCGTCTGCGGCAGATTTTGTGGAACCTGATTGGCAATGCCGTCAAGTTCACCCAGCAGGGCGAGATCGTAGTGCGGGTGGCGTATCAGCAGGATGAAACGCTGCGCTTTGAGGTACAGGATTCCGGTATGGGCATCCGCCAGGAGGAGCAGGACAAAATCTTCGCCATGTACTATCAGGTGAAGGATCAGCACGGCGGCAAACCGGCTACCGGCACCGGCATTGGCCTGGCGGTATCCCGCCGGCTGGCACAGGCGATGGGCGGCGATATCCGGGTGCAAAGCGCGCCGGGGCAGGGCTCCTGCTTCACCGTTGAGATCAAAGCGCCACGCATTGCTGAAGAGGTGGAAGATGAAGGCGTGGATGACAGCCTGCCTCTGCCGGCGCTGCACGTGCTGCTGGTGGAAGATATCGAACTGAACGTGATTGTGGCGCGCTCGGTGCTGGAGAAGCTGGGCTGCAGCGTCGAGGTGGCGATGACCGGCAGCGACGCGCTGGCGATGTTTGACCCGCTGGAGTTCGATCTGGTGCTGCTGGATATTCAGTTACCAGACATGACCGGTCTGGATGTGTCGCGGGCGATCCGCCAGCAGCACCAGGGCATCCATCTGCCGCCGCTGGTAGCATTGACCGCCAATGTGCTGAAGGACAAAAAAGAGTATTTCGATGCCGGAATGGATGATGTGCTCAGCAAGCCACTGGCGGTACCGGCGCTGACCGCCATCATCAAAAAGTTCTGGGATTATCAGGCGGAGCCGGAGGAGGCGTTGCCGCACGAAGCCGCAGATAAAAGCCAGACGCTGCTGGATATCCCGATGCTGGAGCAGTATCTCGATCTGGTCGGGCCGAGCCTGATTACCCAAAGCCTGACGATGTTTGAAAAGATGATGCCAGGCTATCTTGAAGTGCTCGAATCTAATCTGATGGCGCGCGATCAAAAAGGCATCGCCGAAGAGGGGCACAAAATCAAGGGCGCGGCGGGATCGGTAGGGTTACAACATCTGCAGCAGCTGGCGAAACAGATCCAGAGCCCGGAACTGCCAGCCTGGTGGGATAACGTGGTTGAATGGATTGATGAGCTGAAGCACGAGTGGCGACACGATGTGCAGGTATTGCGCGACTGGGTTGCGGAGCAGGAAGCGTCGTCCGCCAGAAAAAAATGACCCCAGCCGAGGCCGGGGTGCGCGAATACTGCGCCAACACCAGGGAAAAAGTAGCGGTTGCTATGCTTTGAGTAATAAACGCAGCCGCATGGTATTGGTTAACACTGCCTTCACCTTAGCAAATTCATCTTAACGTGTTAGAAGATTCATTAAAATGTGTGATGTTGAGCAGCGTTTAAATACAGAAAACATTAATTTGGCAACACAGTCAAGCAAGGAATCATTTTCTGCGTTGTATTGCGGTTATTTTAATCAGTTATCCCACTTTTTGCGCGCTTTTAACCCGGCGATAGCCGGGTTGCTGGCCCTGTTACCCCTTAAAGCGAAGCGGCGGACGAATCTGGGCCATTAATGCTGCTAACGCGCTGATATTGCTCGCCACCGGCGCAAAATGGCGTGATTTATCCAAAACGTTTTGGAAAGAGAAAAAAGATTTCGCTTATTTACGCTTCCACCCATCAGGTCGGACCTTAACCGGTGGCGAAAGCTTAAGCGACAGACGGTCAATGACCGCGTTATTCTGGCAAGAAATTTACCGGTTATCGGCATGATTTCGGCCAATTAGTGAAAAATACCGAAGACATAAAAACAGGATAGTTAAGCAATGCAAACCATTCAAATTAGTGCTTATTACTAATTATTAAGTGTTTATCTGGAAAGGTAATTAACGGTCGCGGCGAATGGAACCGATTCCTTTCTGACGGAAGTGCTTGAACTATTTCGATCTGTTGCAGCTTTTTAATGCAAAATGTCGACCTGATGTCTGGAAACTGCACGGTCATTTTCACCGATAAAGGCAATAAAAGGTTTCTTTGCGCACTGATTACGCGAGTAATTGATTAACGCCTGAAACAAGTATGGGAAGATTGCATGAGTAAGCATAAAGGAAGCGCCGGACAACGTATTAAACGGATTGCTGTGCGTATTATTCTGGCGTGGCTGGGCATCTGGCTGGCAGGGATTTTGCTGTTTTCATTTTTACCGGTGCCGTTCTCCGCGGTTATGGTTGAGCGCCAGCTCGGTGCCTGGCTTCGCGGCGACTTCAGCTATGTTGCCCATTCGGATTGGGTCGGACACGATGAAATTTCGCCGTGGATGGGCCTGGCGGTGATTGCGTCTGAAGATCAAAAGTTTCCGACCCACTGGGGATTTGACGTCGCGGCGATCGAGTCGGTGCTGGATAACAGCGATAGCCGGATGCGTGGTGCATCTACCCTGTCGCAGCAGACGGCCAAGAACCTGTTTCTGTGGGATGGGCGGAGCTGGGTGCGTAAAGGGCTGGAGGCGGGCCTGACGGTGGGCATTGAGACCGTCTGGACTAAGCGACGTATTCTGACCGTCTATCTGAATATCGCCGAATTCGGGCCTGGGGTGTTTGGTGTGGAGGCGGCGTCACAGCGCTATTTCCACAAGCCAGCCAGCCGATTGACGGCTGGCGAAGCGGCGTTGCTGGCCGCGGTGCTGCCTAATCCTATCCGCTTCCGTGCTGCAACGCCGTCTGGCTATGTACGGCAGCGGCAGCAGTGGATCCTGCGTCAGATGCGCCAGCTTGGCGGGGAAGGATTTTTACAGCGTAACCGGCTGGACTGAGGGTTAATCCTCGTCGAAACCCGCTTCAAACAGCTCAATGACCGCTGCCAGCGCCGGGATCTCTTCCGGCCCGCTGGCTTCGATTTCAATGTGGCCGCCCTGAGCTGAATCGAGCATCAGCAGCGCAATCACGCTGCTGGCTTCGGCTTCGGTGCCGGCTTCATTGCGCAGCAGCACTTCAGCGTCAAAGCTCTGTACCAGTTCAAACAGCTTCATTGCCGGTCGGGCATGCATACCCAGTTTATTTTTGATTTCGACAGTTTGCTTAACGGTCATGATTTACGCTTTTCCAACGTACGGTGACGTGACTGTACATTCTTGCCGCGTGAACGGAAGTAGTCCGCCAGCTGTTCTGCAATATAGACCGAACGATGTTTCCCGCCGGTACAGCCGATAGCGACAGTCAGATAACTGCGGTTGTTGGTTTCCAGCATCGGCAACCACAGTTCCAGATAACTGCGGGTCTGATAGATGAAGTTGTGCACTTCGGTATGGCGATCGAGAAAGGCAGCCACCGGACGATCGAGGCCGGTCATCGGGCGCAGCTTAGGGTCCCAGTGCGGATTCGGCAGGAAGCGCACGTCAAACACATAATCGGCATCAATCGGGATGCCGTGCTTGAAGCCAAACGACTCAAACACCATCGTCAGCTCACGTTCACGCTTGCCCAGCAGCCGGGTACGCAGCATCTCTGCCAGTTCGTGGACCGACATTTCTGAGGTATCGATGATCAGATCGGCCCGTGAACGCAGTGGCTCCAGCAAATCACTCTCTTCATCAATGGCACTTTCCAGCGACAGATTTTTACTGGAGAGCGGATGCAGACGGCGGGTGTCGCTGTAGCGGCGAATCAGGGTATTACGATCGGCATCAAGAAACAGCAACTGGGGTGAAAATGAGTCGGGCAGGTTATTCAGCGCGGTTTCAAAAATCTCAGGGGATTCAGGCATGTTGCGTACGTCGATGCTCACCGCTGCCGAGATGTTGCGCTCCGCCAGCGAGTTGGCCAACTCGGGCAATAGCACCACCGGCAGGTTATCGACGCAGTAAAAACCCATATCTTCCAGCGCGCGTAGCGCCACTGACTTCCCCGAGCCTGACCGACCGCTCACGATCATCAGCACCATGACCTTCTCTCCCGTTTTAAAACCGGCACGCGGCCGGTAAAGACGCTTTACTGCTCTGACTGGCCTTCTGTGATAATGGCATAGAGCTCTTCATCACTTTGCGCGGCGCGCAGACGGCGACAGACGGTTTTATCCGCCAGACGCTTCGCCACCAGTGAAAGGGTGTGCAGGTGAGTTTTGCACTGGTCAGCCGGTACCAGCAGGGCAAACAACAGATCGACCGGCTGATTATCAACGGCATCAAACGCGATCGGCTGTTCAAGGCTGATAAACACCCCGACAGCACGTAGCGTATCCTCTTCCAGTTTACCGTGTGGAATGGCAATGCCGTTGCCAATACCGGTACTGCCCATGCGTTCACGGGTGAGGATCGCTTCAAAAAGCGTCTGGTGCGGCAGGTTGAGCTGCTTAGCGGCCAGTTCGCTGATGATTTCCAGCGCGCGTTTTTTGCTCTGGCAGTGTACGCCGCTGCGGGTGCAGTCAGGCGAAAGCACTGTGCTCAATTCCAGTGTTAGATCGTTGTTCATTATCGTTTCACTTGCGAGTTAACCTGGCCATCAGCCACCAGCGTATCATGATGCTGGCAGTAAATGGCGCTTGCTTAGATGACAAAACGGGGCGGATTATCCGCCCCATCCTGTCGGCTCTGCGCGGCAGGCGCGCGTAGCTAGCGTGAAGGTTAGTGTTTTTTCAGTTTATCTTTGTGTTTGGTCAGCTGACGGGCGAGCTTGTCGATCAACCCGTCAATCGCCGCATACATATCTTCCGCTTCGGACGTGGCGTGCAGCTCGCCACCGTTTATGTGCAGCGTTGCGTCAGCCACCTGGGTGACTTTCTCAACTTTCAGCACAATATAAACCTGATTGATATGTTCGAAATAGTGTTCCAGTTTGGCAAATTTACCGCTGACGAAATCGCGCAGTGGTGCGGTGATTTCAACATTTTGCCCGGTAAGGTTCAGCTGCATAGGTCTTCCTTCTCATTTCTGTCAAACCAGCTGTTTGCGCTGGTTCGATGGCGGGATGGATAAAGACTCGCGGTATTTGGCGACGGTACGACGTGCCACCATGATCCCTTGATCAGATAACATGGAGGTGAGTTTACTGTCGCTCAAGGGTTTGGCTGGATTTTCCGCCGAGATTAATTTTTTCACCAGTGCGCGAATGGCTGTCGATGAGGCTTCGCCGCCACCTTCAGTATTCACGTGACTGGAGAAAAAGTACTTCAGTTCAAAAATGCCTCGCGGACTGTGCAGATACTTTTGCGTAGTGACGCGGGAAATGGTCGATTCGTGCATCTCAACCGCCTGGGCGATATCGGCCAGCACCATCGGGCGCATAAACTCTTCGCCCTGTTCAAAGAAGGCCTGCTGCTGCTCGACAATACAGCGTGTCACTTTCAGCAGCGTATCGTTGCGGCTTTCCAGGCTTTTAATCAGCCAGCGCGCTTCCTGCAGGTTGCTGCGAATGAACTGACTGTCGCTGTCGTTACGCGTCGCCCCGCTCATGGCGGCATACTGCTGGTTGATCTTGAGGCGCGGGACGCTGTCGGCGTTCAGTTCAACCGTCCAGCGGCTGCCGACTTTCCGCACCAGCACGTCGGGGATCACATATTCCGGTTCGCCGGTATTAATTGACTGACCGGGACGCGGGTCCAGCGACTGAATTAACATCATCGCCTCTTTCAGCACCTCTTCTTTGAGGCGCGTCACCCGCATCAGGCTGCGAAAATCGTGGTTGGCCAGCAGATCCAGATGTTCACTGACGATCAGGCGGGCTTCCGCCAGCATCGGCGTCTCGGGCGCATATTGCGACAGCTGCACCAGCAGACAGTCGCGCAGATCGCGCGCACCGACGCCAACCGGATCAAAGCGCTGAATGCGTTTCAGCACCGCTTCGACTTCATCGGCCTCAAGCTCATCGTTGCCGATGCTGTCGAGGATCTCGTCAAGCGAAACGGTGAGGTATCCGGTATCGTCGATCGCATCCACGATCGAAGTGGCAATGGCGCGGTCAGTATCGCTAAATGGCGTTAGCTCAACCTGCCACATCAGGTAATCCTGCAGTGACTGGGTGGTTTCGCCCTGATAAACCGGTAACTCATCATCCTGATAATCGGTACCGGTCCCGGATGGCGTGCCGGCGGTGTAGATTTCATCCCAGGTCGCGTCCAGCGGCAGCTCGTCAGGCATCTCTTTCTGCTCAAGCGCTTCACGGGTATCCAGCGCTTCGCCTTCGGGAGCCTCACGAGAGTCGATTTCATCATGCAGGTCGGTTTGTTCAAGCAGCGGATTACTTTCCAGTGCCAGCTGTAACTCCTGCTGGAGTTCAAGCGTAGAGAGTTGCAGCAGACGAATCGCCTGCTGCAACTGCGGTGTCATCGCCAGCTGTTGGCTGAGCCTGAGTTGCAAACCTTGCTTCATAGACAGGATGGTAGTTCCCAGGTAAACATCAGTATTTACGACACCTTATCAGAGTCTGAACTCTTCACCCAAATAAACCCGCTTAACCTGCTCATCTGCCAGAATTTCATTCGGCGTACCGTGCGCGATCAGGTGGCCCTGACTGACGATATATGCCCGTTCGCACACCGCTAAGGTTTCGCGCACGTTATGGTCGGTAATCAACACGCCAAGGCCGCTGTCACGCAAATGCTCAATGATTTTCTTGATGTCGATGACCGAGATCGGGTCGACACCCGCAAACGGTTCATCCAGCAGGATAAATTTAGGGTTGGCGGCCAGCGCGCGGGCGATCTCGACCCGGCGACGTTCACCGCCGGAGAGCGCCTGACCCATGCTGTCGCGCAGGTGCTCAATGTGAAACTCTTCCATCAGCTCGTTGGCGCGATCCTGACGCTGCTCTTCGGTGAGGTCGTCACGGATTTGCAGAACCGCCATCAGGTTATCGTAGACGCTGAGGCGACGGAAAATAGAGGCCTCCTGCGGCAGATAGCCGATACCGCGACGCGCACGGGCATGCAGCGGCAGGATACTGATATCTTCGTCATCGATAATAATGCGGCCCGCATCGCGCGGCACAATGCCGACCACCATGTAAAAGGTGGTGGTTTTACCGGCACCGTTGGGACCCAGCAGGCCGACAATCTCGCCGGACTTTACCTGCAGACTGACATCTTCTACCACGCGACGGCCTTTATATGCCTTCGCCAGGTTTTCTGCGATTAATGTGGCCATAGCTATCAGTTACTCTTCTTTCCGCTGTTGGACGAACCTTTATCCTGCAGTTGCGACGGCACCAGCACGGTGGTGACGCGCTTATTCTGGCCCTGGCTGTAAGCCTGCATTTTCTGCTCTTTCACCAGATAGGTAATGCGATCGCCCTTGATGTTGCTGTCCTGCTGCTCAATGAAGGCGTTGCCGGTCAGTTCAACAAAGTCGTTAGCCAGTTCATAGTGCAGTTTTGCCGCATGGCCCTGCACCGGTTTGCCGCTGTCCTGCATCTGGTAGAAGGTGGCAGGATTGCCGTACGCATCGACGATGGTTTTCTTGCTGTCGCCGCCCGGACGGGTCACCACCACTTTATCAGCGGTGATTTTGATCGAACCCTGAGTGACGATAACGTTGCCGGTAAAGGTCGCGACATTGCCCTGCAGATCCAGCGCCTGGTTCTGCGAGTCAATATTGACGGGCTTATCCGAGTCACCGGTCAGGGCCAGCGCAGGCACGCTGCTCGCCAGCAGCATGCTGGCGAGTAAAAGCTTAAGGCTATTTTTGTTCATTTTGAATTTCATAAGAAGTTTTGACCTTTTCGATTAACTCGGCGTTTTTTGTCCGTAAATTGCCGCGCATTTTCATGCCGGTGGAGTTAAAACTGCGGCCATACAGCGTCACCTGGTCGTCAGAGGTAACGTCCTGAGTGACAAGGTTAACCTGCGCATTGTCGGTTTTGACCCGGTCAAGCTGGGAATCCTGTGTCAGCGTATTCAGTTCCACATGACCATACAGATAAAGCATACGATCTTTGGTGAGCTTTGCTTTGTCGGCACGGAGTGTCCAGGTCGGCACTTTATTTTCGTCGTAGGTGGTCATCACCGGATTATCGAACCAGCTCAGTTCCTGATCCGAAAAGTAGGTCACTTTATCGGAAACCAGCTTATACGACAGTGCACCCTGTGGGTTATAAACCACGGTGTGGGAATCCGCACTGGTATAGGTCGGTGCCTGGTTATCGGTGGCAACCGGCGTATTCTCATCCTGGTTGGTAAGATTCCAGCCGATTAAAACCAGTGCAATCAAGGTCAGAATCAGCGTCATCCAACGCCTGCTTTTACTCATACTGATTGCCCTTTGGCATCCTCAAATTTGTCCTGCGACATTAAGATCAGGTCGCAAACTTCACGTACCGCGCCACGTCCGCCCGCAATGCGCGTCACGTAGTGCGCGCGCGGCAACAGCACCGGATGTGCATCCGCAACCGCCACGCTTAATCCCACTTTTGCCATCACCGGCCAGTCGATCAGGTCGTCACCAATATAGGCGACCTGTTGATCGGAAAGAGACAGTTTATCCAGAAGTTCGCCATAGGCCAAAAGCTTATCCGATTGTCCCTGATAAAGATGACGAATGCCGAGCGTTTTACAGCGATCTTCCATCAGGCGGGCATTCCGGCCGGTAATAATAGCCACTTCCACATCTGAGGTCAGCAGGCAACGAATACCGTAGCCGTCGCGCACATTAAACGCCTTCAGCTCTTCACCATTATTGCCCATGTAGATCACCCCGTCGGACATCACGCCATCGACGTCGCAAATCAGCAGGCGAATCTGGCTGGCGCGAGCCATCACCTCGGCGCTGACCGGGCCATAGCAGGTATCAATCGGGGGAGTTGCCAGTTGCATTGTCTTTTCCTGTTCAGACTACGCCAGCGCGCAGCATGTCATGCATATGTACCACACCGAGCAGATGGTCGTCATCGGCGACCAGGATCGAGGTAATGTTTTTGGTTTGCATCAGGTTGAGCGCTTCAACCGCCAGCATGTTCGGCCGCACGCGAATGCCGCCTGGCGTCATCACTTCACCTATGGTGGCGCGCTGGAAATCGATACCCATATCGAAGATGCGGCGCAGGTCACCATCGGTAAAGATGCCTTCAATCTTCATCAGGTCGTCAACAATCACCGTCAACCCGAGGTTTTTGCGGGTAATTTCCAGCAGCGCATCACGCAGCGAGGCATCGCGCGTGACGTGCGGCAGTTCATCGCCGCTGTGCATGATATCGGCCACGTGCAGCAGCAGTTTACGTCCGAGTGCGCCGCCGGGGTGGGAGAGCGCAAAGTCTTCGGCGGTGAAGCCGCGCGCTTCCAGCAGTGAAACGGCCAGCGCATCGCCCATTACCAGCGTGGCGGTAGTGCTGCTGGTGGGAGCCAGACCGAGCGGGCACGCCTCCTGCGGGACACTGACGCACAGATGCACATCGGCAGCCCGGGCCATCGCACTTTCTGGCCGGCCGGTCATGCAGATCAGGGTGATATTCTGCCGCTTTAGCACCGGAATCAGCGCGAGAATTTCATTCGACTCGCCGCTGTTGGAGATGGCAATCACCACGTCATTCTTGCTGACCATGCCGAGATCGCCATGGCTGGCTTCCGCCGGATGAACGAAAAAGGCGGGCGTGCCGGTGCTGGCAAAGGTGGCGGCCATTTTTTTGCCAATGTGGCCTGACTTGCCATCCCCATCACCACCACTTTACCCTGGCAGGCGTAAATCCGGGCGCAGGCGCGGGCAAAATCGTCGTTAATGTACTGATCGAGCTGCTCCAGACCTTCGCGCTCGATGCGCAATACCGCTTTGCCTGCGCGCTGGAAATCAAAAACTGCCGGTTGCTGATATGACATGGTCAGTCTGTCCTTGTTAGCCGTCCATGAACGCTGGCTGTACCCACAGCAGCGTCACCCAGACGAAGAAACCACAGAGTAAAAGTGCGCCTGCCGTACGGCCAACGCGTCGGCGACGTAACAGGCAGAGCAGGGCGAACAGTACGCTGACGCCGAGCATCACCCAGTAATCACGGGCGAACGCGTGGTAATCGATGCTGCCAGGATGCATCAGCGCCGGCAGGCCGAGTACGATAGCAATATTATAAATGTTGGCGCCGATCAGGTTACCGATCGCGATATCATCTTCGCCTTTCAGCGCACCAGCAATCACCGTCGCCAGCTCGGGCAGGCTGGTGCCGACGGCAATCAGCGTCAGACCCATCACCAGTTCACTGACGCCAAAATAGTCGGCAAACACCGTGGCGTTGTCGATCACCATCCGGGTCGACATCGGCAGGATAATCAGGCGACGGCCAGCCAGAGAAACGCCACCGTGTTGCCGCTCTCTTCGCGCGGTAATTCCGCCAGCTGTTCACGGGTCAGGGTGTCGTTGTTATCACGCTCCGCTTTACGCGCAATGCGGATCACCACCATCAGATAAACCGCGGCGATGGCGATCAATCCAATGCCATCCAGTCGGCTAAGCTGGTTATCAAACAGCATAAAACCGCTGAGCAACGTCACCAGCAGCATTAAAGGGAGTTCACGACGAATCAGATTAGAGTGTACGCTGAGTGGATGCATTAACGCAGCGGCACCCAGGATCAGTAAAATGTTGGTAATATTCGAGCCCAGCGCGGTACCGACAGCAAGATCCATCTGGCCATGCTGCGCGGCCGAGAAGGAGAGAATCATCTCGGGCAACGAGGTGCCGATGCTGACGACGGTCATGCCAATGATCAAGGGTGGAATACCAAACGATCGACAGAGTATCGAGGCGCTAAACACCAGACGATCGGCACCATAAGCCAGTAAAAGCAAACCGATAATCAGCAGTGCAGAAGCTACGAACATGAAAAATCCTTGCGTAAAAACCCCAGCCCGGCACGCCTTGTCCGGCGGGTTTCAGGTTCTGTGCGATATAACAGGCGCTGATTTTGACCGTCTGAAAGGCAAAAGTAAATTTAATGGCCGTTTTCGCCAAATGTTAGCGGTAAGTTTCTGTAAAGCTATCGTGAATCAGGACCGAACAGGCTACCATCGTAACCCATGTTTACGCCCGATCCTTACAAGAGGTAATAATGATCCAGCAGCAGACGAATCTGGTCGAGGTTCGTGGCGTGAGTTTTTCGCGCGGAGATCGCCAAATCTTCGATGACATTTCGTTGACCGTACCGAAAGGCAAAGTGACAGCGATAATGGGACCTTCGGGGATCGGTAAAACCACTCTGCTACGCTTGATTGGGGGTCAGCTTCAGCCGACCCGTGGCGAAATCTATTTCCGTGGCGAAAACATCCCGTCATTATCTCGCGCTAAGTTGTATGAGGCGCGTAAAAAAATGAGCATGCTGTTCCAGTCAGGCGCGCTGTTTACCGACTTAACGGTGTATGAAAATGTCGCCTGGCCGCTGCGTGAACACACCCGCCTGCCGGCTCCGTTACTGCACAGTACGGTGTTAATGAAGCTGGAAGCGGTCGGTCTGCGTGGCGCCGCCCAGCTGAAACCAGCTGAGCTGTCGGGCGGAATGGCGCGGCGCGTTGCGCTGGCGCGTGCCATTGCCTTAGAACCTGAACTGATTATGTTCGACGAACCCTTTGTCGGACAGGACCCGATTACCATGGGCGTGCTGGTTAAGCTGATTGATGAACTTAACCACGCGCTGGGACTGACCTGTATTGTGGTGTCGCACGACGTACCGGAAGTATTAAGTATTGCGGACTACGCCTATATCGTGGCCGGGCAGAAAATTATCGCACACGGCACCACGCCGGAACTGCGAGAAAACAACGATCCGCGTGTCCGCCAGTTTATTGATGGAGAAGCGGATGGTCCGGTTCCATTCCGTTTTCCTGCCGGCGACTATCTCGCTGATTTAACCGGCTCAGGGAGTAACTAAACTGATGGTGTTGAAGGCGCTGGCGACATTTGGACGTCAGGGAATTGAAACGTGCGCCAGTTTTGGCCGCGCAGGATTAATGCTGTTTCATGCGCTGGTGGGCAAACCAGCGTTCCGCAGACACACGCCGCTACTGATTAAGCAACTGTATAGCGTCGGCGTGCTGTCGCTGCTGATCATCGTGGTTTCCGGTCTGTTTATCGGCATGGTGCTTGGCCTTCAGGGTTACCTGGTCTTAACCACTTACGGCGCAGAAACCAGTCTCGGTATGCTGGTGGCGCTGTCATTGCTGCGTGAACTGGGACCGGTGGTGACCGCGCTGCTGTTCGCCGGACGGGCCGGGTCCGCGCTGACCGCCGAAATCGGCCTGATGAAAGCCACCGAACAGCTCTCCAGTATGGAGATGATGGCGGTTGACCCGTTACGACGGGTGGTGTCGCCGCGTTTCTGGGCCGGTTTTATCAGCATGCCGCTGCTGACGCTGATTTTCACCGCGGTGGGTATCGCCGGTGGGGCGCTGGTCGGCGTGAGCTGGAAAGGGATTGATCCTGGTTTCTTCTGGTCGGCGATGCAGAATGCCGTTGATTTTCGTACCGATGTCGTTAACTGCCTGATTAAAAGCGCGGTGTTTGCTATCACCGTAACGTGGATAGCGCTGTTTAACGGCTATGATGCGATTCCAACCTCTGAAGGGATCAGTCGCGCGACGACGCGCACCGTGGTGCACGCGTCACTGGCGGTGCTCGGATTGGATTTTGTGCTGACAGCACTGATGTTTGGGAATTGATGCAATGCAAAGCAAAAAAAGCGAAATCTGGGTTGGCATTTTCATGATCATGGCGTTACTGGCTGCGCTGTTTCTTGCGCTGCGCGTCGCCGATTTAAAGTCGATGGGCACCGAGCCGACGTGGAAGCTCTACGCGACCTTTGACAATATTGGCGGCCTGAAAGCCAGTTCGCCGGTAAAAATTGGCGGCGTGGTGATTGGCCGGGTAACCGATATTGAACTGGAACCGAAAACGCTGCTGCCGCGTGTCACCATGGACATCAGCGATCAGTACGCTAATAAAATTTCAGACACCAGTTCGCTGGCGATCCGGACACAAGGATTGCTGGGGGAACAATTTCTGGCGCTTAACTTAGGCTTTGACGATCCTGAACTGGGTTCGTCGATGCTGAAAGATGGCGACACGTTACGTGATACCAAGTCGGCGATGGTACTGGAAGACCTGATTGGTCAGTTCCTCTACAAGAGCGGCGACAACAAACAAAATAATGACAGTAAGGATGCGCAGGGCAGCGAGAATGCCGCACCTGCGGTACCGGCTCAACCTTAAAACAAGAGGGTATACTATGTTTAAACGTTTACTGATGATTGCCATGCTGGTGGTGGCGGTGCCGCTGACGGCCAATGCGGCAGCCGACCAGAGCAATCCCTACAAACTGATGAACGAAGCGGCGCAGAAGACCTTTACCCGTCTTAAGAATGAGCAGCCGAAAATCAAGCAGGACCCGAACTACCTGCGCGACATCGTACGTCAGGAACTGCTGCCGTATGTGCAGATTAAATATGCCGGCGCACTGGTGCTGGGCCGCTACTACCGCGACTCTACTCCTGCACAGCGTGAAGCCTACTTCAGCGCCTTTGGTGATTATCTGGCACAGGCTTACGGCCAGGCCTTAGCGTTGTATCACGGTCAGACCTACCAGATTCAGCCTGAACAGCCGTTAGGCGACGCTAAAATTGTCGCAATCCGCGTTTCGATTATCGACCCGAATGGCCGTCCTCCGGTTCGCCTCGACTTCCAGTGGCGCAAGAACAGTCAGACCGGCAACTGGCAGGCGTATGACATGATCGCCGAAGGTGTCAGCATGATCACCACCAAGCAAAATGAGTGGAGCGATCTGTTACGTACCAAAGGCATTGATGGCCTGACCGCGCAGCTGAAATCATCCGCGGCGCAGCCGATTACGCTGGATAAACAGCAATAATGCGCGAATCGTTAAGCTGGCAGCGTGAAGCTAGCACGCTATTACTGAAAGGCGAGCTGGACCGCGATACGCTGCTCAGCCTGTGGCAGCAGCGCGACACGCTGATCAAAAATGTTGATATTATTGATGTCGCCGCGCTGGAGCGGGTCGATTCCTCCGGGCTGGCGCTGCTGGTGCATCTGCGTGAAATCGCCCGGGCCCAGGGCATTACTCCCCGGTTCGCCGGCATCAGCGACAAACTGCAGTCGCTGATTACCCTTTACAATCTGCAACAGATTATTGTTTCTGCGGATAAAAGCGCCTGATTTCCGGTCGTTACGCTAAGCCCCTGTTTTACACAGGGGCTTTTGCGTATTTAAGAGTCAGCCGCTTTCCTCTAAGATGTCTCCCTTATTATTATCAGGTGAAGTTAAGCGCAATGGAAAACAGTGAAATTCAGGCCGTGCTGATGGCAGCATTGCCTTTAGATGAAGTGCATGTGATGAGCAATGATGGCAGCCACTTTCAGGTTATCGCCGTCGGCGAACTGTTTGGTGAGCTGAGCCGCGTTAAGAAGCAGCAGGCTGTTTACGCGCCGCTGATGGAGTTCATCGCGGATAACCGCATTCATGCTGTCTCCATCAAAACCTATACTCCCGCTGAATGGGCGCGTGACCGTAAACTCAACGGTTTCTGATCCGTCAGCCTGGTGAACTCGCCGTGCGCGAGTCCGACCTTTAGCTAGTTAATTGAGAGCCGTGTTAATGGACAAATTTCGTGTGCAAGGCCCCACCCGCTTAAGTGGTGAAGTAACCATTTCCGGGGCGAAGAACGCCGCGCTGCCTATTCTGTTTGCTGCCCTGCTGGCTGAAGAGCCGGTCGAGATCCAGAATGTGCCGAAGCTGCGCGATATCGATACCACCATGAAGCTGCTGAGCCAGCTGGGTGCGAAGGTGGAGCGCAACGGTTCTGTGCATGTCGATGCCAGCGCGGTGGACGTATTCTGTGCCCCTTACGATCTGGTGAAAACCATGCGCGCCTCGATCTGGGCGCTGGGCCCGCTGGTGGCGCGTTTTGGTCAGGGACAGGTTTCCCTGCCGGGTGGCTGCGCGATTGGCGCGCGTCCGGTCGACCTGCATATTACCGGCCTTGAGCAGCTGGGTGCCGAGATCAAACTGGAAGAGGGCTACGTTAAAGCGTCAGTCAACGGCCGTCTGAAAGGCGCGCTGATCGTGATGGACAAAATCAGCGTCGGTGCGACCGTCACCATCATGAGCGCCGCGACGCTGGCGACCGGCACGACGGTGATTGAGAATGCCGCCCGTGAGCCAGAAATTGTCGATACCGCCAACTTCCTGAATACCCTTGGCGCAAAAATCAGCGGCGCAGGCACCGATAAAATCACCATCGAAGGCGTTGAACGTCTGGGTGGCGGAGTTTACCGCGTACTGCCGGACCGTATTGAAACCGGCACCTTCCTGGTAGCGGCCGCCATTTCAGGTGGCAAAGTGGTGTGTCATAAAACGCAGCCCGATACGCTGGATGCCGTCCTGGCGAAACTGCGTGACGCGGGTGCGGATATCGAAACCGGTGAAGACTGGATCAGCCTGGATATGCACGGCAAGCGGCCAAAAGCGGTTAACGTCCGCACCGCACCGCATCCGGGTTTCCCAACCGATATGCAGGCGCAGTTCACGCTGCTTAACCTGGTCGCGGAAGGCACCGGCCTGATCACCGAAACCATCTTTGAAAACCGCTTCATGCACATCCCGGAATTAATTCGTATGGGTGCGCACGCGGAAATTGAGAGCAATACCGCGATTTGCCACGGCGTTGAAACGCTGTCTGGCGCGCAGGTAATGGCCACCGATTTACGTGCGTCTGCCAGCCTGGTATTGGCGGGTTGCATCGCGGAAGGCACCACGCTGGTCGATCGTATCTATCATATCGATCGTGGCTATGAACACATCGAAGATAAACTGAAAGCGATGGGTGCAAACATTGAGCGCGTGAGCGGCGACGAGTAATCCCGCTTTGCGGCAAGACCATGAGCCAGCTCCGGCATCCGGAGCTGGTTTTTTTCGCCGGGTAAGAACTAAAGATCGCTGTGATCGGTAGGTTGATCGGGCAGCGATCGGATCCGTTTCTTACGATCCAGCAGGCAATGCGTATCGGCATCGTAGTAGCGGCTGGGCCAGATCTCCGCGGGATGGATAGCAATCGCCTCGGCAATCAGCCACTCACCCTTGGGCCACGGTCGCGACAGCGCATTGGCCAGGGTAGATGAACTCAGGCCTGCCGAGCGTGACAGAGCGGCCAGAGTCGTGCCGCGCTTGTGTAAGGCGGCGATAATGTCGGCGGGATGCCAGTCTTCAATCCTTTTCTGCATAAACCTGTTCTCCTTTTCCGTGTTATTGCGTCACCCACACGGGCGACGGCTTTCCTTTTTGCAATGTTATCTGGAAAGTTAGTGGGATTTATAGCAAATAGATTCCATATGTTTCCAGTAAAATTTGGATCTTAAGCCAGATCTGCGTGAACCCGCGCAAAAGAGGTGCAACCAGAGAAAGAAGCGTGAAAGAAGTGGGAGCAGATAAACAAAAACGGAGCCAGGGCTGGCTCCGTCAGGGATTAGAAGTCGCGTTGAACGGACATGTGCGCCAGCGACTCCAGCGCGCTGCGCCACGGCGTTTCCGGCAGGATTTTCAATGCTTCAATGGCCTTATCCGCTTCCTGTTCCGCACGCTTGCGCGTCCATTCCAGCGAGCCGCACTGATTCATCGCTTCCAGCACCGGCTCCAGCAGATGCCGGCCATTGCCTTGCTCAATCGCTTCTCTGATCATTTTCGCCTGATCCGGCGATCCGTGCTGCATCGCATGCAGTAACGGCAGCGTCGGTTTCCCTTCACTCAGATCGTCGCCGGTATTTTTACCCAGCGTTTCACCGTCGGCACTGTAATCCAGTAAATCGTCAATTAACTGGAAAGCGGTACCCAGATAGCGTCCATAATCCTGCAGCGCTTTTTCCTCTTCCGGTGTGGCTTCAGCCAGAATCGCGGACGCCTGCGATGCGGCTTCGAACAGGCGCGCAGTCTTGCTGTAAATCACGCGCATGTAGCTCTCTTCCGTGATGTCAGGATCGTTCACGTTCATCAGCTGCAGCACTTCGCCTTCAGCAATCACGTTCACCGCTTCCGACATCAGCGCCAGAATGCGCAATGAGCCCATGCTGGTCATCATCTGGAAGGCGCGGGTGTAAATAAAATCACCGACCAGCACGCTCGCCGCATTGCCGAACGCCGCATTGGCGGTGGCTTTGCCACGACGCATATCGGATTCATCCACCACATCGTCATGCAACAGCGTGGCGGTATGGATAAATTCGATCAGCGCCGCATTGGTAACGTGCAGATCGCCCTTGTAACCCATGGCGCGTGCGGATAGCACGGCGATCATGGGGCGGATACGCTTGCCCCCACCACTGATGATGTAATAGCCCAACTGGTTGATGAGCGAGACATCTGAATTCAGCTGGTCGAGGATGGTCTGGTTAACGGCAGCCATATCCTGTGCGGTTAATTCATTAATCTGTTCTAAGTTCATTCGTCTTTTCAGCTATGACTCGTTTCTCTGCCATGGTAAGTGCTTTTACCCAGCCAGCGTTCAGGTAATCTGTTACTGATTGTACTTGAATTTTCTGGTTGAGGAACGTTTGCGTTCGGCCTGTGTTTTTTTTCTGCAAGAGAGTGCAAAGTGCTCTTGTCTTCTCCTGGAGTTTTGCGTAGAATTCGCGCCCTATTGTGAATATTTAGCGCGCCGCCTGATGAACTAAAAGGCAAGCGCAGAAGCGGAGTTTTATATGTACGCGGTTTTCCAAAGTGGTGGTAAACAACACCGAGTAAGCGAAGGTCAGACCGTTCGCCTGGAAAAGCTGGACATCGCAACCGGTGAAACCATTGAGTTTGACCAGGTTCTGATGATTGCCAATGGCGAAGACGTGAAAATCGGCGCGCCACTGGTTTCAGGCGGTATGATCAAGGCGGAAGTTGTTGCTCATGGTCGTGGCGAGAAAATTAAGATCGTTAAGTTTCGTCGTCGTAAACACTACCGTAAGCAGCAAGGCCACCGTCAGTGGTTCACTGATGTGAAAATCACTGGCATCACTGCCTAAGAGGAGATCTGACAAATGGCACATAAAAAGGCTGGTGGTTCGACTCGAAATGGTCGTGACTCCAACGCAAAACGTCTGGGTGTAAAACGTTTTGGTGGTGAATCCGTTCTGGCGGGTAGCATCATCGTTCGTCAGCGTGGCACCAAATTCCACGCCGGTAACAACGTAGGTTGTGGTCGTGACCACACCCTGTTTGCTACCGCAGACGGCAAAGTAAAATTCGAAATCAAAGGTCCGAACAACCGTAAATACATCAGCATCGTTGCTGAGTAAGGTTGTCGTGACGCAGACGTTTAACGTCTGAACGCACGAATTAAAGGCCCCGCAACTGCTGCGGGGCTTTTTACATTCTGCGCTCGGTTGCCGTAAAGGCAACGCATCACAAAAGATTGCTGTACACTTTATGTACGCACTGGCGAAAGCCAATCCTGATTTATCCGCCGCTGGTCAGCGCAGAAGACCCTGGCGGACCCGTTTGCAGAGTGCTGCAGACGATTGTGTGACGGAGATAGAAAATGAAGTTTGTTGATGAAGCGACAATTTTGGTCGTCGCCGGCGATGGCGGTAATGGTTGCGTCAGCTTCCGCCGCGAAAAATATATCCCGAAAGGCGGCCCGGACGGGGGTGATGGTGGTGACGGCGGTGACGTTTACCTGATCGCTGACGAAAACCTTAATACCCTGATCGATTATCGTTTCGAAAAGTCTTTCCGCGCCGAGCGTGGGCAGAACGGCCAGAGCCGTGACTGTACCGGCAAACGTGGCAAAGATATCGTGGTGAAAGTGCCGGTCGGCACCCGGGTCATCGACCAGGGTACCGGTGAGACCTTAGGCGACATGACGCGCCATGGCCAGAAACTGATGGTCGGCAAAGGCGGCTGGCATGGCCTGGGCAATACCCGCTTCAAATCGTCGGTTAACCGCAGTCCGCGTCAGAAAACCATGGGTACGCCCGGTGAAAAACGCGATCTGCAGCTGGAGCTGATGCTGCTGGCCGACGTCGGGATGCTGGGCTTGCCAAATGCCGGTAAATCGACCTTTATCCGTGCCGTCTCGGCAGCCAAACCGAAAGTGGCGGACTATCCGTTTACCACTCTGGTCCCGAGCCTTGGCGTGGTCCGTATGGACAGCGAACAGAGCTTTGTGGTGGCCGATATTCCTGGCCTGATCGAAGGCGCAGCCGAAGGCGCGGGTCTGGGTATTCGCTTCCTGAAACACCTTGAGCGTTGCCGCGTGCTGTTGCACCTGATCGACATCGATCCTATCGATGAAAGCGATCCGATTGAAAACGCGCGCATCATTCTCGGCGAGCTGGAAAAATACAGCGATAAGCTGTTCAACAAGCCGCGCTGGCTGGTGTTCAATAAAATTGACCTGCTGAGCGAAGAAGAAGCGCAGTCACGCGCCAAAGCGATCGCTGACGCGCTGGGCTGGGAAGGGAAGTATTACCTGATCTCGGCAGCCAGCCGTACCGGTGTCAACGAACTCTGCTGGGACGTGATGAGCTTCATCAACGCCAACCCGAAAGAAGCCGAGCTCGAAGAGAAACAGCCGGAGAAAGTGGAGTTCATGTGGGATGATTACCACAAAGAAGCCATTGAAAACGCGGTTGAAGTGGAAGATGAAGAGTGGGATGAAGAGTGGGATGATGAAGACGACGAAGGCGTCGAAATTATCTATCAGCGCTAACGCTCTGCGCGCATCACCGAATCGCGGCTGATGCGCGATGCTCCCTTTTCGCCCTGAAAGGGGAGCATCACACCGGCGTTAGCTCATTACCGCCACGCCCAGCCGGGCACTGCAACACAGCTGATCGCGACCGTTACGAATCTCAATCTGCCAGCTCTGGCTGCGCTTGCCCAGATGCAGCGGACGACAAATGCCGCGTACCAACCCGCTTGATACCGCACGATGATGGCTGGCATTCACTTCCACGCCCACCACGCTGCTGCCTTCCTCAACGGCCAGATAGCCCGCAATCGATCCCATCGACTCCGCCAGTACCACAGATGCGCCACCGTGCAGCAGGCCAAAAGGCTGATGCGTTCGGGCATCGACCGGCATGGTCGCTTCCAGATAATCCTCGCCGATTACGGTAAAAATGATCCCCAGATGTGCCACCAGCGAGTTCTCCCCCAGCGCATTCAGGGCATCAAGATCGATAGATCGTTTCCAGATCGTTGACATGATCAGGCTCCCAGGGTTGCGCCGCCATCCACCACGATATCCTGTAAGGTGACGTGGCTGGCAAGATCGGAGGCGAGGAACAGCACGTTAGCGGCAATTTCCTGCGGCTGTGCGATCTTTCCTAGCGGGATACCGAGTTTGAACTGATCCGGGAAGCCCGCGATCATCTCCTGCTCACCGGTCGGCGTATGCCACAGGCTGCGCTGCATATCGGTATCGGTTGAACCGGGCGAGACGATATTGCAGCGAACGCCATACGGTGCCATCTCCAGACCCACCGTCAAACAGAGGCTGCGCAGGGCGGCTTTTGAGGCGCCATAGGCGGACATGCCAATACGCGGCGCGTGCGCTGAGTTGGAGGCGATAGTGACAATTGCGCCCGCCCGCTGCTGCCGGAACACCGGCAGGGTTTGCTGAAACAGGTTGAACGCGCCACCGGCATTGACGTTAAGGCAGGCCTGCCAGTCGGTAAACGACAGCTCATCGGTCGCGCCAATCCGCAGAATACCGGCCGCGTTCACCAGCACATCAATACGCGGCTGCGTCGCCAGCAGTCGCTGGCAGAGCGTCTTCACCTGGTCAGGATCGGACACGTCCAGCGTATGGCAGGGAAACGGATAGTCGTGGCCGTGAAAACGCTGATCGAAAGCTTCAACCTGCGCACCTGCCTGATGAAACGCCAGCGCGGTATGATAGCCAATTCCCTGGCCGGCACCGGTTATCCAGACAATTTTTCCGCTGAAGTCGAACGAATGGCTCATTGCGCAGGCTCCCGTGACAGCAATGCCCACCAGCCATCAATGCTCGGATTTTTGGCCAGGCTGACAAAGTCGATGTCGCCGTGCACCTGTCGCCAGCGCGCCGCCAGCGCCATCACCCGCACCGAATCCAGACCGTAATCGATCAGGTTTTCATCATCTTCCGGCACGTCGTCATCTTCCAGCAGCGGCAGAATCAGCGCACGCAGATCGTCTTTGCTCAGCGGCAGCGGCATCAGGTCGGCGGTCATCACTACTTTGCCACTGCGGCCAGCGGTGTAGGTCAGCGCCATCATATGCTCGTCGCGGCTGAAATCCGCCAGTGCATCCGCCACCATAAACGGCTGGATGTTGCGCATAAACGCGTCGGTGGCGGTGGTCAGGCAACCGATATGGGCATAGACGCCGGTGATGATCAGCTGATCGCGGCCCATCTCCTGCAGGATCGACTCAAGCGGCGAGCGATGGAAGGCGCTGTAGCGCCATTTGGTCAGCACATGATCGTCGGCATCCGGTGCCAGCGCGTCCACGATCTTCTGCTGATCGGGATGCTTATTCAGGCCCGGGCCCCACATGTCGTTGAGCAACGCACGATCTTCATCGCTCTGCGCATTCGGCTGCGCGGTATAGAACACCGGAATCCCCTGCGCTTTGCAGTAGCAGCGCAGGCGGGCAATGTTGTCGACTACCTGCTCCACCAGCGGGCTATTCTCGCCCCAGAAGTTGAGGAAATAACGCTGCATATCGTGGATCAGCAGTGCCGCACGGCCCGACTCCAGCGCCCATTTTACCTTGTTGGTCGGCAACTCAGTGGCGGCTGGCAGCGGATAAGAGGTCAGTTTTGGAATAGCCATAGAAAAATCTCCGGACAGATCAGGCTTGCGCTTGTTGATCGGCAAGTTGTTGGCGCAAACGTTTTTTATCCACCTTGCCGACAGGGGTCAGCGGCAGGGCATCTACGCAGGTAATACGGTCGGGGAGTTTGAATTCCGCTACCCCGAGTTCACGCAGGTGACGACGTAGCGCCACCGGTTTCACCGGCTGACGGGCCACGATAAAGGCACAGCTCTTCTCACCCATCAGCTCATCGTTCATCGACACCAGTGCTGCGTGGATCACATCAGGATGGCGTTGCAGCAGGTTCTCGATCTCTTCCGCCGCGATCTTTTCGCCCCCGCGGTTGATCTGATCTTTCTCACGCCCCTGAACAATGATGTTGCCCTGCGGGGTGATCTCAATCAGATCGCCAGAGCAGTAAAAGCCCTGTGAATCGAAGCTGGCGGCATTATGTTCCGGGCTGTTGTAGTAGCCGCGGAAGGTATAAGGTCCGCGCGTCATCAGACGGCCAATGGCGCCGGTCGGCAGCGGATTGCCTTGTTCATCGGCCACCCACACTTCATCATCCGGCGAGATCGGGCGGCCCTGCGTGGTCAGAATGGTGGTTTCATCATCATCGAGCCGGGTGTAGTTCACCAGACCTTCAGCCATGCCGAACACCTGCTGCAGTTTGCAGCCTATCTCTGACTGAATGCGCGCCGCCAGGGTTTCGCCCAGCTTCGCGCCACCGACCTGAATGCGTTGCAGCGAAGCCAGTGCGGCATTGCTGCCCCATTCCTGAATCGCCTGCAGCCACAGACTGACGGCTGGCGGGACCAGACCGGTATCGGTTACCTGATGCTTTTCAATCAGCGGGAAGCAGAGCGTAGCGCTGGGATCGGCCGCCAGAATAACCTGTCCGCCCGCGTAGAAGACCCCCAGCGCGCCCGGTGAGCTCATCGGAAAATTATGCGCAGCGGGCAGGGCGATCAGATAACGGGTGTCGGCGGTCACTCCACAGATAACATCACTTTCGCGGATGCTGTAATAGTAGTCGTTATGGGTGCGCGGGATCAGTTTCGGCGTGCCGGTGCTGCCGCCTGAAAGCTGGAAAAAGGCCACTTCATCACCGGCGGTCGGCGTAGCGACGAAATCGCCCGCCGTTTCCGCCAGCAGCGCCTCAAGGCTGTTTTCAGCCTGACCGTCACCGCGCAGGATCACCTGCTGCAGCGAGTCATGATCGCGGCACAGCTGGCTGATAAAACCGTCATCGGCAAACAGCGTATGGCTGCGATCGGCAATCAGCAGGCGGGGCGCAATCTGGCTGGCGTAAGCCGTCAGCTCAGTACGCTGATGGCTGAACAGCGCATTAACCGGCGCGACGCCAATTTTAAACAGCGCAAACAGCGTCAGGTAAAATTCGGCCACGTTGCCGAGCTGCACCAGCGCGGTATCACCCGGTTTGAGGCCACGACGCTGCAACGCCGCCGCCAGGTTGTCACTTAAGCGGGCCAGCTGACGATAGCTGAACTGCCGATCGCCATCAATCACCGCCACGCTGTCGCTCTGTTGGTGGCGTTCGAGGATATCGGTCATCGGCAAATCCAGCCAGTAGCCTTTTTCGCGGTAACGCGCGGCCAGATCGTCAGGCCAGCGGCTGTAGGAAATGGTCATACAGGTTCCTTTATTGCAGTCCAAAAGCGCGAAGCATGGTGTCAAGTTTGACGCCAGTTTCACGCCATTCTGATTCTGGTTGTGAGTCAGCAACGATACCCGCGCCAGCAAACAGCCGCACGCGTGGCCCATTGACCGTGCCGCAGCGAATCGTCACAACCCATTCGCCATTGCCCTGGTCATCGCACCAGCCGACGATGCCGCCAAACAGCTGACGCTCAAACGGTTCGAGTTGCTGTATCAGCTGCTGGGCGCGCTGATGCGGGAAGCCGCTCAGTGCCGGCGTCGGATGCAGCAGGCAGGCCAGCGACAGTGCATTTTCGCGTGGGTCGAGCACTTCACCCTCAATCAGAGTGGCGAGATGCCATAAGGTTGCGGTGGTGATCAGCGACGGCACCTCCGGCACCGACAGCGTCCGGCTGCGCGGTTGCAGCGTGTGGCGCATCGCATCGGTCACCAGCTTATGTTCATGGCGATCTTTATCCGAGCGCATCAGGCTCTGGCCTGCGGCCTGGTCACGGATCGGATCGGCATCACGGCGGGCCGATCCGGCCAGCGGACAGGAGCTGAAATCCCGACCCTGTTTGCGGATCATTAATTCCGGGCTGGCCCCGACCAGCGAACCCCCTTCCGGCAGCGGCAGATGAAAGTGATAGCTGTTAGGGTTCTGCGCCACGATGCGCTGCATCAGCGCCGCGGTATCCACTGGCTGTTCAGCGGTGATATCCATCAGTCGCGACAGCACCACTTTATCCAGATCGCCACGCTGCGTTGCGGCTACCGCCTGCGCCACCATATCGGTGAAAATGTCATGATCCGGCACCGCCGTACGGCGACGCACCTGCGGCAAGGCAGAGTCGGGCGGTGAGGTGACCGCATGCAGATCGGCGCGGTTAAAGGTCTGATACGATTCGGGGATAAACAGCGCCGATGGCTGATTGACGTCAAACGGGATCGCGCCGACCAGAATAGGGTGGGTAATACCCTGTTTTCTGGCTGAGGCGAAATGGTGCTGCAATTGTTGCTGAAAATCCCCTGTCAGCACATCACCCGCAGTTACCGGGGTGGTCAGCGTGGTGAAGCAGCCCTGCGTGGTCAGGCTTTTCCAGGGAGAAGTAAACAGGAAGCCGCGGCACAACGCGGAGAAATCCTGCAACAAGGGATGTTCAAACGTCAACGATTCCACCATAATTTTCACCTATAAATGATAAGATAATTAATAATGATTATCATTTGTATTGTGGCCCAGTAACCTACGTTGATTAGCCGGAAGTGTCAATAAATACGCGGTGTTTCGGCTGCGTTTTCCTGCTAAATCAGCACAAACAGCAGGGCAAATAGCCAGTATAAAAGTGGACTGAAATTTATGACTAAACGTGGTGTAAAGGCGGCGATAGCGCTGTTTTTCTTCTGTATCAGTTTCGCGGCGACGGCACAGAACGGCTGGCCGCGCACGGTGGCGGGCGCAAAAGGCAGTGTGACGTTATCCCAGGCGCCGACCCGCATTGTCTCGACCAGCGTCACCCTGACCGGTTCGCTTCTGGCGATAGATGCGCCGGTGATCGCCAGCGGCGCAACGGCACCCAACAGCCGGCTGGCCGATGGGCAGGGTTTCTTCCGTCAGTGGGGTGAGGTGGCAAAACAGCGCGGCGTAAAACGCCTTTATATTGGCGAGCCGAGTGCCGAAGCGATTGCGGCGGAAGCGCCGGACCTGATTGTGGTCAGTGCCACCGGCAATGACTCAGCGATCAAACTGGTCGATCAGCTGTCCGCCATCGCGCCGGTGCTGGTGATCAACTACGACGATAAAAGCTGGCAGCAGCTGGTAACGCTGCTGGGTGAAGCAACCGGCCATGAAGCACAAGCCGCTGCCCGGGTAAGCGCATTCGATGCACGTGAAAAAGCGCTCCGCTCAGCGCTGACGCTGCCGCCGCAGCCGGTCTCCGCCATGGTCTGGAACGGCGACGGTCGCGCAGTTAATCTGTGGACTGAGGCATCCGCGCAGGGCAAATTGCTGCAGCAGCTGGGGTTCACCCTGGCTACACCACCTGCCGACATGCAGCACGGTCACAGCATGGGGCAGCGTAAAGACATTATTCAGTTGTCAGGGGAAAATCTGGCTGCCGGGCTGAATGGCCACTCGTATCTGCTGTTTGCCGCCGAGCCGCAAACAGCAGAGCAGGTGATGAAGAATCCTTTCCTGGCCCAGACGCCCGCGGTGCGTAGCAAAGCGGTCTATGCGCTGGGGCTGGATACCTTCCGTCTGGATTACTACAGCGCCACCAATCTGCTGAACCGGCTGGAGGCGCTGTTCGCTAAATCATGATGCTGTTTCTGCCTGCCCATGTGCAGGCGGTTGATAACGGCGCAAACGCGCCATCAGCAGCCACATCACAACGCCCAGCACGGTGGCGGCCAGACCCAGCAGGCCTGCCGCCTGCTGCGGCAGCAATAGTGACCCCATCGCCCCGATCATCGCCGCGCCAAGCGCATCACCGGTAACATTCTGCGCCGTCCACAGGCTGTTGATCCGCCCAAGCAGCGCATCCGGCGTTAGCGTCTGGATCAGGGCATATTGCACCAGGCTGTTGATAGCACTGAAATAACCAAACGCGGCGAGGCAGACCAGACTCAGGCTGAACCACGGCATCAGGCTGAACAGGCCCAGCGCCACAAAGGCGGCAATGGCACTGGCCAGGATCAATCGACCCGGCTGCGACGACTGTGCCAGCCGGCCGCTGGTTAAGGCACCGACCGCCGCCCCGAGTGGCACGGCGGCATACATCAGCCCCAGTTGCTCCAGCCCGACCTGCCAGTGCGGAGCCAGCGCCGGGTAGAGTACCCGCACCGCACTGGCTAAGGTCACCAGCGCGCCAACCAGCGCGGCCATGCCGACGATCGGGCTGGCGAACAGAAACCCGATCCCGGCGGATAACGCGGTCAGCGGATGTTCACGCGGTTGTGGTGGCGGGGCAAGCGTTGGCAGTCGCAGCAGGGTGAGCACCGTCAGTAAGGTGCCGATCGCCGCCAGACCGTAGTTCCAGACCACGCCAGCATGGGCGATCACCAGTCCGGCAATCGCCGGCGACAGGATCGCACCAAAGCGGACCGTCAGCATGGTGATAGCGCCCGCTTTCATGATATTTTCGCGCCCCACTAGCGCCGGGGTGGCGGCCAGTAGCGCGGTGACGCCAATCGCGCCAAAAAAGCCATCCCACAGGCCCAGCACAAACACCGCGATCACCGAGGGTGCGGGCAGCAGGGCATTGATGCACAACGCGACAAAACCGAGGCCGCAGGTGGAACGGGCAAACAAAATCAGGCGTCGGCGTTCGTAGCGATCGGCCAGTACGCCGCCGGTCAGCAGGCCGATAAACATGCCGGCACCGGCCAGCGTGACCGCCAGTCCGACCAGCAGCGGGGATTGTGTCAGCTGTTGAATCTGTACCGGTACCGCGACCGCCAGCATGCCAAGCGCGACGATTGAGATAAATCGGGCGATAAACACGGCGCGGAAGGCGGGATGGGTTTTCAGCAGGCTGAGATCGATAAAGTGGGAGGGTTTGTTCATAACGTCGCTTTTTTGCACCCATTTTCCTCATCATTGAGTTTACGAGTCATGGTAACATACAAAAAACGCGTAAGAACGATAACAAGTATCATTATCATAAAGGTATCCACCGCGATGCCATTGAATTCGTGAAGGTTTAAATGTTATGCGTCAATTCCATGTAATAGCAGGTTCAGGGATGCTGCTGTTGCTGCTCCTCGCGCTCAGTCTGATGCTGGGTGCCAAATCCATTGCCTTTCATGATGTCACTCAGGCGCTGCTGACCGACTGCTCCAGCGCTGACTGCATCATTGTGCGTGACGCCCGATTGCCACGCACCCTGGCCGGGCTGCTGGCGGGCGTTGGCCTCGGCGTGGCGGGCGCGCTGATGCAAAGCCTGACGCGCAATCCGCTGGCCGATCCCGGTATTCTGGGCATCAATGCCGGGGCCGGCTTCGCGGTGGTGCTGGGCATTGCGCTGTTCGGTGCCGATTCACCGGCCGACTGGCTGGGCTTTGCCTTTAGCGGGGCGCTGCTGGCGTCGTTGCTGGTGGCGCTGACCGGCGCTATCGGTGGTGGAAGGGTTAATCCGGTGCGTCTGACGCTGGCCGGGGTGGCGCTGGGCGCGGTGTTAGAGGGCTTAACCTCTGGCTTATCGCTGCTCAACCCTGACATCTATGATCATCTGCGTTTCTGGCACAGCGGTTCGCTGGATATCCGTAATTTCACCATGCTGCGCACGACCTTTCCTGCCGTGGCGATCGGTTGCCTGCTGGCGCTGCTGCTGGCACGCTCGCTCAACAGTCTCAGCATGGGCGGTGATATGGCAACCGCGCTCGGTACCCGCGTTGCCCGCACCCAGCTTATTGGGCTGCTGGCGATTGCCCTGCTGAGCGGGGCCGCCACCGCCGCGGTGGGGCCGATTGCCTTTGTCGGATTAATGACGCCGCACCTGGCACGCTGGCTGTTCGGTAACGATCATCGCTGGATGCTGCCTGGCACCATTCTCATTACGCCCTGTCTGCTGCTGGCGGCTGATATTCTCGGCCGCGTGCTGGTACCGGGCGAGCTGCGCGTATCGATTGTGACCGCAATCCTCGGCGCGCCAATGCTGATTGTGCTGGTGCGCCGTAAGGCTGGCAGAGGTGCAGTATGAAGCGTGTAACCTTCAACGGCGTCTGGCTGCTGCTGGCGTGTCTGGCGCTGGCTTTTCTCGGCGTGACGCGCGGCACCTTGCCGATCACGGCTGCGCAGCTGTGGCAGGTGATTAACGGCGAGGCGGCGCGCAATATTCAGCTGATTGTGGTGGAGTGGCGTCTGCCGCGGGTGATGATGGCGCTGCTGATCGGGGCGGCGCTCGGCGTGAGCGGCGCTATCTTTCAATCGCTGCTGCGAAATCCGCTCGGTAGCCCGGACATTCTGGGCTTCAACACCGGCGCCTACAGCGGTGTGCTGGTGGCGCTGGTGCTGTTCCAGCAGAACATGGAAGGCATGACGCTGGCGGCGCTGATCGGCGGATTGCTGACGGCGGGTGTGGTCTGGCTGTTTAGCTGGCGCAACGGCGTCGAGACTTTTCGGCTGATCATTGTCGGCATCAGCGTGCGGGCGCTGCTGATGGCGCTTAACAGCTGGCTTATCATCAGCGCCTCACTCGAGGCAGCACTGAGCGCTGGCCTGTGGAGCGCCGGCTCGCTGAACGGCATCAGCTGGGCGAAAACCACGCCGGTAATCAGCGTGCTACTGCTGGCGCTGCTGGCAACCGCACTGCTGGCGCGGCGGATGCGGCTGCTGGAGATGGGCGATGATACCGCCTGCGCGCTTGGCGTAGCGGTTGAGCGCAGCCGCATCCTGCTGATGCTGACCGGGGTGATCCTGACGGCGGCCTCGACTGCGCTGGTCGGGCCGATCTCATTTATTGCGCTGCTGGCACCGCAGATCGCCCGTCGACTGTGCGGCGGAATCAAAGGCGCATTACCGCTGGCGGCATTATGTGGCGCGCTGCTGTTAACCGCCGCTGACTACGCCGCGCAGCACTTTTTCCTGCCCTATCAACTGCCGGTTGGCGTGATTACCGTAAGCCTGGGCGGACTTTATCTGATTGCTCTACTGGTGCGGGAGGCGCGACGCCAATGACAGTAACAACACGTTTGCAGGGCAACGCGCTGACGCTCGGTTATGACAAAAAAATCGTGGCGGAGAATCTCTCAGTGGCGATCCCTGACGGTGAGCTGACGGTGATCATTGGCCCCAACGCCTGTGGTAAATCGACGCTGCTGCGTACCCTGAGCCGGCTGGCCCGGCCGTTACAGGGCGAGGTGCTGCTGGATGGCAATGCGATTGCCCACTACTCCACCAAAGAGGTGGCGCGTCGGCTCGGGCTGTTGCCGCAAAGCTCCAATGCACCCGCCGGCATCAGCGTCAGTGAGCTGGTGGCGCGCGGACGTTATCCTCACCAGCCGCTGTTTGGTCGCTGGCGGCTGGAAGATGAAGTGGCGGTGCAGCAGGCGATGCTGGCGACCGGCGTGGCCGATCTGGCACAGCAGCAGGTCGATACCTTGTCCGGCGGTCAGCGGCAGCGGGTCTGGATTGCGATGGTGCTGGCGCAGCAAACGCCACTGCTGTTGCTCGATGAACCGACGACCTGGCTGGATATCGCGCATCAGATTGAACTGCTGGAGTTAATGCAGGATCTGAATCGGCAGCATGGCCGTACGCTGGTGGTGGTGCTGCACGACCTCAATCAGGCATGCCGCTACGCCAGCCATTTGATTGCCATGCGGGACGGTAAGATTATTGCGCAAGGTAAACCGGCCGACATCGTGACGCCGGCGCTGATTGAAACCATTTACGGCCTGCGCTGCATGATTGTTGACGATCCGGTGGCCCACACCCCGATGATTGTGCCGCTGGGGCGTGCAGCCAGCTGATTCGGCCTTCCCCTGCGGGAAGGCGCGAGTCGGTCGGGGATTAAAACGCCGCCAGCAGTTGCTGCAGGCGTGGCCCAATCTGTTCAAACATCCGCGGCGAAATGATCTCGACGTGGGCGCAATCCAGCGGCCATATGTCCAGTTCGGCAACGTAAGATGACCAGGCGCGACTGGCATCCTGACCGGGTTGCTGCGTCTGTTCCGCCAGGAACAGGGTCGCCCGGCCGTTGAAGCGCGCGCTGCGGGCCGTGGCCAGCAGTCGCACTGAGCTGGCGTAGTTGGCTTCGATGGTGGTAAACAGCGCCTCCATCCCTTCTCCCGCCTGCTGGCGCTGCGCCGCAATAAACTGCTCGCGCTCCCGGTTAACCTCTTCCAGTACCGCCGGATCCAGTACGTTTTCCCCGCGCTTCTCATCCCAGTTCTGCGTCTCTGGTGGCCAGGTATCCAGCAGGCCGAGGAAGGCAACGGTTTCACCTGCGGCTTCCAGCCGCGCCGCAATACCCTGCGCCAGCGTCCCGCCCAGCGAATAGCCGAGGAAATAGTAAGGACCGTGCGGCTGCTGCTGGCGTATCGTCGCCAGGTGCGCCTCACACACCGCATCGAGATGCGATGCCTGATTGAGTGGGCTGGTGAGATCCGGTGACTGAATGCCAAGCAGCGACCAGCGTGCATCGAGATAGCGTTGCAGTACGCTGAACTGCCAGGCAAAACCTGAAGCCGGATGGAAGCAGAACAGCGTCGGCCCGCTGCCGCGCCGCAGCGGCAACACCGCTTCAAAGCCGGCACGGCTGGCCTCAGCCGATTCACTGCTCAGCAAGGCTGCCAGTTTTTCCACCGTGGAAGCGACCATAATCTGGCCGACCGACACCGGCTGATTGAGGCGGCGGCGCAGCTGTGCCGCCAGCCGCATCGCCAGTAACGAGTGGCCGCCGAGGGCGAAGAAATCATCCTGAGCGCTGATCGACTCCCGCTCCAGCAGCGTGGCGAACGCCTGTGCCAGGGTGGTTTCCAGTCCCGGATGCGGGTCCCGGCCCGCTTCCGCTGTCTGCGTCTGCGGCAGCGGCAACGCTTTACGATCCAGCTTGCCGTTGCTGCTGACCGGTAACGCCGCCAGCTGCACGATAGCGACCGGTACCATGTGCGCAGGCAGTTGAGTCGCCAGCGCCTGACGCATCGCCACGGCATCAATCGGCTGATCCGCCACCACATAGCCCACCAGCTGGCGCGCATCTCCCTGCTGAGGGTCTGCGCCACCCAGCACCAGTGCATGCGTCACCGCCTGCTCCACGCCGGGCAGGGCAGCCAGGGCGTGGTCGATCTCATTCAGTTCAATCCGCTGTCCGCGAATTTTAAGCTGATCGTCGCTGCGGCCGAGATATTCGACTGCGCCATTGGCCAGCCAGCGCGCAACATCGCCGGTACGGTACATCCGGCTGCCGTCGCCATAGGGATCAGCGACAAAACGACTGGCGGTCAGGTCAGGGCGATCAAGATAGCCATGCGCCAGCTGTACGCCGGTCAGATAGAGATCGCCAGCCACGCCAGGCGGCACCGGTTGCAGACGGGCATCCAGAATCCGTAAGCCGGTGTTCCAGACCGGGAAGCCAATTGGCACGCTGGCACCTTCGACCGCCGCCAGTTCCTCACCCGAGGCCGGGTAATAGCTGACGTCGACCGCTGCTTCGGTCGGACCATAGAGATTGTGCAGCGCGACATGGGTCAGATTTTGCCACTGGCGTGACAGCTCAGCCGGTAACGCTTCGCCGCTGCAGAACACCTGGCGCAGGGTAGCGCAACGCGCCACGGCGTCCGCATCCTGCAGCGTGGCGACAAAGGCCGCCAGCATCGACGGCACAAAATGGGTCGTGGTAACGCGATGGCGGGCAAACAGCTGTTGCAACGCCTCCGGATCGCGATGGGCATCCGGCGGGGCCATCACCAGCTGTGCGCCGACCATCAGCGGCCAGAATAACTCCCAGACGGACACGTCGAAGCTGCTCGGGGTTTTCTGCAATACCACATCACTGCTGCCGAGCGGATAGTGATCCTGCATCCACAGCAGGCGGTTAACGATCGCCTGATGGCTGACCAGCACCCCTTTCGGCCGACCGGTTGAGCCGGAGGTATAGATTATGTAAGCGCCATCCTGCGGGCGTGGCTGCTGGCTGATCTCTGACGTGTTCGGGGTTAACAGTGCGTCATAAAACAGCGGGGTGACCGGCGTAAGGGCGGCCAGTCGTCCGGCCAGCTGATGACAGGTGACCAGCGTTTTCGGCGCGGCATCTTCCAGCATCATCTGCAGACGATCGTCAGGATAGCCGGTATCGAGCGGCAGGTAAGTGGCACCCGCGCTAACGATAGCCTGCAGCGCCAGCGACAGGAACACCGATCGCGGCAGGGCGACGGCGACGATATCGCCCGGCTTCACACCCTGTGCAATCAGCTGCTGCGCCAGCGCCGCCACCTGCTGCTGCATCTGTTGATAAGTAAGCTGATGGGCCTCATCCGCCAGCGCCGGGGCCTGCGGAGTACGCTGCGCCTGGCTTAACAGCAGGCTGCTCAGCGTCTCTGCCGGTAGCGGCATTGCCGTCTGGTTAAGGGTGGCTAACTGCTGATGTTCAGCCGGCGTCAGCATATCCAGCTCGCCACACGGGCGATCGGGATCGGCGGCCAGCTGCGACAGCAGCAGATCAACGCGGCTGGCGTGTTGTCTGAGGGTTACTTCGCTGTAACGCTGCGCGTTCGCCAGCAGTTCCAGCGTCAGGTCACCCTGTTCGCTGAGGTAGATGGCAATCTCCAGATCGCGTACCGGGCCGGAGGCGAGCTGATGCGTCACGCCTTTAATGCCGGCAAAATCGAGCTGGTAATCAAACATCTTGAGGTTGATCACCGGTCCGTAGAGCGGATCGCTGTCGCCGGAACGGCCCAGATCACGCTGTACCTGCTCGGCATCGTAGCGCTGATGTCGACGCATTTTTTTTATTTCGCCCGCCAGTCGCGCCGCCAGCGCGCCGAGCGGCTGGGCCGGATCGTTGTGCACCGCCATCGGCAGCACATTGATCACCGGACCGGTGGCACACAGCGCGGCTGAACCGATGCGGCGCATAAAGATAAAACCGGCGGCAAAGTCGTTTTGTCCGCTGAGACGTGCCAGCCACAGCGAGACCAGCGCAATCGCGGTGTCAGCCGCGCTGAGCTGCAGCTGTTGGGTATGCGCCAGCAGGGCCTGAAAGTTATTGCTGTCCAGCGCAAAGCGATGGCGCAGCAGATCGGTACTGGCACTCTGGCCCGCCAGCGGCTGGTCGGAGAGCGACGCAGGCGCGGGAAGCTGCGCGCCTTTTTCGCGCCAGAACTGCGCATCACGCTGCCAGCCAGCAGATTGCTGGTAGCGCTGGTACTCTTCGACCACCTCGCTGAACGGCGTAAAGGGCGTCGGCTCGGGCGTTTCATCACGCTGCCAGGCGCTATAAAGATTGGCAATACGGCGGGTCAGGGCGGTAAAGCTGAAGCCATCGACCACCAGATGATGATAACGCTGATACCAGTACCAGTGCTCATCACCCAGCCGCAACAGGCTGTGGTGGTACAGCGGCGCGCCGCTTATCACCCGCAGGTCACCAGACATATCCTGCTGCATCAGCGCACGAGCCGCGGCGACCGGATCGGTTGAATTGCGCAGGTCAATCACCTGCGGCGTAGCAAAGCGCTGCGGTGCAGACCACTGCTGTGGTTCACCGTCCTGCTCGCCAAACGCCATATTCAGCGTATCCGCTTCCTGCATGCCGGCAACGATTGCTTTGGCCAGCAGCGTGCTGTTGAGCGCGCCGCGCAGTTCGACAAAATGCGCCACCGCGTAAGCATTAGCGTGCGGGGATAACTGGTCTGCGATCCAGATGCCGGGCTGAGCGGCAACCAGCGGCAACGTTTTCTGTTCAGTCAGGTTCGGGTTCATGATGATCTCAGACATCGTCGCTCCGGCTGGTGCTAGCGCTGGCGGTGACCGGACGAATATCGTGCCAGTTTTCATTCAGCCAGCTGAGGCAGATCGCCTGTGGCTGGGGACCAAATACCGGCTGCCAGCCAGACGGAATCGCCCGGAAGGCGGGCCATAAACTGTACTGTTGCTGGTTATTGATCAGTACATGACAATCCTGCTGCGGATCGTCGAACGGATTAAGATGTTGCATATTGGTCTCCTGCCCGTGATATCCAGGCGAGATATCGCCCTCATCCTGCGCGCCGCCGCTGACCGCGAGCGACCTCGGGCGTGAAAGAGGGCCGATAAGCGAATTACGGGTATTGCCACATTGCTTTTAATCCGGCCAGCAGGCCGCCGCGCCAGCAGAGCGCGTCGTGACCGCCTTCAAACGGTTGATAGCTAACCTGATGCCCGGCCGCGATTAAATCACGCTCAAATTGTTGATTCGCTGCCAGAATCAGCCGCTCACGCCGTCCAGCTTCGAGATAAAAGCGGCGCGGCGGCGCCTGCAGCAAACCTTGTTGTAGTTGTTGCGGTAGCCAGCCGTTGGGGTTACCGCGCGCCGGCCACCAGAAGGAGCCGGAAAGGCTGATGGCGGCACCAAAGGTCTCTGGCCAGCTTAAGGTGGCGTAAGCTGCGGAAAGTCCGCCAAAACTCTGTCCTGCCACCAGCGTGCTGTCGCCCTGCACCCGGCAGGCAACGGTTTGCTGAATCAGCGGCAGGAGTTCGTGCTGCACCGCCAGCCAGAATTCAGGATTACAGGTCAGCTCCCGGCTGCGGTGTTCCCGGTCGATAATGTCGATCATCGCATAGACCGCCGGTGGCAGTTCGCCTGCGGCGGTGAGCTGCTGCAGCGGACCGGCAATCGGCATGGTCTGCGCCCAGAACTGTCCATCCAGCAATAACGCCAGCGGACGTGCGGCGGAAGAGGCCTCGCCACTGCAGTAAAGCCACACCGTGCGCTGATTACCCAGTCGTTCGCTGCGCCACAGCAGCGGTTGCAGCGGGATAGCCGCCGGCTGGCCGCGATCAACCTCGTGCCACACCGATTGATCGGGCGCCTGCGGCAGGTGCAGCGGTGATACCCGCATGCCGCGTCCGCCGGCCCAGCCGCGCAATGGGTTGAGCGGGTCCGCCTGCGCTGACGGGAATTTGCCGCTCCACCATTGGCGCAGCGTCTGCATATCAGTCTGGCCGTCAAATTTCTCTGCCTGGCGATCGGGTATCAGGCAGTAGCTGCCGCGCCAGTCAGCGGGCAGGGTGGTTTGCCACCACCAGACATCGGTATGGGGAACGCGTGTTAAGGAGGAGGGGGCGGCGGACTGATGGTGATCGGTCACGCCGGTGATGTTGATCCAGACGCGGCGGATCGCCGAGTGGGACTCATCGCCGTGGGGATCACGCCAGAAGAAGGTGACCTGACAGGTTCCCTCTTCGCCGGGTTCAATCAAGGGAATGCCCTGTTGCTGCTGCTGTTGCCACCAGGCGTCACTGCCGGTCACTTCATTTAACCACGTCATACGCGCCATCAGTCGATCACTACACTTGATTAGGGGTGATGCATGTTATGAATAATACTATTGATAATTATTTTCATTTGCAATAGGGTGTTTCCGCTCTACAGGGAGCGCACGCATCCTCTCTGCCGTATCGGGCTTCAGACCGGGACGAGGGTCTGTTGAAGATGGTCCGGAGAGAACTGGAATGCGTTGCAGGCAAGGTACTTACCTTTTCACCGGCGCGCCGGCAGTGGCCTTTCGCTGGCAATCCAGGAATAAAAAAATGAAAAAGTTATCCCGGCTTTCGTTAGCCATTATGATTGAACTTGGCGTCACCACCTCTCTCATTTCTACCGGCGCAGTAGCTGCCGCTACTGACCCGGGCATCACCAGCAACTCATCCGATACCGCCAGCGACAGCACCATGATGGTCACCGCCGCCGAGCAAACGCTTCAGGCACCCGGTGTGTCGACCATCACCGCCGACGAAATCAAAAAACATCCGCCTGCTCGCGACGTCTCTGAAATCATTCGTACCATGCCCGGCGTTAACCTGACCGGTAACTCCACCAGCGGCCAGCGCGGTAATAACCGACAGATCGATATCCGCGGCATGGGGCCGGAAAACACCCTGATCCTCGTTGATGGCTTGCCAGTGACCAGCCGCAACTCGGTGCGTCTGGGCTGGCGTGGCGAGCGTGATACGCGCGGCGACAGCAACTGGGTTCCGCCTGAGATGATTGATCATATTGAAGTGATCCGTGGTCCGGCGGCGGCACGTTACGGTAATGGTGCTGCTGGCGGGGTGGTAAATATCATCACCAAAAAAGAGCTGGATAATCAGTGGCACGGCTCGTGGAGCGCCTACTACAACGTGCCGCAGCATAAAGATGAAGGGGCAACCCGACGCACTAACTTTAGCCTCGAAGGGCCGTTAGGCGACGACTTCAGCTTCCGGCTGTATGGCGGGTTGGCAAAAACTCAGGCCGATGCGTACGACATTAATGAAGGACATGCTGCCCAGCGAACCGGTACCTATGCCGGATCCTATCCGGCCGGCCGTGAAGGCTCGGTCAATAAAGATGTTCATGCCTTACTGCGCTGGGCTTTTGCGCCAATGCAGGCACTGGAGTTTGGCGCCGGTTACAGTCGGCAGGGCAACCTGTATGCCGGTGATACACAGAACACCAACACCAACGCGCTGGTGAAAAGCAAATATGGTGATGAAACCAATCGCCTTTATCGGCAGAGCTTCTCGCTGAAGTGGACCGGCGCCTGGGATAATGGCATCAGTACCAATACCTATGCGCAATATGAGAACACCCGCAACTCGCGCCTGAATGAAGGGCTGGCGGGCGGCACCGAAGGGATCTTCTCCAACAGCGACTTCAACACCATTCAGCTGGACGATGTGCTGCTGCACAGTGAGGTCAGTATTCCGTTTGAATGGCTGGTCAATCAGACGGCTACCCTCGGCACCGAGTGGAACCAGCAGCGGATGAAGGATCCGTCATCGACCACTCAGGCGGCCAGCTACGGTTCCATTCCGGGCATCGCCACCACCGGTCGCAGCCCCTATTCTCAGGCTGAAATCTTCTCACTGTTTGCTGAAGACAACATTGAACTGACTGACAGCACCATGCTGACGCCAGGCCTGCGTTTCGATCATCACTCCATCGCAGGTAACAACTGGAGCCCGTCGCTCAACCTGTCACAGGGATTAGGCGATGACTTCACGCTGAAAATGGGCATCGCCCGCGCCTACAAAGCGCCGAGCCTGTATCAGACCAACCCGAACTATCTGCTTTACAGTAACGGCCAGGGCTGCGCCTCTAGCGCCGGTGCCTGTTATCTGATGGGCAACGACGATTTGAAAGCGGAAAACAGCATCAACAAAGAGGTGGGGCTGGAGTGGAAACATGAGGGTTATCAGGCCGGTCTGACCTGGTTCCGCAATGATTACCGCAATAAGATTGAGGCAGGCACGCTGCCAACCGGTACCGCCTCGAACGGTAAAACCGACATCTATAAGTGGGAAAACGTGCCGAAAGCGGTGGTGGAAGGGCTGGAAGGGACGGTTAACGTGCCGTTCTCAGACAGCGTGAGCTGGAACAATAACTTCACCTACATGCTGCAGAGTAAAAACAAAGAGACCGGCGATCGCCTGTCGGTTATCCCGGAATACACCCTGAACTCGACGCTGAGCTGGCAGGCGACACAGGATCTGTCACTGCAAACCACGCTGACCTGGTACGGCAAACAGGTGCCGAAAAAGTATGACTATAAAGGCAATCCGGTCACGGGCAGCGCCACCGATGAGGTCAGTCCATACTCAGTGGTCGGCATGAGCGGTACCTATGACGTCAACAAATATGCCAGCGTCACTGTGGGGATCGACAACCTGTTCGATAAGCGCCACTTCCGCGAAGGCAATGCGCAGACCACCGGTAACGCCACTACCGGCGCGTATTTGTACGGTGCCGGTGCTAACACCTTTAACGAGTCGGGCCGCACTTACTATATGAGTGTGAATACCCACTTCTGATGGGTTTAGCCATAACCCGATCCGGACGAATCTGGCCGCAATTGATAAGCTCAACGCGCAGGGAGCAGGGGAGGAAAGCGTTCCACACCATGGACAAAAACGCCAGGCGGTGTCCCGACTTCGGGCGTACCTCAGAGATGAGGTGCGTAATCGCGCGGGCCGGACGACCAGGGATTGGCTTAAGCGTTTTTCCGATCTGCCTCTGTTTCCAGTGCAGGCTCGGTCTCATCGCTGACGGGGCCAGACTTTATTAACAAACGCAGCAGGTTGATCGCCTGCTGCGTTTTTTTTCGCTACTTAATCAGTTGTTCTGGTTAATATCGCGGTAGAGCCGGCTCTCAAAACGCACCAGCGGAATACGGCGGGTACGCTGATCTTCCGGTGGAACCGCATAGCCGGAGAGGAACTGCACAAAGGCGACCCGGGCACCACTCGAGGTGGTGATAAAGCCCGCCAGGTTGTAGACCCCCTGCAGTGAGCCGGTTTTTGCCGACACTTTGCCATCCAGTCCCGCCTCATGCAGCCCGCCACGGTACTGCAGCGTGCCGTCATAACCAGCCAGCGGCAGCATCGAGATGTAGTCCAGCGTGCTGTCATTCTTCGCAATGTACTGCAGTACCTGCATCATGGTTTGCGGCGAAATCAGGTCATGACGCGACAGGCCGGAACCGTCGACCTGAATGCTGTTGCCCATGTCGATATTGGCTTTGGCTTTCAGGATCCGGCGAACCGCATCCTGACCGGCGCGGAAGGTTCCCGGCACGTTGAAGTAATGATGGCCAATGGTACGAAACACCGTGTCGGCAATCATGTTGTCAGACTTCTTCAGCATGGTATGCAGCAGCGTATGCAGCGGTGCCGACTGGGTTGAGGCCAGTACCGTGCCAGGCTCGGTGACCAGAGACTGACGCACCAGATGCCCGCTGTAATCGATATCCGCGGCACGCAGCTCCGCTTTCAGAATCTCGCCAGCCCAGGCGGCGTCATCCTGAACCGCAAACGCCAGCGGCAGCGGTTCGGCACGTTGACGCATGCAGCCGGTCAGGGTGTAACGGTTCAGTTCGCCCGGCACCACGTCCAGTTCGCAATATTGCCCTTCGCCGCTGTTGCGGCCGATGGTGCGCACCTGGCTGTACATATGCGCCGGGTAATAGGAGGCGATACGCACAAATGCATTCTCGCCCGGCGTGTTAGCACTGTAGAGCGAAACGGAGAAACAGTTTTTGTCGACGATCGCCGCACCCGGCGGGGCGCTGAAGCACTGGGTCAGGTCGTTCCACGGCCAGCCCGGTGCCATGTCATGACTGGCAAACACCGAGGTATCAATCACCAGATTGCCTTTGATATGGGTGATGCCCTGCTTCTTTAACGCTGCCACCATGTTGCGCAGATCCTGCCGGCTTAAGGTGGGATCGCCGGCAAAACGTGCCACTAAATCGCCGTTCAGCGTGCCATCAACCAGCGCGCCTTTGGTCTCAAAGGTGGTCTGAAAACGGTAGTCTCCGCCCAGTTCCAGTAATGCCGCCAGCGCCGTCACTACCTTCATGGTACTGGCGGGCAACGCCATCTGTTTTCCGTGGTAATCAATGATCGGCGTTGATGCACCCACTTTCTGCACCATCAGCGCCAGATTGGCGCCGTCTGGCAGATACTGCATGTATTCATCAACTGGCGCTGCTTGTGCCTGCAGCATAAATGCACAGGTTAATCCGGTAACAAGTCGTGAAAATCGCATAATCTCGCGGTAACTGGCAGGTGAAGCCGTCAATACTACGTCGCTGGGTGGTGGAAAGTAAACGATGACCCGCAGGGAACTCTGGGGTAAAATACGTATCAAATTGCAAAACCCTTTTCTGGCCTGGAATACTGTCCGGGTCAGGATTCTTTTGTTTGCAAAACCGGCTAATGCGTCGCAGAACGCTTTTTTCTGCAGTCACCGGTCAGGATGACACCGTTAAACAGGATAGATGACGAGGAGCTTAAATGAATCAGATTCCGATGACGTTAAGAGGCGCAGAAAGATTGCGCGAAGAGCTGAACGAGCTGAAAACCGTGAAGCGTCCGCGCATTATTGCCTCTATCGCTGACGCGCGCGAGCATGGCGACCTGAAAGAGAATGCGGAATATCATGCCGCACGTGAAGAGCAGGGTTTTTGTGAAGGCCGCATACAGGAGATTGAAGCCAAACTCTCCAATGCCCAGGTGATTGACGTCACTCAGATGCCGAAAACCGGCCGGGTCATTTTTGGCGCGACGGTAACCGTACTGAATATCGATACCGACGAAGAGTCGACCTATCGTATCGTGGGTGATGACGAAGCTGACTTTAAGCAAAATCTGATTTCTGTAAATTCACCGATGGCGCGTGGCCTGGTGGGTAAAGAGGCAGATGATGTGGCGATTATCAAAACCCCTAGCGGCGATGTTGAATATGAAATCCTTAAGGTGGAATACCTTTAAGATGTTGCTACGCTTTGAAATGCGTTAAAGCACAATGTAAAGAAAGGAAAAAGGCCGCATTGCGGCCTTTTATCTGAGGTAAGAGCATGGCACTTTCTTTGCCCACTTAACGTGGCAGAGAAATCTTGCTCTCTTTAGACGGGCGATACAGCACCAGCGTTTTGCCGATCACCTGTACGTTGCTGGCACCGGTTTCACGCACGATCGCCTCAACGATCAGCTGCTTTGTTTCACGATCTTCTGAGGCAATTTTCACCTTAATCAGTTCGTGATGCGACAGAGCCTGCTCGATTTCGGCCAGCACGCCTTCAGTCAGGCCATTGCCACCCAGCATAACCACCGGCTTGAGCGGATGGGCGAGGCCCTTGAGGTGCTGTTTTTGTTTGGTACTTAGATTCATCGTAGTTTTTTACTTACTCAGGGATTGAAAACGGTTCATTCTACCGCCATCTCGGGTATATCACCAAATCGACGCAACCCATTGCGTGCAGGTTTATCGCTACGATGACGATTTAGTTGGAAATATTATGACGGGTAAAAAGCGTTCGGCCAGCTCCAGCCGCTGGCTCCAGGAACACTTTAGCGATAAATATGTGCTTCAGGCGCAGAAAAAAGGGTTGCGTTCGCGCGCCTGGTTTAAACTTGATGAAATACAACAGGGTGACAAGCTTTTCAAACCCGGCATGACCGTGGTAGATCTGGGTGCTGCACCCGGTGGCTGGTCACAATATGTCGTACAGCAAATTGGGAACAAAGGGCGCGTTATTGCCTGTGATATCCTGCCTATGGATCCGATTGTCGGTGTCGATTTCCTTCAGGGTGATTTTCGTGAAGAATCGGTGATCAATGCGCTGCTTGAGCGCGTTGGCGATCAGAAAGTTCAGGTTGTCATGTCCGATATGGCACCGAATATGAGTGGTACACCTGCCGTAGATATTCCCCGGTCGATGTATTTAGTCGAACTGGCGCTGGAAATGTGTCGGGATATCCTGGCACCCGGCGGCAGTTTTGTAGTGAAAGTGTTTCAGGGAGATGGCTTCGATGAATACCTGCGGGAAATTCGCTCCCTGTTTACGAAAGTGAAAATTCGTAAGCCGGACGCTTCACGGTCACGTTCACGTGAAGTGTACATTGTGGCGACTGGGCGCAAACTATAACCAAATTGCTGGAGTAGTCCGCAGTTTTGCTGCGATTCCATGTATGAAGGATCTATAGTACCCTACGCTATCTGTTAACACCGTTGTAATATGAGGTTAATCCCTTGAGTGACATGGCGAAAAACCTGATTCTCTGGTTAGTCATCGCGGTCGTGCTGATGTCAGTATTCCAGAGCTTTGGGCCCAGCGAGTCGAATGGCCGTAGGGTTGATTATTCAACCTTCCTGTCGGAAGTGAACCAGGATCAGGTCCGCGAGGCACGTATTAACGGGCGTGAAATTAACGTTATTAAAAAAGACAGCAATAAATACACCACCTACATTCCTGTCAATGATCCCAAGTTGCTCGATAACCTCTTGACCAAAAACGTCAAAGTGGTTGGCGAACCACCGGAAGAGCCAAGCCTGCTGGCGTCGATCTTCATCTCGTGGTTCCCGATGCTGCTGCTGATCGGGGTGTGGATCTTCTTTATGCGCCAGATGCAGGGCGGCGGCGGCAAGGGCGCGATGTCCTTCGGCAAGAGTAAAGCCCGCATGCTGACGGAAGACCAGATTAAAACCACTTTCGCCGACGTTGCCGGGTGTGACGAAGCGAAAGAGGAAGTCGCCGAGCTGGTGGAATATCTGCGTGAACCGAGCCGCTTCCAGAAGCTGGGCGGTAAGATTCCGAAAGGCGTGCTGATGGTCGGTCCTCCGGGTACCGGTAAAACCTTGCTGGCGAAAGCGATTGCCGGTGAAGCAAAAGTGCCTTTCTTTACCATCTCCGGTTCTGACTTCGTTGAAATGTTTGTTGGTGTCGGTGCATCTCGTGTGCGTGACATGTTCGAACAGGCCAAAAAAGCGGCACCGTGCATCATCTTCATCGATGAAATCGATGCGGTGGGCCGTCAGCGTGGCGCGGGTTTAGGCGGTGGTCATGATGAACGTGAGCAGACACTGAACCAGATGCTGGTTGAGATGGATGGTTTCGAAGGTAACGAAGGTATTATCGTTATCGCCGCGACTAACCGTCCTGACGTGCTTGACCCGGCGCTGCTGCGTCCAGGCCGCTTCGACCGTCAGGTGGTGGTGGGCTTGCCAGACGTGCGTGGCCGTGAGCAGATTCTGAAAGTGCATATGCGCCGTGTTCCGCTGGCGACCGATATTGACGCGGCAATCATTGCGCGCGGTACGCCTGGCTTCTCCGGTGCCGACCTGGCTAACCTTGTCAACGAAGCGGCGCTGTTTGCTGCCCGTTCGAACAAGCGTGTAGTGTCGATGGTTGAGTTTGAGAAAGCGAAAGACAAAATCATGATGGGTGCGGAACGTCGCTCCATGGTGATGACGGAAGCGCAGAAAGAGTCAACCGCCTATCACGAAGCGGGTCACGCGATCATTGGTCGTCTGGTGCCTGAGCACGATCCAGTGCACAAAGTGACCATCATTCCGCGCGGCCGTGCGCTGGGTGTGACCTTCTTCCTGCCTGAAGGCGACGCGATCAGCGCCAGCCGTCAGAAACTGGAAAGTCAGATTTCAACGCTGTACGGCGGCCGCCTGGCAGAAGAGATCATCTACGGTGCTGAACATGTTTCTACCGGTGCGTCGAATGACATTAAAGTCGCGACCAACCTGGCACGTAACATGGTGACGCAGTGGGGCTTCTCAGAAAAACTGGGTCCACTGCTGTATGCCGAAGAAGAGGGTGAAGTGTTCCTCGGACGTTCAGTCGCGAAAGCGAAACATATGTCCGATGAAACAGCCCGCATTATCGACCAGGAAGTTAAACACCTGATCGACAGCAACTACCAGCGTGCTCGCCGCATTCTGGGTGAGAACATGGACATCCTTCACGCGATGAAAGACGCGCTGATGAAGTATGAAACCATTGATGCACCGCAGATCGACGACCTGATGGCGCGCCGCGAAGTGCGTCCGCCAGCCGGCTGGGAAGATCCAGGCAGCAGCAACTCTGACAGCAACGGCACGCCAAAGGCGCCGCGTCCGGTCGATGAACCGCGTACGCCAAACCCAGGCAACACCATGTCAGAACAGTTCGATAAATAAGACGTCACCTCGTCAGACAAAACCCGGCTGGTCCGGGGTTTTTTACATCCAGATATTGATCAGCAAGGAGTGATTCGCCATGAAGTTGTTCGCCGGTGATTCCCATCTCGATTTATCATTTCCCCATGTGATGGGTATTTTGAATGTCACGCCCGACTCCTTTTCCGATGGCGGTAAGCATAACGCGCTGGTCGATGCGCTCACCCACACCAATGAGATGGTCAATGCTGGCGCGACCATTATCGATGTCGGCGGTGAATCGACCCGTCCGGGGGCCGATGAGGTCAGCGTCGAGCAGGAGCTGGAGCGGGTCATCCCGGTGGTCGAAGCGATTGCCCAGCGTTTTGAGGTCTGGATTTCGGTCGATACCTCTAAAGCCGAAGTGATCCGGGAATCAGCGCGAGTGGGCGCTCACATCATCAACGATGTGCGCTCGCTCTCAGAGCCAGGTGCGCTGGAAGCGGCGGCAGCGACCGGCCTGCCGGTCTGTTTAATGCATATGCAGGGCGAACCACGTACCATGCAGCAGGCGCCACACTATGAAAACATCCTGCACGAAGTGGACACTTACTTCGCGCAGCAGATCGCGCGTTGCGAAGCGGCGGGAATCAAAAAAGAGCGGCTGATACTCGACCCGGGCTTCGGTTTCGGTAAAAATCTTAGCCACAACTATGAACTGCTGGCTCATCTCAGCGATTTTCACCATTTCGGCCTGCCACTGCTGGTGGGCATGTCGCGCAAATCGATGATAGGTCAGTTGTTGAATGTCGGTCCGTCACAGCGTTTAACCGGCAGCCTGAGCTGTGCGGTCATCGCCGCGATGCAGGGTGCACAGATTATTCGCGCCCATGATGTCAAAGAGACGGCCGAAGCGATGCGCGTGGTCGAAGCGACCCGAAGAGCAAAAGGATAATCATGAGTAATCGTAAATATTTCGGTACAGATGGCATTCGTGGCAAAGTCGGTGAAGCGCCAATCACCCCTGATTTCGTCCTGAAGCTGGGCTGGGCCGCAGGGAAAGTGCTGGCGCGTCACGGTTCGAAAAAGATCATTATCGGTAAGGACACCCGCATCTCCGGCTATATGCTGGAGTCAGCCTTAGAAGCCGGTCTGGCGGCCGCGGGCCTGACCGCCGCCTTTACCGGACCGATGCCGACCCCGGCCATCGCTTACCTGACCCGTACATTCCGCGCCGAAGCGGGGATTGTGATTTCGGCGTCGCATAACCCGTTCGACGATAACGGTATCAAATTCTTCTCATCCGAAGGCACCAAATTGCCGGACGACGTTGAAGAAGCGATCGAACTGGAGATGGAAAAACCGATTACCTGTGTTGAATCCGCCTTACTGGGCCGTGCCAGCCGTATTGTTGATGCCGCCGGACGTTACATCGAATTCTGCAAGGGCACCTTCCCAAGCGAGCTAAACCTTAACGGCCTGAAAATCGTGGTCGACTGCGCTAACGGGGCCACCTACCACATTGCACCGAATGTATTGCGTGAACTGGGCGCTACGGTGATTGCCATTGCCACCCAGCCGGATGGGATGAACATCAACAAAGAGTGTGGCGCTACCGATCTGAAGATGCTGCAACAGCGGGTGCTGGCGGAGAAAGCGGATATCGGTCTGGCCTACGATGGCGACGGCGATCGCATCATGATGATTGACCATCTGGGCGAAAAGGTGGATGGCGACCAGATTCTCTACATCATTGCGCGCGAAGGGCTGCGTCAGGGCCAGTTGCGCGGCGGCGTAGTCGGCACGCTGATGAGCAATATGGGCCTGGAGTTGGCGCTTAAGCAGCTCGGTATTCCGTTTGCCGGCAAAAGTGGGTGACCGCTACGTGCTGGAGAAGATGCAGGAGAAGGGCTGGCGTCTGGGGGCAGAGAACTCAGGCCATGTGATCCTGCTGGATAAAACCACCACCGGTGACGGCATCGTGGCAAGTTTGCAAGTACTTACTGCAATGGTGCGCAACCACATGAGCCTGCACGATCTGTGCAGCGGCATGAAAATGCTGCCTCAGGTACTGGTCAACGTCCGCTTTACCGGTGAGCACGATCCGTTACAGAGCGACGCGGTGAAAACCGTGACGGCAGAGGTGGAAAAAGCGCTGGCCGGCCGGGGGCGGGTGTTGCTGCGCAAGTCGGGCACCGAGCCGTTGATTCGGGTGATGGTGGAAGGCGAGAATGAGGCGCAGGTAACCGAGCTGGCAAACCGCATCGCCGATCAGGTAAAGTCGTTTTAATCGGCTGACAGGCGGTTCGCAGGTTACCGAACCGCCTGTAAAATCACCGGGATGGCGTTTTTTTCTGCAATTAGTTTGGGTGATGAAAATTGCGCTTGCAGAGGTATCCGCCTTTGGTTAGTATTCACACCCGCTTCTGATGGGTGATGACGAGACTCCCCATCAATACTGGTTGAAGCTTTAACTGTACGATTATCGTGCAAGGAACAGGTTGAATATGTACGAAGCTCTTTTAGTTGTTTTCCTTATTGTAGCTATCGCCCTCGTGGGTATGATCATGCTGCAGCAAGGCAAAGGCGCTGATATGGGAGCCTCATTCGGTGCAGGCGCATCCGGTACGCTGTTTGGTTCTACGGGTTCAGGTAATTTCATGACACGTACAACCGGCATCTTAGCGGCACTGTTCTTCATCATCAGCCTGGTTCTCGGTAACCTGAACAGTAATAAAGCCTCGAAAGGAAGCGAGTGGGAAAATCTTTCTGCGCCGGCGCAGTCTTCTCAACAGACTGAAAAGCCAGCTCAACCGGCCACGCCGGGCAGCGATATTCCTAAGTAAGTTCGTCAACACAACGAATCGTTGTGGTCAGTGTAGTGCCGTGGTGGTGGAATTGGTAGACACGCTACCTTGAGGTGGTAGTGCCCGATTGGGCTTACGGGTTCAAGTCCCGTCCTCGGTACCAAATCTTAGTATTACTTGCATTTTATGCAGGTTTGGCGTATTATTCGCCACGTTTT
>MIEI01000015.1 GCA_002095305.1 Pantoea brenneri
GGTGGATGAACAACCAGGACATGCCTTTAAACAGTTCGCCACCCAGCGGCATGATCAGCAGGTAAGTAATCGCACCGGTGATCAGCAGGGTAAACATCGAGGTGAGGATCATATCCAGATTATCCGGGATGATTTTGCGGATCTGCTTTTCAATCCACGCCCCGATAATGGCCGCCAGCAGCACGCCGATAATATTGCCGCGCGGGTCGATAGTCAGGCCGAAAAAGCTTTCCATCCCGCTGTAGTAGCCGACCGTGGCGGTCGGGACGTAGCCGAGAACAAACAGTGAGGCGATGATCGCGCCATTCACCCCGCTGCCGCCAAAGGCTTTCTGGGCGTTATAGCCGATCAGGATGCTGAGGAAGGTGAACAGTCCTTTGCCGAACACCTTCATGTACGCCACGCTGTGCAGCAGCCAGGGCGCATGCTCGCCCGGCGCATTCAGGTGCAGGCTCTGTTCAAGCAGAGTGGCAAATCCCAGCAGTAAGCCTGCGCCGATAAAGCCGGGAATGAGTGGGGTAAATATAGTGGCGAAGCGCGACAGAAACTGATGCAGGCCGCTGGTCTGTTTTGCCTTCATCTGTTGCTTGTGCTGCGCGGCCAGCTCGCTGAGCGCCGGTGCTTCACCCTGTGCCAGTAAGGACTGCATCCCCTCTGCTGCGGTCTGCGCTTTGCCGGGGCCGAGCACAATCTGCAACTGGGCATCACTGTCGATCACTCCCAGCACGCCCGGCAGGCTTTTCAGCCGGGTGAGATCAACCCGTTCGGGCTGATTGAGCGTCAGCCGCAGCCGCGTCATGCAGTTGCCGCAGTTGGCGATATTTTGCCCCCCGCCGACCGCCTGCAGAATGTCGCGTAATAGTGCGTCGGTAATTTTCGCCATCAGCGTGCTCCCGCTGCCTGCAGCGCCTGACGAATAAAGCCCTGATGTTGTGCGAGTAGCGTCTGCGCTTCATCAGCGGTCAGTCCGGCCAGCACCATCAGGATGGCCGTTTTGCAGTGGCCGCCGCAGGCGCTCAGTGCGGCACTGGCGGTGGCGTCATCGCAATCGGTAGCCTGCCTGACGATGTTCACCTGGCGCTGGACCAGCTTCTGATTGGTCGCTTCAACATCCACCATCAGGTTGCCGTAGACTTTACCGCTGCGGATCATCGCCCCGGTGGTCAGCATGTTAAGCACCAGCTTCTGGGCGGTACCCGCTTTCATGCGTGACGAGCCGGTGACCACTTCTGGCCCCACGACCGGCGTCAGGGCAATCGCTGCGGCCTGAGACATCGGACTGCCGGGGTTACAGGTCAGGGCGACGGTGGTAGCACCGAGCTGACCGGCATACTCCAGCGCGCCAAGGACGTAAGGCGTGCGGCCGCTGGCTGCGATGCCGACCAGCACATCCTCGCGGCTGAAGTTGATATCCCGCAGATCCTGCGCGCCCTGTGCCCGGTTATCTTCGGCATTTTCCACCGCCTGTAGAATCGCCCGATGGCCACCGGCGATCAGTCCTACCACCTGTTCCCGCGGCGTACCAAAGGTGGGCGGACACTCGCTGGCATCCAGAATACCCAGTCGCCCGGACGTTCCTGCACCGCAATAGATCAGGCGTCCACCGGCCTGAAACGCAGCGCTGATAGCATCAACCGCTTCGGCTATCTGCGGGACAATCGCTTCAACCGCCAGCGCCACCTTCTTATCCTCGTCATTAATGACGCGCAACATCGCTTCGGTCGATAGCTCGTCGATGTTCTGACTGGCAGGATTACGGCCTTCGGTGATCATCTGGCTGAGGTCAATTTTCATAACAGGCTCCGCATAGGAATAAATTATTCAATATATGACTCATCATAACGAATGATTAATTCATCGGTGAGATCTTTTTTGCATGGATGCGAAGAGGGATCAAATAAAGCGGGGATTCTGGCTGGCGGGTGTTCGCTTCAGGTTGGGTGATGGGATTTAGTGATGCATCTGACCCTGAAGGTGTGAGCCAGAAGCGTGCGTGCTTCACGCCGGGTGCAGGGGCAGAGAAGATTCACCCGATCGTGCCAGGACGCGTGTGCTTCATGCAAGGTGCAGGGGCAGAGAAGATTCAGCCGATCGTGCCAGGAACGCGCGTGCTTCACGCCGGATGCAGGGGCAGAGAAGATTCACCCGATCGTAAAGACGCATTCGTCATCCCTGACGCTCGGCCCACGCCTTCCCTGGCGTGGGACGCTTTACTCTTCGGGTGAACCTGCTCTTCCCGCGGACTTTTGTGTCGCTTTTGAAAAGAGACAAGGTCAGGTGTCAGGTGTCAGGTGTCAGGTAAGGTGTGCGGTTGAACCGGTCACAGTCATTTGCCGGAAACAAAAAAGGCCCAACTTTCGTTGAGCCTTTTTTATTAAGCAGTGCGATTAACTCGCGGTCTGAGTGCGCAGTTGCAGTTCATACTCTTTCGCCTGTTCGGCGTCGAACTGGTTTTCCCAGCGGGCGATGACCAGCACCGCCAGAGCGTTACCAATGACGTTCAGGGCAGTACGCGCCATGTCCATTATACGGTCAACTCCGGCGATGAATGCCAGCCCTTCCAGCGGAATACCGACGCTGCCCAGCGTCGCCAGCAGCACCACGAAGGAGACGCCTGGCACGCCAGCAATGCCTTTCGAGGTCACCATCAGCGTCAGCACCAGGATAATCTCGTCGCTCAGCGACAGATCGATGCCATACAGCTGGGCGATAAAGATGGCGGCGATACTCTGATACAGGGTTGAGCCATCAAGGTTAAACGAATAACCGGTCGGCACCACGAAGCTGGTGATTGCTTTCGGCGCGCCGTAGGCTTCCATCTTCTGCATGATGCGTGGCAATACCGTCTCTGAGCTGGAGGTGGAGTAAGAGAGAATCAGCTCATCTTTGAGGATACGCATCAGCGTGGTGATACGCAGCTTACAGAAGCGCGCAACGCCACCCAGCACCACAAAGGCGAAGAACAGAATCGCCGCATAGACCAGCAGCACCAGCTTAGCCAGCGGCCACAGCGAGGCGAAGCCGAAGTTAGCGATGGTGACGGCAATCAGGGCGAACACACCGACCGGCGCATAGCGCATGATCATGTGCGTCACTTTGAACATGGTTTCAGAGATGCCACGGAACAGATTCACCAACGGATCGCGCTGTTCTGACGGCAGAGATGACAGGCCTAAGCCAAACAGCACCGAGAAGAAGATAATCGGCAGCATGTCACCTTTCACCATCGAGGCGAAAATGTTCTGCGGGATCAGCGACAGAATGGTGGCGACCAGGCTGTGCGGACCGCCCTGCACTTCCGCCGTGGTGGCTTCATATTTAGAGATGTCCACCGTTGCCAGCGTTGACATATCGATGCCGGTGCCGGGTTGAAATACGTTGGCCAGGGTAATCCCGACCACAATGGCAAGGGTGGTGATCACTTCAAAGTAGAGAATCGTTTTGACGCCGATGCGTCCCAACTTTTTGGCATCGCCGACGCCGGCAATCCCGACGATCAGTGATGAGATCACGATCGGTACCACAATCATCTTAATCAGGTGGATAAAGATGTCGCCCGCCGGGCTGAGAATATTGGTGACTAACCATTCACGATTGTCTGGCTGATTATGCAGCACGGCACCCACAACGATGCCAAGCACCAGGGCTATCAGAATCTGCCAGGCCAGGCTGATTTTAAAACCTTTCATAACGCGTAATTTCCTCAGTCAAAACCCGTTTCTCTCTACTGCGAAGGTGCAGAAGACAATACACACAGGGAAGTGAGCAAAAAGCCCGGTAAATTAGAGGGTGTTTGGAGACAGCGCCTCGCACGAAAATCTGATGATTCCCATACCCATTTTCAGACGCGGTCTGAGTTGATACCTGCAGAACAGGGGCGAGATAAGTACCATTTTCGCTGTGGTAAATGCAACCCTTGGCGTCTTCGTTTAAAAGTTCACCATCTAAGTAGCATAAAATGCTGCGCCAGCCGTAAATCCCTAACCTGCTGTTATGAAAAGTATTAGTTCGATGAATTAACGCATAGCTATGCAGAATTGCGCAAAAACTCACCCGACGCGTTTGCTCGCTTTTTAAACACGCCTGAACACAAAAAGTTACACCTTTATTCCTTATTGCCAGCAGGGACTTATCACCAATTGCCGCTTCATCAGCCCTTTATCGCGCGCGGTGTTGAGGGCGTGATCTACGGCGCAAAAAAGAAACAAAGCCTCAGCGCGGGCTTCAATTAACCATTGATTGACATATCATTAACAACTTCAAGGAGATCCGCCATGAGCCAAATACATAAACATCCCGTTCCAGAGAATATTGCAGCAAACACGCTGATCACCGCTGAACAGTATCAGACGATGTATCAGCAATCTGTCGCTGATCCGGATACGTTCTGGGGCGAACAGGGCAAAATCCTCGACTGGATCAAGCCCTACAGCAAAGTGAAAAACTGCTCGTTTGCGCCGGGCAACATTGACATTCGCTGGTACGAAGATGGCACGCTCAATCTGGCGGCAAACTGCCTTGACCGGCATTTGCAGACCCGCGGCGACCACCCGGCGATTATCTGGGAAGGCGACGACGCCAGTGAGAGCAAAACCCTGACCTTCCGCCAGCTGCATGCTGAAGTCTGTCGCTTCGCCAACGTGCTGGAATTGCTCAAGGTGAAGAAAGGCGATGTGGTGGCGATCTATATGCCGATGGTGCCGGAAGCCGCCGTGGCGATGCTGGCCTGTGCGCGTATCGGTGCCGTCCATTCGGTAATTTTTGGTGGTTTTTCGCCGGAAGCCGTGGCCGGCAGGATCGTCGATTCCAGCGCTTCGCTGGTGATTACCGCCGATGAAGGTGTCCGTGCCGGACGCAGCATCCCGCTGAAGAAAAATGTCGATGATGCGTTAAAAAATCCTAACGTCACCAGCGTGAAAAACGTGGTGGTGTTCCAGCGTACCGGCAACGATATCGGCTGGATCGAAGGTCGCGACCGCTGGTGGCATGAGCTGATGCTGAATGCCAGCACCAACCATTCTCCGGCCGAAGTCGGAGCGGAAGATCCGCTCTTTATCCTTTATACCTCCGGCTCGACCGGTAAGCCGAAAGGGGTGTTGCACACCACCGGCGGTTATCTGGTCTACGCGGCGACCACTTTTAAATTTGTCTTCGATTACCATCAGGACGACGTCTACTGGTGTACCGCCGACGTCGGCTGGATCACCGGCCACAGCTACCTGCTATACGGTCCGCTGGCCTGTGGCGCGACTACCCTGATGTTTGAAGGGGTGCCGAACTGGCCAACGCCGAGCCGCATGGCGGAAGTGGTGGATAAACATAAGGTGACGCTGCTCTATACCGCCCCTACCGCGATCCGCGCCCTGATGGCTGAAGGTGATAAAGCGATCCAGGGAACCGACCGTAGCAGCCTGCGCATCATGGGGTCAGTCGGTGAACCGATTAACCCGGAAGCCTGGGAGTGGTACTACAAGAAAATCGGCAACAGCCGCTGCCCAATCGTCGATACCTGGTGGCAGACTGAAACCGGCGGCTTCATGATCACCCCGCTGCCGGGTGCGACCGAACTCAAAGCGGGATCGGCCACTAAACCGTTCTTCGGGGTACAACCGGCGCTGGTGGATAATGAAGGCCAGCCGCAGCAAGGCGCCTGTGAAGGCAATCTGGTGATCACCGAATCCTGGCCGGGTCAGGCCCGTACGCTGTATGGCGACCACGATCGCTTTGAGCAGACCTACTTCTCTACCTTTAAAAATGTCTACTTCAGCGGCGACGGTGCGCGTCGTGATGAGGATGGCTATTACTGGATCACCGGCCGTGTGGATGACGTGCTCAACGTCTCCGGCCACCGTCTTGGCACCGCCGAGATTGAGTCGGCGCTGGTGTCACATCCGAAAATTGCTGAAGCCGCAGTGGTCGGCATTCCGCACAGCATCAAGGGCCAGGCGATTTATGCTTACATCACCCTGAACCACGGTGAGGAGCCGTCGCCCGAACTCTATACCGAAGTGCGTAACTGGGTACGTAAAGAGATCGGCCCGATTGCCACCCCGGATGTGCTGCACTGGACCGACTCGCTGCCGAAAACCCGCTCCGGCAAGATCATGCGTCGTATTCTGCGCAAAATCGCCACCGGCGATACCAGCAATCTCGGCGATACCTCCACCCTCGCCGATCCTGGCGTAGTGGAAAAACTGCTTGAGGAGAAACAGTCGATCAAAATGCCTTAAGCGCACCTTATCCGGCGGGAAGATCATTTCCCGCCATGCCCGCCCTACGCAGTATGTTTCTGTAGTCACAAATAAAATTACCAGCCGAACCCGCGCCCTGGCGTGAGGTTTACGCCTGCAAGACCTCTGGAGAAAATGTGATGAATGACGCCCTTTCGAAACAGGATGCAATCTACCAACAGATTGAACGTAATCCCCGCTTTCATGAATTAGTCCGTAAGCGCCAGGCGTTCGCCACGCTGCTGTCGCTGATTATGCTGGTGCTGTATGTCGGTTTTATCCTGCTGATCGCCTTTGCGCCAGGCTGGCTCGGCACACCGCTGCATCCGGGAACCAACGTCACCCGCGGTATTCCCATCGGTGTCGGACTGATCGTGATGTCGTTTGTGCTGACCGGCATTTACGTCTGGCGTGCCAACGGCGAGTTTGACCGGCTGACCAAAGCGATCCTGAGCGAGGTGAAATCATGATACGTCTCTGCTTATGGATGCTGGCGGCGCTGCTGCCGTTTTCGGCGCTGGCCGCCGATGCGATTACCGGCGCAGTGCAGCGTCAGGCGGTTAACTATCAGGCGATCGTCATGTTTGTGATTTTCGTCGGGGCCACGCTGGGCATTACCTACTGGGCGTCTAAGCGCACCCGTTCGCGCAGCGACTACTACACCGCTGGCGGCAATATTACCGGCTTCCAGAATGGGCTGGCGATGGCGGGCGACTTTATGTCTGCCGCCTCGTTCCTTGGCATCTCGGCGCTGGTTTACACCTCCGGTTATGACGGGCTGATCTACTCGCTCGGCTTTTTAGTCGGCTGGCCGATGATTCTGTTCCTGATCGCCGAACGGCTGCGTAATCTGGGCCGCTACACCTTCGCCGACGTCGCCTCGTATCGGCTGAAGCAGAAACCGATCCGTACCCTCTCCGCCTGCGGCTCACTGGTGGTGGTGGCGCTCTATCTGATTGCCCAGATGGTCGGTGCCGGTAAACTGATTCAGCTGCTGTTTGGCCTCAACTATCACGTAGCGGTGGTGCTGGTCGGCATTCTGATGGTGATGTATGTGCTGTTTGGCGGCATGCTCGCCACCACCTGGGTACAGATTATCAAGGCAGTGCTGCTGCTGTTTGGTGCCACCTTTATGGCGGTGATGGTCATGAAGACCACCGGCTTTAGCTTCAACACGCTGTTTACCGAAGCGATGGCGGTCCACCCGAAAGGGATCGCGATTATGCAACCGGGCGGGCTGGTAAAAGATCCGATTTCGGCACTGTCACTCGGGCTGGGATTGATGTTTGGTACCGCTGGTCTGCCGCATATTCTGATGCGCTTCTTTACCGTGGCCGATGCCAAAGAGGCGCGTAAAAGCGTGTTCTGGGCCACCGGCTTTATGGGCTACTTCTACTTCCTGACCTTTATTATCGGCTTCGGTGCGATCTTGCTGGTTGGCGCGAATCCGGCCTTTAAAGATGCCAGCGGCGCGCTGATTGGCGGCACCAATATGGCAGCGGTACATCTGGCTAACGCGGTGGGTGGCAGTACCTTCCTCGGCTTTATTTCGGCGGTGGCCTTTGCCACCATTCTGGCGGTGGTAGCGGGCTTAACGCTGGCCGGTGCCTCGGCGGTCTCGCATGACCTCTACGCCAGCGTCTACCGTAAAGGTCAGGCAAGCGAACGTGATGAGCTGCGGGTCTCTAAAATCACCGTGCTGGTATTAGGTGTGGTGGCGATTGCGCTGGGCATTCTGTTTGAGAAGCAGAACATCGCATTCATGGTCGGACTGGCCTTCTCGATTGCCGCCAGCTGTAACTTCCCGATCATTCTGCTGTCGATGTACTGGTCAAAGCTGACCACGCGCGGCGCGATGGTCGGTGGCTGGCTGGGGCTGATTACCGCCGTGGTGCTGATGATCCTCGGCCCGACGGTCTGGGTACAGGTGCTGGGTCATGCTAAGCCAATCTATCCGTACGAGTATCCGGCGCTGTTCTCCATGGCGATTGCGTTTATCGGCACCTGGCTGTTCTCGGTTACCGATCATTCGCAGCAGGGCGCGGAGGAGCGTTCACGCTTCCGGATGCAGTTTATCCGTTCGCAGACCGGCTCCGGCATCGACCAGGGCAGAGCGCATTAGTTTTCAGCTAAGCGCGAGATAAAAAAAGGGCGGCACCCCACAGGGTACCGCCCTTTTTTCTGGATCGGCAGAATCAGAAGCGCAGCGATGCGCCGACGTACGGACCGTCGACCAGCACGTTATCTTTACGGCCATCTTTGTTGTTCAGCTCGATGTACTGATAACCGACGCGCAGGTTAAGCAGTGAAATCGGGGTGAAGCTCAGGCCACCGCCCGCTTCCTGGTAGCTGTCGAGCTGATCGGTGAAGGATTCTGGCGCGTAATAATATTCGCCATACAGACCCCACATGCTGTTGAAGTTGTATTGCGCTGCGCCACCCAGCGCCACCGCAAATCCATCTTTTCCATCTTCAGGATGGGTGAAGATCGCTTTTGCGGTCGGCGCCAGACGCAGAGGTCCGAAGTCAACGTTGTAACCCAGACCGGCACCGTAGGTGCTGCCGTCATGGTCGCTGCGCAGCCAGTTGCCTTTCAGAAACAGGCCAGGGGTTGTGGTGCCGAGACCCACATTCAGGTTGGTGTTGTGCTCGCTGACGTCAACACTGCCTTCGATTGCCTGAGCGGCACCGCTCAGTAAAACGAGGCCAAGTGCGCTCCCGGTAACAAGTTGCTTAAACATGATTCCACTCCGTGAAGGACAATTAATTCGGCCGCAAGGTTAACAGTCTGAAACGCGGAGACAACATTATTTAGCAAGCTTTACGTAAAAATACGTGTCACCGGTCCGGTGTCGCGCCACGGCTGGCAGCACGACGCGCCGGTTACGCCGGTATCGCCCACATCAGGTGGCCAATCAGCGGGGCCAGTACCACGGTAACAACGCCGGACAGCATCATCACCAGGCTGGCCACCACACCCTCCTGTGGGCCCATCTGATAGGCGCGTGCCGTACCGGCACCGTGCGAGGCGGCACCTAATCCTGCCCCTTTTGCCACGCCCTGCTTAATCGCGATCCGCAGAAACAGCACATCGCCGACCGCCATGCCAAACACGCCGGTGATCACCACGAACAGCGCCACCAGATCTGGCTGGCCACCAATCGGCCCGGCCGCCGCCAGCGCAAACGGCGTGGTAATGGAGCGCACCGCCAGGCTGCGCTGAATCGACTCCGGCAGCGTTAACAGACGCGCCAGCCATACTGAGCTGCACACCGCGACCACCGTGGCGGTGAGCACCCCAGCGCTGAGCGACAGCCAGTGGCGTTTGATGATTGCCACGTTCTCATACACCGGCACCGCAAACGCCAGCGTCGCCGGACCCAGCAGCCAGAGTAACCAGTGATTTTCGGCAATGTAGTCCTGCCAGCTGATGTGAGTCAGCAGCAGCAGCGCCACCAGCACCACCGGCGTCATGACCAGCGGCATCAGCAGCAGCGTGCGCCAGCGGCGATAAAGCCGTTTATTCAGTGCGTAGACCAGCAGCGTCACCACCACGCACAACAGGCTGATTATCAGATCACGCATCGCCGGCCTGCTTACGCGCAGCGCGCGCGATTTCATAGCGGTAGAGTCGATCAACCACCAGCGCCGTCGAGGCCAGCACCAGCATCGTACTGACGCCAATCACCACGCAGATGCGCCAGCCGTCCACCCGCAGCAGGTCGCCGTAGTTCACCACCGCCACCACCGCCGGAATAAAGAACAGCAGCATCTCGGCCAGTAACCAGCGGGAGCCCGCTTTAACCCAGCTCAGCGGCACTATCCGGGTGACGATGAGCACCAGCATCAGCACCATGCCGACAATATTGGCGGGCAGCGGCAGGTGCAGCCAGTTGACCAGTTGCTCGCAGGCGACAAAGACGCCGATATATAACCCCAGCTGGAGCGGCAGGCTGAGCCATTGCAGCCGGCTGGGTCTGCGTGAACTGATTGCGAATGCCATCGCCTTTTCTCCCCGATTAAATTCAGGAGGACAGTATAAATCGCCGACAGAAGGTGAAAAAAATGAATTAATATTATTGGAATCATGCCGAAAAGGAATAGTTATGGACGTTCGTGCCCTGCGTTACTTTACCGAAGTGGTACGCCAGCAGAGTTTCACCCGCGCGGCGCAAAAACTGTTCGTCACCCAGCCGACCATCAGCAAGATGTTACGCCAGCTGGAGGAAGAACTGGGCTGTACCCTGATCCTGCGTGATGGCCGTCGCCTGCACCTGACCGACAGCGGCCAGGCGGTCTATCAGCGTGGCGTGGCGATTCTGCAGGAATTCCATCAACTTGAGGCGGAGATCGGCGATATTAACCAGCTGAAGACCGGAGAACTGCGGCTCGGCATTCCGCCGATGGTCGGTATGCAGATTGCCGGATCGATCTCCGCCTTTCGCCGTCGTTATCCTGGCGTGAAGCTGAAAATTTCTGAGTTCGGCGGCCTGACCGTGCAGCAGGCGGTGCTGGCCGGCAGCCTTGATATTGCTCTGACGGCGCTGCCGGTTGATGCGGAGCTGCCGCTGAATACCCTACCGCTGATGCATCACCCGCTGTGCGTGCTGCTGCCGCGCCGGCCGGAGTGGCTGAGTCGCAGCCAGATTGGGCTGGCCGAACTGGCGCAGCATCCGCTGCTGATTTTTAATGAGGAGTTTTCACTGAACCGGCAGTTGATGCAGGCGTTCCAGCGACAGAACCTGACGCCAACGGTAGCGGTACGCAGCGGCCAGTGGGATTTTCTGGCGGCGATGGTGCAGGCGGAAATGGGGCTGGCGATTCTGCCGGAGCCAATCTGTCAGCGGCTGGATAAACAGTCGTTGCTGTGGCTACCGCTGGAATCGGAGCTGAAGTGGAGTCTGGGTTTGATCTGGCGTGAAGGTAACTATCTGTCGCGCAGCGCTCAGGCGTGGATCGCCTGCTGCCGCGAACACTGGCCAGACCAGGCACCGCGCCTGTCGGTCTGAACCGGCGGCACGCTGCACTGGCGGTGCAGCGTGCCGGCAGAGGCTTACTCTTCTTTTTCGATCAGTAATGCTTCAAGCAGGTCGAGATCGTGCAGCAGTTTCTGCATCGTCTCATTGGAGATCTGCTGGGTCGCGCGCAGATGGTAGACCTCGGCCCGTTCGGCACGCAGGCCGGTCAGGCGGAAGCGGCGCTCCAGGTTCTCAGCGAACAGCGCGTGCTCAAGGTCATTTTTCCCTTCAGCGCGGCGGCGTAAGTTGCCGATCACCCGCAGACTCACCTCTTTCAGCAGTTCGGGATCGATGTTCTGGTCCGACTCTTTTTCCAGTCGCGCTTCCATCTTATGCAGGCTCTCAATCGCCACGCTGGCCATTACTGCGCGGGCATTTTGCAGCTCACGACGATGCGCACCTTTATCAATGGTATCAATACCGCGCAGCAGAATCGGCAGGATCACCACTCCGACCAGCAGCGAGAACAGGATCACCCCGGTGGCGATAAACACCAGCTCATAACGCGCCGGGAACGGATCACCGTTGCTGAGGAACAGCGGAATCGACAGCACACCAGCGAGGGTAATCGCCCCGCGGACGCCGGCAAAGGAAGCGATCAGCAGTTCACGCAGCGAGTAGTTGGAGAACTCCAGCGGCTTCTTCTTCAGCAGACGTTTGCTGAAGCGCTGCATGATAAACAGCCAGCCAAAACGCACCAGCATCAGCGCCAGATAGACCAGCCCGATATCGGCGAACAGCATCCACAGCTCAACGTTTGGATCGGCATTAGCCTGATCCACCGAGGTTTGCAGAATGTCCGGCAGCTGCAGGCCCAGCATCAGGAACACCATGCCGTTGAACACGAACTCCAGCATCTGCCAGACGCTATTGGCGCGCAAACGCATCGCCAGCGGTGCCTGACGGATAATGCCGGAACGGGTGATGGTCATCCCCGCCGCGACGGCCGCCAGGATACCCGATACGCCGAGGTGTTCCGCAATCAGGTAAGAGGCGAACGGCAGCAGCAGCAGCAGCACGGTCTGGGTGGCCGGATCGTCACCGCTCCAGCGGCTGAGTATGCGCAGCGATTTACCGTACAGCCAGCAGACCGCCACACCGGCGATCAGACCACCAATCGCCACTTTCAGGAATTCGACGCTGGCACCGCCCCAGGTAAATACCATGGTGCCCATCGCGACGGCGACGGCGAATTTCAGCGACACCAGACCTGACGCGTCGTTCATCAGGCTTCGCCCTGCACAATCGACATGATTTTCTTCGGGATACGCCCTTCGCCGACAATCCCGGAGAGCGCCACGGCATCGGTCGGAGACAGCACCGCCGCCAGCGCAAAGGCCGGGATCAGCGGAATGCCGGGCACCATCCAGTAGATCAGATAGCCAATGCCGACCACGGTAATCAATACCAGCGCCAGCGCTAAGCCAATAATCTCGCGACCATGATGCAGGAACTCGCTGATTGGCGTTTTCCAGCCGTCAGCAAACAGCAGCGGCGGGATAAACAGCACCAGAAACAGTTCCGGGTCAAAATCTACATGCAGACCAAAAGTGGGCCAGGCCAGCAGTGCGCCAGCGGCGATCTGCACCAGCGGCAGCGGGATCTGAAAGGGCAAAATACGGGCAGCGACGCCAGAGAGCGACACCACCAGCGTCATGATGAGAATAGTAAAAAAGATTTCCATGCTTTCCTTAGGCGCGTCGTTATCTTTCAATCATTGTTGAGCGCTAAAGTGTAAAACAAACCGAAGCCTGAAGGGTCAGCTACGCGTGCGGCTGGCGGGAAAAAAGTGAAAAATTCCGGACGCACCGCTGCGCGCCCGGTTGATCAGTCAGATCGCCCAGCCGCCGGCGTAAAACGCCACCAGCGCTACGGCGATCAGCACCGTCCCGAGGTTCAGCTTGCGCCATTCACCCGCAAAAACGCGGCCGACCACCAGCGAGGCAAAGCCGATCATGATGCCGGTGACGATGTTGCAGGTCAGCACGATAATCACCGCGGTCAACAGGCCGGACATCGCATCGACGAAGTCATTAAAGTCGATTTTCGCCACGTTACTCAGCATCAGCAGACCGACATACATCAGCGCGGGTGCGGTAGCGTAAGCCGGTACCAGCCAGGCCAGCGGTGACATAAACAGGATCACCATAAACAGCAGGCCGACCACGATGGCGGTCAGGCCGGTTTTTCCGCCCGCCGCAGTACCGGCCGCTGACTCGATATACACCGCCGCAGGTGACGCGCCGACCAGGCCCGCAAACAGGCTGCTGACCGAATCGGTCGTCAGGGCGCGACCGCCATTGATAATCTGGCCCTGCTTATCCAGCAGATTGGCCTGCCCCGCCACCGCGCGAATGGTGCCGGTGGCGTCAAATACTGCGGTCATTACCAGTGCCAGCACGCTCGGCAGCACCACCGGCTGCAACGCGCCCATGATGTCGAGGCTGAACACCAGCGACTGACCGCTGGCGTCACGCAGGCTCGGCAGAGCAAACAATCCTTTGTAGCTCACCGCCGGATCGAAGATCAGCCCGAGCAGCGAAATGGCGATAATCGTCATCAGAATGCCGCCCGGTACCCGCCGTTTTTCCAGGCCAAAAATCGCCGCCAGTCCCAGCAGCGTCATGATCACCGGGAAAGTAGCAAACTGACCCAGCGCAACCGGCAAACCCGGTGCCGGGTTTTTTACCACCAGACCGACGCCATCCGCCGCGATCAGCAGCAGGAACAATCCAATTCCGACGCCGGTGCCATGCGCCACGCCCATTGGCAGGTTGCGCAGGATCCACGCCCGAATGCCGGTCACCGAGATCAGGGTAAACAGCAACCCCATCAGGAATACCGCACCGAGCGCGACCGGTACGCTGATGTGCTGGCCCAGCACCAGGCTAAAGGCGGTAAAGGCGGTCAGCGAAATGGCGCAGCCAATCGCCATCGGCAGATTGGCCCACAGCCCCATCAGGATGGAGCCGAAACTGGCTACCAGGCAGGTGGCGACAAATACCGCGGTTGGCGGGAAACCGGCTTTACCGAGCATGCCCGGTACCACAATGACCGAATAGACCATCGCCAGAAAGGTAGTCAGTCCGGCCAGAATTTCCTGACGCACGCTGCTGCCGCGCGCCGAGATCGCGAACCAGGCGTCCAGTTTTCCACTGGCCGGGCGTGATTCAATTGACATAGTTGAGCCTCAAAGATTTTTTGTAGTGTGGATCGCTCTGCGACCGTCGCTGTCCCTGAAATAAGCGGGTAATCCGGCTGCACTGATGGAGTAATTCCACCAGGCAAACGTTTACCTTGCCGCAGATAGTTGGCAGTCAAAGGACCGCCAGATAAAAAGGCAAACGATTATCCGGCGTTTACCGGCACATTTTCAACTGGCGGAAGGACATTAATCAGCATAAAGATCAGGTGGTGAGCGCCGTTTTCGGCCAGGCAGCGGCTGACCGCATCGGCTGAGGCGTTGAAGTTACAGACATTTTTAAACGCTGAACGGCTGGCAGCGCCGCACGAAAAAAAACGGTGCGCCAGCAGAGAGAGGATTAACCTAGCAGAGAGAGTTCGCCGCCCTGATCGATAGCCCGCTGCCAGGCAGCACGCTGCTGAACGGTTTGCAGCCATTTCTGACTGGCCGGCATCTGCTCCATCCCGACACGTTGCGCCAGGGCCAGCAGCGGGAAGCTCATCTGAATGTCGGCGATACTGAAGCGCTGACCCGCGAACCACGGATTAGCCGCCAGATGCTGCTCAATCATTTTCATATGCGGTTGCAGCTGTTTATCGAGCCAGGCCTTCTGCACCCCTTTGCCAAACGCCGCGCCAACCGGGCGCAGCAGCCAGGGCACCGGCGCTTTCCCCATCTGTCCGAAGATCAGCTTCATCACCAGCAGCGGCATCAGCGAACCCTCGGCGTAGTGCAGCCAGTAGCGCGACTGCAACAGCGACTCTTCATCACTCAGCTTCAGCCGGAATTCGTGATCATATTTCTGTTCCAGATACTCGAGAATCGCCCCGGATTCCGCCACCACCCGGTTTTCATCGGTAATCACCGGTGATTTTCCCAGCGGATGCACTTTTTTCAGCGCCTCGGGCGCCAGCATGGTTGGCTCGCGTTGATAACGTTTGATCTGATACGGCACTTCCAGCTCTTCCAGCAGCCATAGCACCCGATGTGAACGTGATTGCTCGAGATGGTGAACGGTGATCATCATGATTCCCTGTGTGTTGACCTCCCACCAGTATAGACGTCACTCCGCGTCCGGATGGTTACCGTCCTGTTCCGGGTCGAGCAGCACCGCTCCTGACCCTTGCTGACCCAGCCGATCGCCCGGATTGCGCAGCGGACAATCGCGCATCGACAGACAGCCGCAGCCGATACAGCCATCAAGGTCGTTGCGCAACCGGGTCAGGGTTTCGATGCGCTTATCCAGCTCTTCGCGCCAGTGCTGAGTCAGGGCGTCCCACTCCGGGGCCGACATCCGCTTATTGGCCGGAATATGCTCAAGGCTGTCGCTGACGGTCGCCAGCGGAATACCGATGCGTTGCGCAATTTTGATGATAGCCACGCGTCGCAGCACATCACGGCTGTAACGCCGCTGATTACCGCCGTTACGGGTACTGAATATCAACCCTTTGGTTTCATAGAAGTGCAGCGCTGACACCGCGACGCCGCTGCGGCGCGCCACTTCGCCCGGCGTTAATACCGGTTTGGGGTAGTTGCGATCTTTTTTCATCTGGCTCTTTACCTCAAGTTAACTTGAGGAATTATACTCGCTTCCCATCAAAACGACTAAACTCCCATTACCGCTTATTAAGCACCAGAAGGATGAGGCCATGATGCAAGAAGAGATCATTCATTCCCTGACGCACTGGATTGACCAGAATCTGGACAAAAGTTTGTCCATTGATGAAGTGGCAGCAAAATCGGGTTATTCGAAATGGCACCTGCAGCGGATGTTCCGTACCGTCACCAAACAGACGCTTGGCGGCTATATCCGTGAACGCCGCCTGACGCTGGCAGCCGAAGCGCTGTCTCAGACCCAGCGCCCGGTGTTTGATATCGCGATGCAGTACGGCTATGACTCGCAGCAGACCTTCTCGCGGGTGTTTCGCCGCCAGTTCTCGCAAACCCCTACCGCCTACCGTCACACCATGCGCCGTCAGGCGATTCAGCGCCCTCGCCTGCTGAGCTTCGGCTGCAATGACAGCATGGCCAGCTTTACCCAGCGCACCACCGGCGAGTGCTGCCCGGTCCGTTAACTGTCAGGACGCCCGTCTTCGGGCGTGCCTGATCGCCTCTCTGATTTGCCCTTCCCGCTGTTCATATCTGCAACAATTTCCTGCCATACCAGTGTCAAATTTTGTTCAAAATTTCAAATCGGATGATATAATGTGACCCAAGTCACACTATGAACCTGGGTTGACGGCGCTAAAGCACTTCCTGACACGCTTTTCCGCCGCCGGTGATGTCCGCAAATTGTCAGGAATACTAACTGATATTGAGGTCCGGCCGATGGCTACGTTAACCACCAGTCTGCTTGTTATGCGTTGGGAATTGTTGAGCGCAGTAATGATGTTTTTCGCCAGCACCCTGAAAACCAAATTGCGTCAGGATAGTCATCATGTGATGGCATTCATGTGTGGCGGGATTGGTTTAGGCATGACCTGCTGGTTCGTTACCGGTCTGATGGGAATTACCCTGAGCATGGAAAACGTGCACAACTTCATGGAAATCTCTAAGCACGCCTTTATCGACGTGATGAGTCAGGCGCCTGCTGAATGGCCGATGCCCTGATCGAGTGATACGCTGAGACTGTCGCGTCGATAGCCTGATTTTTGCCAATAAAAAACCCCGCCAGGCGGGGTTTTTTACATTGCTGTGTGTGCTTAAACTTTCTTCAACATGGCAGGGATATTAACATCCTGCACTGTGACGCCCGGTCTCTGCGTTCCGCGGCGGTCCTGAATCCACATATCTCCCATCATCTGGTTTAAACCCCGATCCAATCCGGTCACCAGGCCTGCACCCGGCGTGAAAGTGAGTTCACCGAAATAGATCTGTTCTTCATGGATATACCAATCGACCCGCACGTAATCGAAATCACTGGCCAGCTTTTTGCTCAGATCGAGCGCATGTTGCAGTGACGGCAGAATCGGCGAGACATCCAGGCCGGTATCGCGAATCTTGTGAAACGCCTCGTTGAGGTTATTCACGTAGAAGTTCATCGACAGCAGCGGCTGGCAGCGGTTGTAGATCACCTGCAGCACATATTCGAACTTGCCATCACGCTTGTTGAACATGTGGAACTTGTAATCAATCGGCGCGCTTTTGCCATCACCGATGTATTTCTCCACCAGGATGCGCGGCTTGATGTAGCGATAGTGGATCTCACGTGCTTCGTTAGCGAAGTCGGTCTTCAGCCAGCGGTAGCAGTCGTGAATAATCTGCTGTTTGCGCAGCGCGTCTGGCTCTTCCAGCAGAATCTCCACCATGTTGGAGGCGTGGTTCGGCTTAATCACCGTCCCTTTCCAGCACGGTAAGCTGTTCAGCGTGGTCGGGTCAGTGGTTTCGTGTACCAGCGGAATCAGATATTCATTACCGATTTTTTCGGCAATAAATTCACGCACCGAATATTTGTCCGACAGGCGGCCATAGTTCTGGTAATCGCCATAGACAAATTTACGGTACAACACCTTTTCGTTGAACACTTTTGGCTGACGCAGATTGGGCAGCTTTCTGAACTTGTGGAAGTAGTAGATGCGGTCCTGGTACGCCCAGGGCATCTTCTTAATAAAGTACTGCACACTTCTTCTGAGTTCTTCTTTCAACTTGAGCATATCGGACCTCATTTGTAGGTTTTGTAGTTGAGTGAGGAAACTTGAATCTTTTGAATGACGCCGTTTTTAAAGAAGTAATTCATGACGGTCAGGGACAAAAGCTCTGAAAGGAAAACGCTCCACGCGGCTCCCATGATGCCGTGGCCCTGAATCAACCACCATGAGAGCGGCAAACTGATGACCATCAGACAAATGATTTTCTTCAGCAGATAGTTAAACCCTCCCTCCTTAACCATGTAGCGATAAGCTACTGTCCCCATTGCCGAAAAGCTGGTCGCTATCGACAGCAACGTTATGAGACTTCCTGACTGTGTAAATTCCGGACCATACAACGCGATAATGATCTGCTCGCCGAATAACGAGATGACCAGCAGCATCAGCAATGAAACACCCATAACGTAACCATTGAGCCGGGCCGCCAGCTTGATGGCCACCTCGCCACGCTCTCTGAAGATTTCAGTGAAGCAGGAGGTAATCAGCGCCACCGGGATAAAAATCCACGAGGCAGAAATGGTATTAGCCGCGGCAAACAGGCCGAGGTCGCGCGCCGGGGCGGTGCCCGCCAGGAACATCTGCGCCGCTTTGACCTGGACAGAAATAAAGATGCTGGAGATCGCCAGCGGCAGACCGGCATACATCAGGTAACGCAGATAGGCAGTCCGCTTTTCACGCGGCGGCATCTGATCCTGGTGTTCCTGATAAAAGTTGTGCCGCTTGATCAGGTAAGGCACCAGCGTCACCGCCACAATCGACAGCGTCAGCCACAGCGGATTCAGCCGCAGCCAGGCGATGGTAAAGCTGATAGCGAAACTCAGCAGCATGCCGACCGCATTGGCGATGGTATTCAGACGCGAGGCAAGACGCGCATTGTTGTAAACGCTGAACGTATCCTGGGTGACAAAAACCGAGGCAACAAATGAGGCCAGTGCAAATGCCAGGAAATTTTCCTGCATGTTGTACCAGACCCAGATTAAGACTGGCACCGAGGTGAGCAGTAAAAGCACCATGCGCAAGGTACGCGCGATGGTCATCAGGCGTAAGCCTTTCGACGCATTTTTACTGACACGCTTAAACAGAATGGTTTCGGTGCCAAAGATTGCAACGGTTTGCACCATCGCAAATAGTGAGGTTGAAAACGCCATCTGGCCAAACACCGTTGGGCCAAAGGATTTCGCCACGTAAGAAGTCACAAATATGACGCCAAACACGGAGATGATCTTCTCAGACATCATCCAGGCGGCATTAGACATTACGCTCAATTTCATCGACTCTTCCTTAGTATTACTCAACTACAACCGCTTCGGTACAACATCCCTGTAACGAATTAATAAGCGCTCAGTGGGCCTGGCGAAAATGTAAGACTTCAAACCAAGCTGGTCCGAAAATTGAGAATCACATCATGATCCGGAGAATAAATTCAGGACAATTCTTATTATATTTGGCGCGAATCGGTTCGGTTGGAAACGATTTCAGCCTGAAAATAGTGCAATCTTCATGAGTCATAACCGCTAAATTAATCAAGTCGGTTATGCTAAATATCCAACGTACGTAGAATTTTTTCGTATTTGGGATGCGATGAATTTATAACAAAAAACCGCCTCCAGGAAGCGCGCCCCTCGGATCGGAATAAAATAAGATTTATCCCATGATGATATTTATTCTAAATATCTTAATTTAACCTTCGCAATTCAATACGCACACTTTAATACTGCATTAATAGAAACTTACAGTGCCAGGAATTATTAAAGTCATTCTCATCCATTAATCGATAAGAAAGGTAAGAGCATTTATGAGAAAGTCACGATACAGCGAAGATCAAATCACAAATGCCATTAAAGCTTCTGAATCGGGCGTTAAAGTCAGAGAGATTTGCGAAGAGCTGGGTATCTCTGAAGCAACTTTCTACAGCTGGAAGAAGAAGTTTTCTGGGCTGTCTTCCGAAGAAGGCAGGAAAATCAAAGAGCTGGAGGAAAAACTGCAGAACCTTACCCGTGAACTGCAAACCCTGAACTCTGATAAGGAGATGCTGCAAAGCGTTCTGAAGAACTTCTTTACTACGAATGAAAAACGTCAGGCGGTCGACTTCCTGCAGAGCACCTTCGACATCGGCACCCGTCGCAGCTGTCGTTTATTAGATATCAGTCGCAGCGTATATCATTATCCGTCCGGCACAGAGAATCGCTAAACCCAATGCTACCGCGCTTTTTAGACTTAACGCTGAGATTTGTTCTTACCAGAAGAGATGAAGATCATTTAACAGGACAATTGCGGCACCCTTTTCCGCTCCATTTATAACTAATGAATGGCTTCACGGCTAAGCTTCTTTTTTTGCGGTAAAATTGATTCACAACAGCAAAAGTCTCGCATTCTACGCACCTTTCCCCTCTCCCAATCCCGTTTCGGCGGGATTGGGGTCTCGTGTTTCTTCGTTAAGCTCGGCTAATCATCGGAACTGAATTGCATTCTTTCCGTTAAGCCGGCTTAAACATCGCTTTTAAAATAACCTACGCGCCTTTAAGTTAATGATGGATCTAATCCCCATTTTTGCGGTTACGCTTTAATTCGCGAGTAGTGTCATTCGGCAAAACTTTCTCCAGGATTAATCCAGGATAAATAGTTTATTACTGCTTATCACTAACGTTATGTACCTACTCATTTTGCATCCTTAGTGCGCATCAATGATGCCGGACGTTAATCTTTAAATAAAAACGCAGCGGCGGAATTCTCTTACTCTTTTATCAATGAATGAAGTTAATAGTGGTTTTTAGTCGCCGTTCTTCAGGTCCGGAAGGCAATAGCAGCAGGTCGTTAATCACTTAATCGCCATTATCTGGCCGAAATTCGTCTCATTAATGGATGAATTTCAACCACTGCCCGGGCGTTACACATCAAAAAGGATCTGATTCTGACCTGTGCTGGCTGTTTTTTAGCCTGGGCTTGTCGTCAATGGCGTGAAGATGAAGCGGCCTGTCCGGCCGGATGTGAGGTATGAAATCGATTACGTAGCGAATATGGGTGCAAAATCGTTCAAATCGGAATGCGACTTAATCTTAAAAAGCCGCGCGGACGGCTGACCGCGCGACAGAACAAAGATTATCCACTGGCAGCGTTACTCGTTGATCGCCACCACCAGCGGTTGCGGTTTTATCCGCATCGCCCACAGCACGCCAGCCATCAGAAAAATAATGCCGGCCACGGTCAGCAGCGGCGGCCAGCTTTGATGCCAGAGAAAAGTCCACAAAAGGCCAAAGAGGATTTCAAAAACGATCAATGGCCCCATCAATACAGTGGGTAAACGCTGGCTGGCGGCATTCCAGCACAGCGTCCCCAGCCAGGAGCAGAGCAGACCAATCGCCAGCATTAGCGGAATGAAGACCCGAGGATGAGGCCCAAACGGCAGCGTGAAGTCAGGCTGCTGCCAGGCGAGCTGAGCGCTGACCAGCGCATACAGCACCAGCGCCATCGGCAGCGTGACCAGCCCCTGCGCCGTAGCCCAGGTAGAAGGCCGGTGTTCAGGGTGCGTGCGCAGCCAGCGCGCGTTACGCAATGGATACCAGGTCCAGCACACCACGGCCAGCATCGCCAGCACAATCCCGGTGAGATACCGGCCGAGGTCCAGCGTGCTGCCATGAGCCTGCAACTCGGCAGCATTCACGCACACCAGCCCGGCCGCCATCAGTATTAAGGCAGGAAACAGTCGCCGCCACGGCAGTCGCCCTTCAAGATGACCGTAACAGAGGTTCGCGGTGACAGCGATCACCACCGGCAGCGTACCGATTATCATGGTCGAGACCGGCGCGCCGGTGCGCTGAATGGCATTGGCGAGAAAGGCGTAGTAAAGAAGGTTGCCCACCAGCGAAAGCTTTACCGCTTCCCGCCAGTCAGCCACAACCAGCCGCTGCAATCGACGGCGGTCGTGCCACGCCAGCGGCAGCGCAATCAGGCCAAAGGCAACGTAGCGGCCAGCTGATTGCAACGCCCCGGGATAGTCCGGCACCAGCAACGGGCCAACAAAGATCAGTCCCCACATCAGACCTGCGGTCACAGCAAACAGTACGCCAGCGAGCATAATTTTTCCCTTTATCGTTTGTCTGGCGCAGTGTGGCGAAATGAGGCGGGAAAGGCTTGTAGCAGATTGCGATTTTCAGGCCTGGCGCACCTGTTTCTGATAGCGGACCGGAGTAATACCGTACCGGTTGGCGAAGGCGCGGGTCAGGTGAGCCTGATCGGTCAGCCCCACCGCAGCCGCCACGCTGGCTGCACTCTCCCCCTGCGCCAGCCGCTGTTTAGCATCATACAGCCGAAAGGCCATCAGCATCTGATGCGGCGTCACATGATAATGCTGGCGAAAAGCACGTAAAAAGTGCCAGGGCGATAATGCTGCCAGCGCCGCCAGCTCCTCAAGGCGCACCGGTTGCGCCAGGTTTTCCCGCAGGTAATCACGTACCTTATCGAAGCGATGCGCTGGCTGAAGCCGGGCGGACGACGCCATCCGCGCCAGTGGCCGAATCTGCAATAACAGTTCCGACAGCAATCCCTGACGTGCCAGCACCGAGTCCGCCTGCCACAGTGCCGCCAGGGTGCGCGACAGCGGCTGGGCCAGACGGGAATCAGTCAGCAGTGCCTCATTAAACCACCAGCCGCGATCGCCGGTCAGCTCATCCATTAACTGTGGCTGGATATAGATCATCTGATAACGCCAGCCTTCGGCACAGGCGGATTCCCCGGTATGCAGTTCATCCGGATTCATCATCACCAGCGAATCTTTGGGTGCGGTGTATTGGGTGCCGCGATAGCGAAAGCGCTGCGCGCCAGCTTCAATAGTGCCGATACCAAAGGCTTCATGCGTATGCGGTTCAAAGGCGTAGCGAGAGATGTGAGCCTGATACAGTTCCACACCGGGTAACTCAGACAGCTGCTGAAACTGCGCGCGATCTGTCTCGCAGGGAAAAATAGCCGGAACGCCCTCCACTTCACTCTCCTCATTTAACCGACAGGCAGTTCAGCATGCCTGTGATGGACGATAAAATGCAAAATATTGCTATTCATCCGCCTGGTGCCAGGCAACACTGCTTTTTTCCGTCGCGATAGGATCAAGCATGGCACAGCGAGTGGTGTTGGTTATAGATATGCAAAATGGCGTATTCGCTACGCCGCGTTTTGACTGGCAGGGGCGGGTGGCGCAGATAAATCGTCTGACTGAGCGGGCCGATGTCACGGTGTTTATCCAGCATACCGAGGAAAGCCTGCCTGAAGGCAGTCATGCTTTTGCGCTGTTGCCCGAGATCCACCAGCCTGCCGGCGCGCATTTTATCACTAAAACGGCCTGCGACAGCTTCTGGCAGACTGGTCTGGCTGCGTTGCTTCAGACGCTGGCGGTGAAGGAATTTGTGATTTGCGGCTGTGCCACAGACTACTGCCTGGATACCACCATTAAAGTTGGTGCCAGCGCCGGCTATCGCATCACCGTGGCGGCAGATGCGCATACCACCGCCGATCGCCGCTGGGTGAGCGCAGAACAGCTGATAGGTCAGCATAATGAGGTGTGGTCGTCGCTGCTGATACCCGGCAACGTGCCGCGCGTGCTGAGCTGTGACGCAATCCTGACCGAATGGGCGTCCCTCGCCTGATCTGTTTGTGCAGCCGCTATTAAAGGTAATAAAAAGGCCCGGTATACCGGGCCTGTTTGCTATCAATGTCGCGCTGTCAGGCGGATCAGAACGGGATATCGTCGTCAAAATCCATTGGCGGTTCGTTGTTGTTGCTGGCAGGTGCGCTCTGAGGCTGCTGCTGCGGACGGGACTGCGCGCCGCCGCTGAACTGATTATTGCTGCCCTGCGGCTGCTGTGGCTGGCCCCAACCGTTGTTGTTACCGCCGCCCTGCGCGCCGCCTGCTGATGCACCGGCGTTACCGCCCTGCTGACGGCCGCCCAGCATCTGCATGGTGCCGCCGACGTTAACCACCACTTCGGTGGTGTAACGCTCCTGGCCACCCTGATCCTGCCATTTACGAGTGCGCAGCTGGCCTCGATATAGACCTGAGACCCTTTTTTCAGGTATTCACCCGCGACTTCAGCCAGTTTGCCAAACAGCACCACACGGTGCCACTCAGTGATCTCTTTGTTTTCACCGGTCTGCTTGTCGCGCCAGCTTTCCGACGTAGCCAGCGTAATGTTGGCAACAGCGCCACCATTTGGCATATAACGTACTTCCGGATCCTGACCCAGATTCCCGACAAGAATCACTTTGTTAACGCCACGACTGGCCATGTTGCTGTCTCCCGATGAGTTAATGCATACAGTCTAATCTATCAATTCTAACACGTCCTGCTGACTGTTTCCCACTTTAGAGCGGGGTTCCAATTTTAATCATCCGCCGCCAAAAGGCAAAGAGTACTGGATATTTATTCAGTCTATTTTTTGTGCCATAATGATGCGTTTATTCTGGCCGTGTCGGCAAGGCGCGGTGAGTGCTGCTAATCCGGGAAAGGTGAATGGATAAGATCGAAGTTCGTGGTGCCCGCACCCATAATTTGAAAAACATCAACCTGACCATCCCACGCGACAAACTCATTGTGGTGACCGGCCTGTCTGGCTCCGGTAAATCCTCACTGGCGTTTGATACGCTGTATGCGGAAGGTCAGCGCCGCTATGTGGAGTCGCTCTCTGCGTATGCGCGCCAGTTTCTTTCGCTGATGGAAAAACCGGACGTCGATCATATCGAAGGTTTGTCGCCCGCCATTTCCATTGAGCAGAAATCAACCTCACATAACCCGCGATCTACGGTCGGTACCATCACCGAGATCCACGACTATCTGCGTCTGCTGTTTGCCCGCGTCGGTGAGCCGCGCTGTCCGGATCACGATGTGCCGCTGGCGGCGCAGACCGTCAGCCAGATGGTTGATCAGGTGCTCTCTCAGCCGGAAGGCCGCCGCTTGATGCTGCTGGCTCCGGTGGTGAAGGATCGTAAAGGCGAGCACACCAAAACGCTGGAAAACCTGGCGACGCAGGGCTACATTCGTGCGCGTATCGACGGCGAAGTATGCGATCTCTCCGATCCGCCAAAGCTTGAACTGCAGAAGAAGCACACCATTGAAGTAGTGATTGATCGCTTTAAAGTGCGTGCCGATCTGGCAACCCGGCTGGCCGAATCGTTTGAAACCACGCTGGATCTCTCTGGCGGCACGGCGATCGTGGCGGATATGGATGACAGCGCGGCTGAAGAGCTGCTGTTCTCTGCCAACTTTGCCTGCCCGATTTGTGGCTACAGCATGAGCGAGCTGGAACCGCGCCTGTTCTCGTTTAACAACCCTGCGGGTGCCTGTCCGACCTGTGATGGGCTGGGCGTGCAGCAATATTTCGACCCGGATCGGGTAGTCCAGAACCCGGAGCTCTCGCTGGCGGGCGGTGCAATCCGCGGCTGGGATCGCCGTAACTTCTACTATTTCCAGATGCTGCGCTCACTGGCGGAACATCTCGATTTTGATATCGAAGCGTCGTTCGGCAGCCTGCCGGATAACGTGCAGAAAGTGATTCTGTACGGTTCCGGTAAAGAGACCATTGAGTTCAAGTACATCAACGATCGGGGTGACACCTCCGTGCGTCGCCATCCGTTTGAAGGCGTGCTGAACAACATGGAACGCCGTTACAAAGAGACCGAATCGTCAGCGGTGCGCGAAGAGCTGGCGAAATTTATCAGTAACCGGGCCTGTGCCACCTGCGATGGGACGCGTCTGCGTCGTGAAGCGCGCCATGTCTTCGTGGAAAACACCACGCTGCCGACCATCTCGGAGATGAGTATCGGTCATGCGATGTCGTTCTTTGAAAACCTGAAGCTCAGCGGCCAGCGCGCCCAAATCGCGGAAAAAGTGCTGAAAGAGATCAGCGATCGCCTGAGCTTCCTGGTGAACGTCGGCCTGAACTACCTGTCGATGTCTCGTTCGGCTGAAACCCTTTCCGGCGGTGAAGCACAGCGTATCCGTCTGGCCAGCCAGATCGGCGCGGGCCTGGTGGGCGTGATGTACGTGCTGGATGAGCCCTCTATCGGCCTGCATCAGCGCGATAACGAGCGCCTGCTCGGCACCCTGATTCACCTGCGCGATCTCGGCAATACGGTGATTGTGGTTGAGCACGATGAAGATGCGATTCGGGCGGCTGACCACGTGATCGATATCGGTCCCGGCGCGGGCGTGCATGGCGGCCAGGTCGTGGCAGAAGGCACCGTGGATGAGATCATGGCGCAGGAAGCGTCACTGACCGGCCAGTTCCTTAGCGGCAAGCGTGAAATTTCCGTGCCGCCGCAGCGGGTTAAAGGCGATCCGGCCAAAGTGCTGAAGGTGACGGGCGCACGCGGCAACAACCTCAAGGACGTGACGCTGACGCTGCCGGTCGGGCTGTTTACCTGCATCACCGGCGTATCGGGTTCAGGTAAATCGACGCTGATCAACGATACGCTGTTCCCGATTGCCCAGCGCGCGCTCAACGGCGCGACCATCGCGGAACCGGCGGCCTATCGCGAGGTCACCGGCCTCGAGCATTTCGATAAGGTCATCGACATCGACCAGAGCCCGATTGGCCGGACACCGCGCTCTAACCCGGCAACCTACACCGGCATCTTCACGCCGGTACGTGAACTGTTTGCTGGCGTGCCGGAAGCGCGCTCGCGTGGATACAATCCGGGCCGCTTCAGTTTCAACGTGCGTGGTGGACGCTGTGAAGCCTGTCAGGGCGATGGCGTACTGAAAGTCGAAATGCACTTTTTACCGGACATTTATGTGCCGTGCGATCAGTGCAAAGGCAAACGCTATAACCGCGAAACGCTGGAAGTGAAGTACAAGGGCAAGAGCATCCACGAAGTGCTGGAAATGACCATTGAGGAAGCGCGGGAGTTCTTCGATGTGGTGCCGGCGCTGGCGCGTAAGTTGCAGACGCTGATCGATGTGGGTCTCTCTTACATCCGTCTCGGCCAGTCCGCTACTACTCTTTCCGGCGGTGAAGCGCAGCGCGTTAAGCTGGCGCGTGAGCTGTCGAAGCGCGGCACCGGTCAGACGCTCTATATCCTTGATGAGCCCACTACCGGCCTGCACTTTGCCGATATCCAGCAGCTGCTGGAAGTGCTGCATCAGCTGCGCGATCAGGGCAATACCATCGTGGTGATTGAGCACAATCTCGACGTGATCAAAACTGCCGACTGGATTGTCGATCTCGGTCCGGAAGGCGGCAGCGGCGGCGGTGAAATTCTGGTGGCCGGCACGCCAGAAACCGTGGCGGAGTGTGAAAAATCACACACCGCACGCTTCCTCAAACCGTTGCTGAACAAGTAATCTGTCAGGCCCGCCTCGTGCGGGCCTTTTTTTTACCGGCTGCCCATTCAGCCAGAGAAATGCAGGATCAGGCAAGATTCAGACACCTATAGGCATATACGCTTTTCGCTACGCTGACTATCCTTAAGCGGTTCCTCTTTGGCACGCCCTGCGCGTCGCCCTGTTTTCGCTGCAGCACACTGCTGCCGCACTTCACCGAAAAACACGCACGACACATCGAAACTGGAGACACCATGAATATTACGCATGCGTATGCTGCTCAGGATGCTAAATCCAAACTGGCACCGTTCGATTATCAGCCGCGTGAGCTTCGCGCTCATGACGTACAGCTTGAGGTCCTGTTCTGTGGCGTCTGCCACTCAGACCTGCATCAGGCACGTAATGAGTGGAAGAACACCATTTTCCCGGTGGTGCCTGGCCATGAAATCGTGGGTCGCGTTACTGCTGTGGGTCCACAGACTCAGAAGTATAAGGTGGGCGACCTGGTCGGCGTCGGCTGTATGGTCGACTCCTGCCGCAGCTGTCCAAGCTGTCAGGAAGGTTTAGAGCAGTATTGTGAAAATGGCTTTGTTGGCACCTATAACGGTGAAGATCGCGAAACCGGCGCCATTACCTATGGCGGTTACTCAACGGCGATGGTGGTGGATGAGAGCTTTGTGCTGCGCATCCCTGAAAACCTGGAACTGGCTGGCGTTGCGCCGCTGCTGTGTGCCGGTATCACCACTTACTCACCGCTGCGTCACTGGAATGTCGGTCCCGGCAAAAAAGTAGGCATCGTCGGATTGGGCGGTCTCGGCCATATGGGCGTCAAAATTGCTCATGCGATGGGCGCGCATGTGGTGCTGTTCACCACCTCGCCGTCTAAAATTGAAGACGGTAAACGCCTGGGCGCAGATGAAGTGGTGATTTCGAAAGATCCGGAGCAGATGGCACAGCACGCCAACAGCTTCGACTTCATTCTGAATACCGTGGCGGCACAACACGATCTCAACCCGTTCATTACCCTGCTGAAGCGCGATGGCAACATGACGCTGGTCGGTGCACCGGAGCACGATCACCCTGCGCCGCAGGTATTTAACCTGATCTTCAAGCGTCGCAGCATCGCCGGTTCACTGATTGGCGGCATTGCCGAAACGCAGGAGATGCTCGATTTCTGTGGTGAGCACGGCATCACCTCAGATATCGAACTGATTGCGATGGATCAGATCAATGAAGCCTACGAACGTATGCTGAAGAGTGATGTGAAATACCGTTTCGTTATCGATATCAACACATTGCGCAATCAGTCCGCCGCGTAATCGCTGCACCTTATCACCCTCTTCCAGCCGGGAGAGGGTTTTTTATTGCCGCCTATTTGACGGTCGCAATCTGATCAAAAGACGCATCAACCAGATAGTAGATCTGCGAATCTTTCAGTGAGCCATCAAGATACAGAGTGCTCCAGTGAGATTTGTTCAGATGCTGGCTTGGAAAAATGTCGTTATGCTCTTCGCGCAGTAATTCCGCCAGCGCCGGGGTCGATTTCAGTGAAACCGCGGGACGACCTTTCACCTCATGCACCATGGCAAACAGTACGCCGTTGCTTTTAATCTGAGTGGCTTTCCAGTCACTATGGACGCTCTGTTCCGCGCCCGGCTTGCTCATGCAATAGGTCAGTAAGTCTGAATTCGTCATTACGCTTCCCCTTGTAAAGTGGCGACAATTCGCCGCGCACCGCCATCAATGCGGTGTTCGCCCAGCCAGATCCCCTGCCAGGTGCCCAGCACCAGACGTCCGCGCTGAACCGGCAGTAACAATGATACCCCTAAGGTCGATGATTTAATGTGCGCTGGCATATCGTCACGCCCTTCGTAGTCGTGCTGATAAGGCGCATCTTCCGGAACGTGCCGCATAAAGTGCTGTTCCATGTCGCTGCGCACCGTCGGGTCGCAATTCTCGTTTAAGGTTAACGAAGCCGAGGTGTGCTGCAACAGCAGATGCAACAGGCCGGTGTTGATGTTACGCAGGGCGGAAAGCGCATCGACGATCTCATCAGTGATCAGATGAAATCCGCGTGGTTTCGCGCTAAGCGTCAGAATTTGTTGATGCCACATAGCTTTTTCCTGAAACGGTCTCCCGTTTAAGTGTGCAGCATGTCGGCGAAAGGTAAACCCTGCGGGCAAATAAAAAACCGCCGGGCTGGGCCGGCGGTTTTTACACAGCGGAACGGCGATTACATTACGGCAGCAAATGCTTCCGCAACCTGATGCACATTTCTGCTGTTCAGGCCGGCGATACACATCCGGCCGCTGCCGACCAGATAGATGCCGAACTCATTGCGCAGGCGATCAACCTGCTGTGCGCTCAGGCCGGTATAGCTGAACATACCGCGCTGCTTCAGCAGGTAGTCAAAGTTTTTACCTGGCAGTGCGGTGTTCAGCACATCGACCAGCGACTGACGCATCTCCAGGATGCGTAAGCGCATCGCTTCTACTTCTGCCAGCCAGCTCGCTTTCAGAGCATCATCATTCAACACCCGTGCCACCACCTGCGCACCAAAATTCGGTGGGCTGGAGTAGTTGCGGCGTACGGTCGCTTTTAACTGACCCAGCACCCGGCCGGCTTCCTCTGCGCTGTCGCAGACGATAGACAGACCGCCGACACGCTCACCATACAGTGAGAAGATTTTCGAGAAGGAGTTGCTGACCAGCGCTGGCAGGCCCGCTGCGGCCACGGCGCGCAGTGCATACGCATCCTGCCGCATGCCCGCACCGAAGCCCTGATAGGCAATGTCGAGGAACGGAATCAGCTGCTGCGCCTTCAGCACCTCAACGGTCTGGTCCCACTGCGCATCGGTCAGGTCGGCACCGGTCGGGTTATGGCAGCACGGATGCAGCAGAACGATGCTCTGCTGCGGCAGGGTTTTCAGCGCGCTGATAAATGCATCGAACCGCACGCCGTGGGTCTCTGCGTCATACCACGGATAGGTGTTCACCTCGAAACCGGCACCGTTGAAAATCGCCACGTGGTTTTCCCAGGTCGGATCGCTGACCCAGACCGCTGACTGCGGAAAATAACGTTTAAGGAAATCCGCACCGACTTTCAACGCGCCAGAGCCGCCCAGCGTCTGAATAGAGGCAATCCGGCCCGCCTGCAGCATCGGATGGTCGGCACCAAACAGCAGAGGCGCAATCGCGCTGCGGTAGCTGTTCAGCCCTTCCATTGGCAGATAGAGCGACGCCTGCTGTGGCTCAGCGTGCAGCTGCTGTTCAGCAGTCGCAACCGCTTTCAGCTGCGGGATGATGCTCTGCTCGTCATAGTAAAGCCCGATACTGAGGTTAACTTTGTGTTCGCGTGGGTCTTGTTTAAACGCTTCCATCAACGACAGAATCGGGTCGCCAGCATAGGCATCAACGTTTTGAAACACGGTGTAGGTCTCCATGAGTGGTCTTCGGGTAACAGAGTGTCATTAAACCAGGTAGCGTCCTGGACGGTGGTTCATCGCGATAATCAGATTAAGAATAACCGCGCCGCCAATCGAGGCGAGCAAAATCGGTACGCTCACCACAAACAGGGAGGCCAGCACCACGCAGGTATCCACCGCCATTTGCAGCTTGCCGGCGCGAATGCCAAAGCGATCCTGTAGCCACAGCGCCAGGATATTGATGCCGCCCAGGCTGGCTTTATGACGAAACAACACTATAAACCCGATTCCCATGATGACGTTACCGAACAATGTCGCATAGAACGGATCGAGGGCGGAAAAATGGACAAACAGCGGATGCAGATGGGTAAACAATGACACCAGCCCAACGGCACAAAAGGTTTTCAGGGTAAATTCCCAGCCCATGCGTTTTACCGCCAGCCAGTAGAACGGAATATTGATCAGAAAGAAGGCGCTGCCGAAGGATAACGGCGACAGGTAGCTGATCAGAAAAGCGATGCCCGCCGTACTGCCGGTCAGCGCGCCCGCCTGTTTCAACATAATGACGCCGAACGAAACCATCAGGGTGCCAAGCACAATCGCCAGTGCATCTTCAATGCGGGAATGGGGAATGCGGGCGGGTTCTGCAACGTTATCCATGGAGTTATCTCAGTGCAAATGATGCGGTTCAGATGCAAAAAACGCACCATACCGGCAGCCGATGACGGCCACCGGTAGGGTGCCAGCGATTATCCCATTGATATCTAAGGCGCTTTATTGCAGGGTTTTGTGCAAAAAACTTCGAAAAAACCGTTAATTCATGCACAAATGTTTGTTCTGGTGCGTATTACTTGCATTATTTACCGCAGTGATGCACCAAAACGGCACAGGACGCACCTTTTTAGCGCGTCTTGTGTTCTGGAATCATCATCAGCCCGTTCTCTTTCAGACGTCCCAGCACCACCGAGGTTTTTACATGAGAAACGCTCTGGTGGCCGGCGACCAGCTGGCTGATTAAGGCGCTGAGCGAATTGAGATCGGCCACCGCCACTTTTAACAGATAATCGGCATCACCGGTGGTTTTGTAGGCGTCGACAATCGCCTCTTCCTGCTCCACCATCCGATGAAAACTGTCGACATATTCGGCAGTATGATTAATTAACCGCACCTCGATCAGCCCGACCATACCCAGCCCAATCGCATCCGGTGACAGCCGGGCGTGGTAGCCAAGGATAAGGTTGGCCTGCTCCAGGTTGATCCGGCGGCGTGAGCATTGTGACGCCGACAGGCCGACTAAATCGCTCAACTCCTGATTGGTCAGGCGGCCATTAGATTGTAATAAAGTCAGGATTTTAAGGTCGTAATCGTCTACGTGAGTCATTCCGTTTCCACAGCGTTATTGGCATCGCTTTGTTACAGATAACCCGATAATCGGCGGGGTTGTCCAACACTATTTTCTGATGACGGGGGCTGTCATGCACAGATCGTGCATGACAGCACAAAGAAGGGATTATTCGTCGTCGTATTGCGGACCCGCGTAGTTATCGAAACGCGACCACTGTCCGTTAAAGGTCAGACGCACCGTGCCGATGGGACCGTTACGCTGTTTACCGAGGATGATCTCGGCGATCCCTTTAAGATCGCTGTTTTCGTGGTAAACCTCATCGCGATAGATAAACATGATCAAATCCGCATCCTGCTCGATCGAGCCCGATTCACGCAGATCCGAGTTCACCGGCCGCTTATCGGCACGCTGCTCCAGCGAGCGGTTAAGCTGCGACAGCGCCACCACCGGCACATTCAGCTCTTTGGCTAACGCTTTCAGTGAGCGCGAGATCTCGGCGATCTCCAGCGTACGGTTATCCGACAGGGAAGGCACGCGCATCAGCTGCAGGTAGTCGATCATAATCATGCTTAAGCCACCGTTTTCACGGTAGATGCGGCGGGCGCGCGAGCGCACTTCGGTCGGCGTCAGGCCAGAAGAGTCATCAATGTACATGTTCTTCTTCTCCAGCAGGATGCCCATGGTGCCGGAGATACGCGCCCAGTCCTCATCATCCAGCTGGCCAGTACGAATACGGGTCTGATCGACCCGCGACAGCGAAGCCAGCATACGCATCATGATCTGTTCGCTGGGCATTTCGAGGCTGAAAATCAGCACCGGTTTGTCCTGCAGCATCGCGGCGTTTTCGCACAGGTTCATCGCGAAGGTGGTTTTACCCATTGAGGGACGCGCGGCGACGATAATCAGGTCAGAGCGCTGCAGGCCCGCGGTCTTCTTGTTCAGATCCTGATAGCCGGTATCCACGCCGGTGACGCCATCGTGCGGCGTCTGATAAAGCGATTCGATACGTGAGACGGTCGCCTCAAGGATCTGCTCAATATTTTTCGGGCCAGCATCCTTACTGGCACGCGCTTCGGCAATTTTGAAAACGTTGGATTCGGCGAAATCCAGCAGCTCTTCGCTGTTGCGGCCCTGCGGATCGTAGCCAGCATCGGCAATCTGGTTGGCGACCGAAATCATCTCACGCACTACCGCACGTTCACGCACGATGTCTGCATAAGCGCCGATGTTAGCCGCGCTGGGGGTATTTTTCGCCAGTTCAGCAAGGTAAGCAAAGCCGCCAGCCATCTCCAGCTCGCCGCGGGTTTCCAGCGATTCAGAGAGAGTGATCAGGTCGATTGGCTTGCTGTTTTCCAGCAGCCGCTGCATCTCGGAAAAAATCAGCCGATGCGAGCGGTTGAAGAAATCATTGGCGACCACGCGCTCGGAGACGTTGTCCCAGCGCTCGTTATCCAGCATTAACCCACCGAGCACCGATTGCTCCGCTTCCAGCGAATGCGGGGGCATTTTCACGCCTTCCAGCTGGCGATCCTGCGTTTCGTTCGATTTGTTGGTGGGTTTATTTCCTGCCATAGTGAATGCATTACCGATGTTCTGTGGGGACGCGCAAGTATACCTCAGTTGGGGGGTGCGCCTCACCCTCATGATGAAACAATCACAGGAGTCAGAATGGCAAAGCGTATTCAGTTCAACGCGCACGGCGGTCCGGACGTTTTACAGTGGGCTGATTTTGAACTTGCCGATCCTGCCGGTAATGAGGTGCAGGTAGAAAATCGCGCCATCGGCATTAACTACATCGATACCTATCTGCGCAGCGGGCTCTATCCGGTGGCAGCCTTCCCGTCCGGTCTCGGTACCGAGGCGGCGGGCGTCGTTACCCGCGTCGGCCGTGACGTGACGCTGTTTAAGCCTGGCGATCGGGTGGTCTATTGTCAGGCAGCCCTCGGCGCCTACAGCGAAGCGCACAACGTAGCAGAAGATCGGCTGATGCACCTGCCCGACGCGATCGGCTTTGAGCTGGCGGCAGCCAGTTTTCTGAAAGGGCTGACCACTCAGTATCTGCTGCGCCAGACCTATAAAATCAAAGCGGATGAGACCTTCCTGTTTCATGCCGCCGCCGGCGGTGTCGGGCTGATTGCCTGCCAGTGGGCAAAAGCGTTGGGCGCGCACCTGATTGGTACCGTCGGTTCGGCTGAAAAGGCGACGCTGGCGAAGAATGCCGGTGCCTGGGCAACAATTAACTATCGCGAAGAGGATATCGCCGCACGCGTCAGCGAGCTTACCCAGGGGAAAAAGGTTGGCGTAGTGTATGACTCGGTCGGTAAAGATACCTGGGAAGCATCGCTGGACTCGCTGCGTCGTCACGGTCTGATGGTCAGTTTCGGCAACGCTTCCGGCCCGGTGACCGGGGTTGATCTGGGCATTCTGAATAAAAAAGGCTCACTGTTTGTTACCCGCCCGTCGCTGTTCGGTTACATCACTAACCGTCAGGAGCTGGAAACCGCCAGTGCCGAACTCTTTTCGCTGCTGGCCAGCGGCGCGATCAAAGTGGACGTGCCGGAACAGCAGAAGTTTGAATTGAAGGAGGCGGGCAAAGCGCATCAGATGCTGGAAAGCCGCGCTACTCAGGGGTCGAGCCTGCTGATTCCCTGACCATCGGCAACGCCGTCTGGCATACAAAAAGGGCTTCCCGCAGGAAGCCCTTCTCTTTTTTTATTTTCGTTCGCGCTGGTGTAGGGACAGCGGCGATGAATTCGTTTCGACTCAACGACGACTATCCTGCCAGAAAACATAAGTAAAAAATATGTTTAATTGCAGATATCGTCTAAGCAAAACGTCACACTGTGATCATCTCCGCATTTAACGCCAGCCTTTTCGGTCTAAGTTGTTGATCTTACGCTTTAGCTTACGCCATTCTCGCGTGTTGCGATCGCCGAAAAAGGCGCGATGCAGCCAGACCGCGACCACTGCCAGCACCAGCCACGGCAACACTTTGATAACAAGTGCAAACAGTCCACCGACGAACATTACCAGCGTGGCGACCACCAGCGCAGCCAGTACGCCGAGCAATGAAACACCGGTCAGCAACAGCATCAGGAAAAACCCCAATACAAATAAAATTTCCACGTTAGCGCTCCTTATTGAGACTCATTGTGTCAATCTTTACAAGAAACGTGCCAATGTTTAACTGCTTGTTTTACCTGACAACAGCCCGGTGTGGCTATCCTGCAAGCAGTCAAAATAACCAAAAAATGGCGCAAAAAAAACCAGCCATTGCGGGCTGGTCTCCTGGGCGCAGGTCGATCAGGCTTCCTGCGGGATTTTGTCCGCCACCAGTGCCAGTGCAGCTTCCAGTACGCGCACATCCGCGCCTGGTTTGTGGGCATTTTCACTCAGGTAGCGTCGCCACTGGCGTGCACCCGGAATCCCCTGGAACAGACCGAGCATATGACGTGTCACATGGCCCAGATAAGTGCCCTTCGCCAGTTCGGCTTCAATATAGGGGTACATGGCGCGGACCACCGCCACCGGATCAGCCGCCGGATGCTGACGACCAAACAGTTGCTGGTCCACCTGTGCCAGAATGCCGGGATTTTGATAGGCTTCACGCCCCATCATGACGCCATCAAGATGCTGCAGGTGGGTTTGCGCCTCTTCCAGCGTTTTCACACCGCCGTTAATCGCCAGCGTCAGGTGCGGGAAGTCCCGCTTCAGCTGATAAACCCGTGGATAATCGAGCGGCGGAATTTCGCGGTTCTCTTTCGGGCTGAGACCTGATAGCCAGGCTTTACGCGCATGAATGATAAACGTCTCGCATCCACCGCGCTCGGCCACTGTCCCGACAAAATCGGTCAGAAACTGATAGCTGTCCTGTTCATCAATCCCGATGCGCGTTTTCACCGTCACCGGAATCGACACCACATCACGCATCGCTTTGATGCCGTCAGCAACCAGATCGGCTTCTGCCATCAGGCAGGCCCCGAAGCGGCCATTCTGCACCCGGTCAGAGGGACAGCCGACGTTCAGGTTCACTTCATCGTAACCGCGCTGCTCTGCCAGTCGGGCGCAGTGCGCCAGCGCAGCGGGATCGCTGCCGCCCAGCTGTAAGGCGACCGGATGTTCATCCTCGCTATAGGCCAGGTAATCGCCCTTACCATGAATAATCGCGCCGGTAGTCACCATTTCGGTGTAGAGCAGCGTATCGCCGGTCAGCTGGCGATGAAAATAGCGGCAGTGGCGATCGGTCCAGTCGAGCATCGGGGCAATCGAGAAACGTTGCGAAGAAACAGTATCGGTCATGAAGCGCAGATAATCCGGTAAATGAGGGTGATTGAATTCTGTGCAAGGATAACACAAGGGCGGGCGATAGTGCATCGCCCGCCCCGAACTGCGGTATCAAAGAAGATCAGAAATTGAAGCCCAGCTGCATCATCGCGCCCCAGGTATTGTTCGCCCCGACCGAGCCAGCCAGATCCAGATGCACCGCTTTATTAAACGGTGACAGGCCGAAACCGGCGGTTGCGACGTTTTCATCGTTCGAACGCATATCCGCACGATAACCGGCACGTAACTGTAACCAGTCGAGCACCCGATATTCCGCACCGACCGCCGCATACTGGCTGTTTTCCTGCGTTTTGAAACGCTTGGTTTCAGTCAGGTCGACATCGCCGGTCACGGTGAACGGACCTTTATCCCAGGCCAGACCGGTGGTGACCAGCGGACGGATCTGGTAAGTATCACGGAAGCCGTTGACCTCTTTGGTCTGCAGATCGCGGGATACCAGGTTTTGACCGGTGATGCCCAGCGTCCAGTTTTCAGCAAACGTGGTCGCCAGACCGGCATCAACGTTAAAGCCGGTGTCCGTGCTGCGATACTGGCTATTGTTGATGTCACTTTTGTCGTAGTTGTAAATGCTGGCGGTGTAGTTATACAGCCAGGTTTTTTGCAATTTCGGCGTGACGCCTACCGACACCGGCTGACCGGCAATGGTGAACTCATGCGCCAGTGCGACGCCATAATCGGTGACCAGCGCCGCCAGGCCGTTGGCGCTGGAGCGCAGATTGTCCTGATCGCCCGGACGCGGAAGCACCGTGCCGTTAGCTACGCCGCGCAGATAGTCGATATCGCTCTGGACCACATTGGCTCGCACATGTGCCGATCCATAGGCTTTGGTGATAAAGGCGAAAGGTAGCGTCTCGTTGGGAATAGTGACCGCCAGCGCCACCCCGGCGTTGCCGTCCGCTTTGTTGCCACGCAAATCACTTAACTGGTTAGCGACATCGCCTGAAGCAGCGCGCACTTCAGGATAGCCACGCAGATAATCGGCAAAGGTCAGGTTGCCGATCACCTCGCGGTAGCGATCAACGGTATCGGTGATGTCATCCACTTTGTCGAGCAGGTGATCTTTGTCGGTGACCTGAATACCGGCTGAAGGGAAAATAATACTGACGCTATCGTCGGGTTTAGCTCGCGTCATTAAAGCCGGGTTGGCCAGCACGGCTGAGCCATAAAGAGAAGATGCGACGCCGGTTCCGCCCATGGCGTCATTGCGTGCATCATACCAGGTCCCCGCCGCCATGGCGGAAGAAGAAAGGAAAAGCGCGTTCACTACAGCGGTGTACTTCAGCGCTGAGCGTTGAGCGGATTTTTTCACCATTTGCCTGCCATCACCTGAGAAAGTGCCGTTGAAACATTCAACGACTGAATAGTTTGTTAGCCCTATTGTGAACCCTGGCTAACGCGTTATTGCTGTGAATTCAAAGGAAACAGTCGCTTAATTCAAAGGATTGGATGTTTTCCAATCAATAAAACTTTATTTTTGTTCAAAATACCCGGTAATAAATAAAATAATACCAGACATTTCTTAAGTCTTGCTGAACATTACTTCTTAACTCAGTGAGATGCAAAGCAAAAGCGCTGAAAAGGCCACCTTAACCGGTCGGCGAGTGGATCTGATTGGGTGCCGATAGCGGCCTCTCCTGATGCTCACACAGCGTTTTTAATCGACCACCGGCCAGAATTTGCTGTTTTATCAGGCAAAAACCAACCTCTGCGCCGCGAAAATTTGTGTGATAAAATAACATCACTTATCCAGCGGAGAGTTTCCATGTCAAACATGACGTCACAGCAAATAATGACCCAGGCGGAAAAACTGTGCCTGCAGCGCGGCGTGCGTCTGACATCGCAGCGGGCTGAAGTGTTGCGATTAATGGCTGAGCAGCCAGGATCGATCAGCGCTTATGATCTGCTGGATCAACTCCGGGTTAGCGAACCCCAGGCCAAGCCCCCTACGGTCTATCGGGCGCTGGACTTCCTGCTGGAACAGGGCTTTATCCACCGGGTGGAGTCCAATAATAGCTACGTAATGTGTCACCATTTCGAGGCACCGGCACACACCTCGGTCATGCTGGTGTGTGATCGCTGTGCGGCGGTAACCGAAAAGCAGGCGCAGGGAGTAGAGAAGATTATCGCCACACTGGCTGGTGAGGCACAGTTTGCCCTGCGTCATAGCGTGATTGAAGCGCATGGATTATGTGAGAATTGTGTCGAAGTCGAAGCCTGCACCCATCATGAAAGTTGTCAGCACGATCATCAAAGTGAGGGTAAAAAGCGGGGAAAACGCGGGTAATGTGCACATCCTTGTGCGGTTGCCGGTATGAGCGTACCGGCGGGTAGGAGCTTTATCCGTAAATCTTTGTGATTACCAACGGTAATCTTTGTTCTGACCTTCCCAGTCCGTTACTTCACGCTCTGCATCTTCTTTCGCATAGCCGTAACGTTCCTGAATTTTTCCGACCAGCTGATCGCGTTTGCCTTCGATAACCTGCATATCATCGTCGGTCAGCTTGCCCCATTTCTCTTTTACTGTGCCTTTGAACTGCTTCCAGTTACCGCTCGCTTGATCTTTATTCATGGCAGACCTCTATGTCATCCTTTGGTTACATCATTTATCTTGAAAGAAAACAAAATGACGATATGACGATATAAAGCGCTGGTTCACTGCGCTGCTTACGGTTAATTGTAGTAGAAGATTTTAGGTTTGCCGGAACAATACAGAATAATCTGTAGCCGGAGGACATCAGATGCCAGCTATCAGGCGTTAAACCAGCTGTTCTGCTGCCAGTGTTTACGCCAGATCAGCCACAGCGACAGGCCACGCAGCGCCAGGAAAACGGTGACCGCCAGCCACAAGCCGTGGTTGCCCAGCAGCGGGACGCTAAGCAACGTCAGGAAGTAACCAAGTGCCGCCACCATCATGCTGTTACGCATCTCCCGGCCGCGGGTTGCACCGATGAACATGCCATCCAGCAGATAGCACCAGACGCCCGCCAGCGGCAGGATCACCTGCCATATCAGATAGCGATCGGCCGCCTGTTGCAGCTGTTCAATCGAGGTCAGCAGCGCCACGATATGCGAGCCGAAACACGCATAAATTACTGAGAACATCAGAGCCACCACCAGCGCCTGTCGGCAGGCAGAATGCCAGACGCGCAGCAGCCTGCTGCCATCTTTCGCGCCATGCGCCTCACCGGCGAAGGCTTCGACTGCGTAGGCAAAACCATCCAGCGCATAGGCGGTAAAGGTGATAAACATCAGCAGCACGGCGTTCACCGCCACCACCTGCGGACCGATACGTGCGCCCAGCACGGTCAGCGAGGCAAAACAGAGCTGCAGCATTAACGAACGCAGCATAATGTCGCGATTAAGACGCAGTAGCCGCTGAATATCGCCGCGCCAGCTCTGCTTCAGCATTGCGGTGGTGATGCCACGTAGTTTCAATACCCGCCAGACCATCACTGCCCCGACGACCAGCGTTATATACTCCGCCAGCGCGGTCGCGGTTGCCGCGCCTGCCACTCCCCAGTGCAGCCCCATCACCAGCCACAGATCGAGCACAATATTGACCAGATTGCCGATCACCAGCAGGATGACCGGCGCACGCGCGTACTGCACGCCCAGCAGCCAGCCAAGGATCACCAGATTTGCCAGGGTGGCGGGCGCACTTAACCAGCGGATCTGAATAAACAGTGCCGCCTGTTGCAAAACTTTGGGATCGCCGCCAATCAGATCGGCCGCCAGCGTAGTAATCGGCGAGCGCAGGCAGATGAACAGCACGCCAGCCAGCAGCGCAATAATTAAAGGCTGGGTCAGCGCACGTGCCAGCGCCATTTTATCGCCGGCACCAAAAGCCTGCGCCGTCAGGCCGGTAGTACTCATCCGAAGGAACAGCAGCAGCATGAAGAGGAAACTGGTGACTGTCGTGCCGACCGCAACCCCGCCGAGATAGACCGGGCTGTCGAGGTGACCAATGACAGCAGTATCGACCACCCCCAGTAAGGGAACGGTGATGTTAGAAAGGATCATCGGCAGCGCCAGCCGCCAGAGGTTTTTGTCGGTAGCCGTTAAAAAACGCATTCGCAGTTCCGTGCTCGGTGTCGCTGCAGAGAGGGGAGCAGCAGCGACAAAATTAGGGCAGACAGAATAGCATCAGACGCTACGAATGCGCGGTTATGTCAGACTCAGAGCCATTCGCCGTTGCGAACCACACCGACCGCCAGACCTTCTACCGTCAGCGACTGGGCGCGCGTATCGACAATGATCGGCTCAAAATCACTGTTTTCAGGCAGCAAATGCACAATAGCACCCTGCTTCTTCCAGCGTTTAACCGTCACTTCATCATCAATACGGGCCACAACAACCTGGCCGTTGCGTACGTCCTGGGTTTTATGTACCGCGAGCAGGTCGCCATCCATAATCCCGATATCTTTCATCGACATTCCACTGACGCGCAGCAGAAAATCGGCAGAAGGTTTGAACAGGCCCGGATCCACTTTGTAATGGGTTTCGATGTGCTCCTGCGCCATGATCGGCTCACCGGCAGCAACCCGGCCAATCAGCGGCAGACCTTCAGATGCTTCTTCTTCCATCAACAGGCGAATACCGCGAGAGGCGCCAGAGACAATCTCAATCACCCCTTTGCGTGCCAGTGCCTTCAGATGCTCTTCTGCCGCGTTCGGCGAGCGGAAACCCAGCTGCGCGGCAATTTCTGCACGCGTAGGCGGCATGCCCGTTTGAGTAATATGGTCGCGAATCAGGTCATAGACCTGCTGCTGCCTGCTGGTTAATGCTTTCATCCCGCCCCCTGGTTGTTTATACAGTCGCTGTGAGTATATACAGGTATTGGTGAAATGGAAACCGATTCTCAGGCAAAACGCGCCATCTGGCGCGTTGTGGAAGGCTTATCGCAAATGCGACCAAAGCAGTGCGATCCAGACAAACAGTGCCAGTAAGATGCTGATCAGCACCGCCGCCGAGCCCATATCCTTTGCCCGTCCGGCTAAAGGGTGACGCTCCTGGCCAATACGATCCACTACCGCCTCGATGGCGCTGTTGAGGATTTCAACAATGACCACCAGCACCACTGCCCCGATCATCAGGATGCGAGAGACAATATCGACATCCAGCCAGCAGGCCACAATAATGGCCACCAGCGCGGCCAGCGCCTCCTGGCGGAAAGCCGCTTCGTGTTGCCAGGCGGCACGCAGGCCCTGCCATGAGTAACCTGCGGCTTTTACTATTCTTACAAGACCCGTGGCATTATTTGCCATATAAGTGGAACCCTTTCATCGGATTGACGTCAATGTCTGGGCTGCGTGCAAATGGCACCACCACAGATCTTCGCTGCGCTTTCTGGTATGCTTGCGGCGCTTTGCTAACAAGAGGCTTCATGTTGTCTATGTCAGGTTGGCGTAAACTTTATTACAAATTACTGAATTTACCACTGTCGTTTTTGGTAAAGAGTAAGGCCATTCCGGCCGATCCCGTTTCTGAACATGGTCTGGACCCGACCCGGCCCATTATGTACGTTTTGCCTTACGATTCGAAGGCTGACTTACTGACTTTACGCGCGCAGTGCCTGCGGCATCATCTGCCCGACCCGCTTTCTCCGCTGGAGATTGATGGTTCGCTGCTGCCGCGCCACGTTTTTATCCACGATGGCCCGCGTGTGTTCCCCTATTTTGTGCCCAGCGTCGAATCGGTGAAGATTTTTCACGATTATCTGGACCTGCATCGCAATAACCCCAAGCTGGATATCCAGATGCTGCCGGTGACGGTGATGTTTGGCCGGGCGCCTGGTCGTGAGGTTCAGGGCGAAGATACACCGCACCTGCGGGTGCTGAACGGCGTGCAGAAATTCTTTGCGGTGATCTGGCATGGACGCGACAGTTTTGTCCGTTTCTCGCCGACCGTTTCGCTGCGCCGCATGGCAACCGAACACGGCACCGACCAATCAATCGCCCAGAAACTGGCCCGGGTGGCGCGCATTCATTTCGCCCGCCAGCGGCTGGCGGCGGTTGGCCCACGCTTACCGGCACGTCAGGATCTGTTTAATCGTCTGCTGCAATCGAAAGCGATTGAAAAAGCGGTTGAAGATGAAGCGCGCAGCAAAAAAATCTCCCATGAAAAAGCGCAGCAAAATGCGGTTGAGATGATGGAAGAGATCGCGGCAAACTTCTCTTATGAAGCGATTCGCGTCACCGACCGCGTCATGGGCTGGCTCTGGAGCCGGCTCTATCAGGGCATCAATGTTAATGGCGGCGAAAAAGTCCGTCAGCTGGCGCAGGATGGCCATGAAATCGTCTATGTGCCGTGCCATCGCAGCCACATGGATTACCTGCTGCTCTCTTACGTGCTTTATCATCAGGGGCTGGTGCCGCCGCACATTGCCGCCGGTATCAACCTCAACTTCTGGCCAGCCGGACCGATTTTCCGTCGTCTGGGCGCGTTCTTTATCCGTCGTACCTTCAAAGGCAACAAGCTGTATGCCACGGTGTTCCGTGAATATCTTGGCGAACTGTTCACCCGCGGTTACTCGGTTGAATACTTTGTCGAAGGGGGACGTTCACGCACCGGTCGCCTGCTCGATCCGAAAACCGGCACCTTAGCCATGACCCTGCAGGCGATGCTGCGCGGGGGGAATCGCCCGATCACCCTGGTGCCGATTTACATTGGCTACGAACATGTCATGGAAGTGGGTACTTACGCCAAAGAGCTACGCGGCGCGGCGAAAGAGAAAGAGGGCTTCATGCAGATGGTGCATGGCTTACGTAAGCTGCGCAACCTCGGCCAGGGCTACGTTAACTTTGGCGAACCACTGCCGCTGGTTAACTATCTCAACAAGCGCGTGCCGGAATGGCGTGAGTCGATCGATCCTATCGAACCGCAGCGTCCAAGCTGGTTAACGCCCACCGTGAATGACATCGCGGCGAGCTTAATGGTACGCATCAATGAAGCGGGCGCGGCCAACGCCATGAACCTGTGCGTCACCGCGCTGCTCGCCTCACGTCAGCGCTCACTAACCCGCGAACAGCTGATTGAGCAGCTTGAGTGCTATACCCAGCTGCTGCGTAACGTGCCTTATTCAGCCAACGCCACGGTGCCCGATCTCTCGGCAGAGGCGCTGCTGGATCATGCAATGGGCATGAATAAGTTTGAGAGCGAGAAAGACAGCATTGGCGACATCATCATCCTGCCACGTGAGCAGGCGGTGCTGATGACCTATTATCGCAACAACATTCACCACATGCTGGTGATGCCGTCGCTGATTGCCGCTATTGTGCAGCAGCATCAGACCATGAGCGAAGCCGAGTTGTTGCGCCAGGTGAGTCTGATCTACCCGATGCTGAAGAGCGAACTGTTCCTGCGCTGGCAGACCGATGAGCTGCCGCAACTGCTGACCGAACTCTGTCAGGAGCTGGCGCGTCAGGGACTGATTACGCTTGAGGCTGGTCAGCTGCGCTTTACGGCGGCGCGCTACCGTACGCTACAACTGCTGGCGGCCGGGGTGCGAGAAACGCTTCAGCGTTATGCCATCACCTTCTCTATTCTTAGCGCCAAGCCAGCCATTAACCGCGGGACGCTGGAAAAAGAGAGCCGCACACTGGCACAACGTCTGTCAGTGCTGCACGGTATCAACGCGCCGGAGTTCTTCGATAAAGCCGTCTTCACCTCACTGGTGCTGACGCTGCGTGATGAAGGGTATATCAGCGACAGCGGTGATGCGGATGTCGCGCAGACCCTGGCGACCTGGCACATTCTGGCCGATCTGGTCACCAGCGATGTACGCATGACCATCGAAAGCGCCGTGGCCCACGACTAAATGCCCTGCGCAGTAAAAAGGCGACCCCGAAAGGTCGCCTTTTTTGTGCCTGAATGATGTTGCAGCCTAATCCTTTCCTGCCTGACTCGTTGCCTGATCCTTTCCTGCCTGACTCGTGGCCTGATCCTCTGCTGCCTGACTCGTTGCCTGACTGCGCGCCAGGTACCGTTGCGCTGAATCGCGTCGGGACTTAGCGCGCCTGCAACCCGCCCGGCCTGTCGATCACCACGATCACAACAGCTGGGTAAACGGCGGGGTGTTCATCAGCACACCGAGGAACAGCACCAATCCGACATAGTTGTTGTTGAGGAAGGCTTTAAAGCAGGCAGGGCGTTCACGCTGGGCGATCAGCGTTTGCTGGTAAATAAACAGGCCAGCTGCCAGCAGTAGCGTCCCGTAAAACGCCACGTTGAGCTGCAGCAACATGCCAACCCATGCCATCAGCAGCAGCGTTGCCAGTTGCAGCAGGCCGATTATCAGCTTGTCGAAACGGCCAAACAGAATCGCGGTCGACTTAACGCCAATCTTCAGGTCATCGTCGCGATCCACCATCGCGTACTGGGTGTCATAAGCCACCGTCCAGCAAATGTTGGCGCAGAATACCAGCCAGCAGACCAGAGGTAAGGACTCACTAACTGCCGCCCAGGCCATCGGAATCGCCCAGCCAAACGCGGCCCCCAGCACCACCTGCGGCAGATGGGTATAGCGCTTCATAAACGGATAAACCCAGGCGAGCGCCAGACCGACGACCGAAAGCAATATCGTCATCAGATTCATGGTCAGCACCAGCGCAAACGCCACCAACGCCAGCCCGGCAAATAACAGTTTGGCTTCTCTGGAACTGACCGCGCCGCTAGCTAAGGGCCGATGCTTTGTCCGCTCAACATGCCCATCCACCTTACGGTCAGCAAAGTCGTTAATGACACAGCCGGCTGCACGCATCACGAAAACGCCGGCAACAAACACCAGCAGCACCGGAAGCGGCGGGATCGCCATATCAGCCAGCCATAAAGCCCACAGGGTGGGCCACATCAGCAACAGGGTGCCGATCGGCTTATCAATGCGCATCAGGCGGCTGTAGGCCTGCCATTTATTGATGTGTAAACTCTTTTCCACCACAGATTTCCTCAGGCCAGATCGCGATAAAGCGGCGAAGCCGGTAAAAACAGTTCCGTCAGCAACAGCGGTTTGCCGGACAGTCGCAGACGCGAGCGGCGTCCCCACAGCGCATCAACCTTGCCCGGTTCGATAAAATCACGGGTCAGGGTTGAAGAGGAGAACAGATAACGTCCCAGCGGGCGCGTACCCAGCTGTTGCAACATCGCCTCAGGACCATTCAGGGTACTTTCCGGCACCAGCGTGCGACCCGCCAGCCAGGGTTCACCGTCGCCGAACAGCAGCACTTCCCGCAGCCAGAAGCGTTTGTCGTCCGGTAAAAAGGCTTTTTCCTCTCCCAACTCGCTGGCATCAATAAAGCCTTCACGTACCGGCTCTACGGTAACCTGCTGGCAATGCTGCTCAAAACGGCGCGTCATGGAGTCTTCTTCCATCAGCCAGTCGAGCAGGGACGGCGCAAGCGTAGCCTGCGTCGATGAAAGCCAGTTGATCGCACGTAATAAGCTGAGCGCGTCTTGCGACATAGCACCACTCCCAAAAATTTTCAGGGCGTCAGTTTAGCGCAGAGTCGCGGCATGAACACCTGCCGTCGTTACCGACGGCAGAGGGTTTATTCGCGTTTGAGGCGGTTGCTGTTCGCCAGCCACAGCGTCACCACCAGAATCAGGATCGCGGCGGAGTAGCAGAGGGTATCGAAAGGATTTTTATGATCGACAATAATCAGGCGAATAATTGCGGTAATGCCGATATAGACAAAATAGCGTAACGGGAAGTGATAGCCAGACTGAAAATACTTCACAATCAAAGCGATAAACTCAAAATAGAGGAAATAAATGACAATTCCCTCTATCAGCAGATAGGACGAAGCCTGTTCACCGGTGCTGAACAGCACGTTAGCCAGGTGAATGGTTTCTTTGCCGAGAAAGACGATAAGGATAATCGCCAGGCTAAGCAGACCCAGATTCAGCACCCATTGCAATACGGTCGCAAGGTGGCGGGCCAGGGGATTCTTGTCACTCATGTAGCGCCTCAGAAGAGAGTTAATAGCGGACGCTATCATGCGTGAGTGTGACCTGAATCACAATATGGCCCTCAGGCTTCGACATCAACACACAGCGCATCGTAGCGCCAGTATTCACAGTCGCAGTCAATCACCTGTTTTTGCCGATCGCGATTAATCCGGGTAATCAGCAGGCCCGGACTGCCAGGCGCGACGTTCAGCGCCGGCGCGGCGATCTCGGGCAAAGGGCCGGGCAGAATGGTAAAGCGCGCCCCGCCGTAGCGAATACCGTAGCGCTGGTCATAGAGATCGGTCAGTGAACGGGTAAGATCTTCATCCAGCAGGCCGGGGAAAAAACGCGGATTAAGGTAATGTTCAACGTACAGCACCGCCCGTCCGTCAATGCGCCGCAGGCGGCGAATGCGGTAAACCGTTGATCCCGGCGCCAGCAGCAGCGCTGTCGCTATCTCGCCCTGCACCGCGACCTGTTCAGCCGCGATCACTTCGGTGGTCGCCTGACGCCCCTGTTCCGTCGCCATGGCATGAAAATGGCTGTGATGCAGCGGGTTATAGATCAGTCGTGGCGGTGCGATAAACCAGCCACGGCGCAGTTCACGGTAAATCATTCCCTGCGCCTCCAGCTTGCCTAACGCTTCACGCAGGGTAATGCGGGTGGTGCCAAATGCCTCGCTCAGGGCCCGTTCCGCAGGCAGTCGCCCGCCGCTGAACTCACCAGCCTGTATGCGGCTCAGCAACGCGCTGGCGATCACGTCCGCCGTTTTGAGTGCTATCGACTCCACAACAGTAGCCTCATTTTGGTGCGATTCCGCACTGTAACCGTTCAGATAAACGTCCCGGACCCTGCCTGCCGCGGTGGGACGCTGCGGGCTTGCTATCTGCTATCCGCTACGCGCACTCGCTTTGTCATAAATCGTTCATATACAGGGGCTACATTGGCTCGGTTCTTGCTGGACTAGACCAGCCAGGCCCATCAACTTACACCCGGAGCAACTGAGATGAAAGCGTTTATCGCCTCTGTAGTAGCCAGTGCTGTAGTGCTCGCCCTGCCCGTTGCGCAGGCTGCCGATAACGACCTTGCCGCGCTGGAAAAAGCCGCGCGTAGTGAAGGTCAGGTTAACAGCGTCGGCATGCCGGACAGCTGGGCCAACTGGAAAGATACCTGGAACGATATCAGCAGCAAATACGGTCTTAAACACAGTGATACCGATATGTCGTCCGCCCAGGAGCTGGCGAAGTTTGACGCTGAGAAAGAGAACGCCAGCGCCGATATCGGTGATGTGGGCGCGGCATTCGGCCCGGTGGCGGTGGCGAAAGGCGTTGCTCAGCCTTATAAACCGAGCCACTGGGATCAAATCCCCGACTGGGCCAAAGACAAAGACGGTAATTGGGCGCTGGCCTATACCGGCACCATTGCCTTCCTGATCGACAAGCAGCAGGTTAAAGATATTCCGCATAGCTGGGCCGATCTCAAAAAAGGTAAGTATGTGGTTACTATCGGCGACGTCGGCGTGGCTGCTCAGGCGGCCAATGGCGTACTGGCTGCAAACTACGCTTTAGGCGGCGATGAGAAGAACCTGAAACCGGCGCTGGCCTTCTTTGCTGACCTGGCTAAACAGGGCCGGCTGGGCGTCACCGATCCGGTGATTGCCAACATTGAAAAAGGCGAAGTACAAATGGCGGTGGTGTGGGACTTTAATGGCCTGAACTATCGTGACCAGATCGATAAAAATCGTTACGAAGTGGTGATCCCGTCTGACGGCTCCGTGACCTCTGGCTACACCACCATCATCAACAAATACGCGAAGCATCCGAATGCCGCCAAACTGGCGCGTGAATATATCTTCTCAGACCAGGGTCAGATCAATCTGGCGAAAGGTTACGCCCGACCGATCCGTGCCGAGCATCTGACCCTGCCTGCCGATGTTCAGGCTCGCCTGCTGCCGCAGTCTGAATACAAAAATGCCCGTCCAATCCACGATCAGGCCGCCTGGGATAAGTCCTCGAAAATGCTGCCGCGTCTGTGGCAGGAAAATGTCGTCATCAATATGCAGCAGTAAATCGCGGCAAGGAGAACGGAATGAAGACTATCCTGGTGGTGCTGGACGGGTTGAGCAATCAGGTCGCGCAACATGCAATGGGCTATCTGCACGCCGAATGTGCACAGGGCAACGGTCATTATTACCGTCTGACCTGTGAACTGCCGTCGCTGTCGCGCCCGCTCTATGAGTGCATTCTGACCGGCGTTACGCCGGTCAGAAGCGGTATTATTCATAACGGCGTCAACCGCTTAAGCCGCGAGCGCAGCGTATTTCACTATGCGCGCGCTGCCGGGCTGACCACGGCCGCCGCCGCTTACCACTGGGTCAGTGAACTGTATAACCGGACGCCGTTCGTGGCGGCGCGCGATCGTCATACTGATGCGCCGGAGCTGCCGATTCAGTACGGACATTTCTACTCTGATGATAGCTATCCCGATTCACACCTGTTTGAAGATGCCGAAAGCCTGCGGCTGCGCCATGATCCGCACTTCCTGCTGATTCATCCGATGAACATTGACGATGCCGGCCATAAATCCGGCCTCTCGTCACCGCAATACCGCAATCGGGCGCGGATAGCGGACGGCCTGCTGTCGCTCTGGATGCCGCGCTGGCTGGCCGAAGGCTATCAGGTGATAGTGACTGCCGATCACGGCATGAACGACGATCGCTCACACGGTGGCATTCTGCCGGAAGAGACTCAGGTGCCCCTGTTCGTTTTCGGTGCGGCTTTCTCGCTGCAACCCGACCTCCTGCCACAGCAGACCGACCTGTGCGGCACCCTGTGTGAGCTGCTTGGGGTGCCCCACGATAAGCCGCTCTGTCGCGGGCTGCTGGCGGAGCAGCGTGCATGAAGGGAAAAGTGTTAGCGCTGTTTCTGCTGCTGCCGTTTGCCCTGTTCTGGATTGCCTTTCAGCTCGCCCCGCTGCTGTGGATCACTATCAATAGCTTCTGGAGCGAGATGAACACGCGCTGGGGCTGGGACAACTATGTCGACATTCTGAGTTCGCCGTTTTATCAGCAGGCATTTCGTTTTTCGCTGGATATCTCTTTCTGGTCAAGCGTGTATGGCTTACTGATTGCGCTGCTGACCGGCTATTCGCTGCATCAGCTTGGCGGCGGTCGCCTGCAGCGCTTCCTGATTTCGTTCACCAACATGACCAGCAACTTTGCCGGCGTGCCACTGGCGTTCGCCTTTGTGATCCTGCTGGGGCTGAACGGTTTTCTGACGCTGCTGCTGCGTCATTATGGAGTCATTGACGCGTTCAGGCTGTTTTCACGTAACGGTATGGTGCTGGTCTACACCTGGTTTCAGATCCCGCTGGGCGTGCTGCTGCTCTATCCCGCTTTTGATGGGCTGAAGCGCGAGTGGCAGGAATCCGCCGCCCTGCTGGGTGCCAGCCGCTGGCGCTACTGGTGGCATATCGGCCTGCCGATTCTGTTTCCGGCGCTGCTGGGGACTTTTGTCATTCTGCTGGCCAATGCGCTCGGGGCCTATGCCACCATTTATGCCCTGACCACCGGCAACTTTAACGTGGTGCCGGTCCGTATCGCCGCGCTGGTGTCCGGTGATATCTCGCTCGATCCCAACACCGGCAGCGCACTGGCGATGCTGCTGGTGGCGATTATGGCGCTGATCACCCTGATACAGCAGTATCTGGTGCGCCGTAGCTACCTCAACGCCAGACAACCATGAAAGGAGCCGTCATGTCGCGCGCCGAACATCTCTATCATCGGGTGATGGTCTGGTTACTGTTTATTCTGCTGGCGCTGCCGCTGGTGGCGACGCTGCTGTACGCGCTGTCATCTGACTGGAGTAATACCATTCTGCCGCAGGGCTACAGCCTGAAATGGTTTATCCAGCTCTGGAGCGATGGGCGTTTTCTGACCGCGCTGGGCCATTCTTTGCTGATTTGCTTCGGCGCCCTGCTGTTCTCGCTAGTACTGGTGCTGCCTGCGATGTTTGTAATCGCTTACTACTATCCACGGCTGGATGCGGTAATGAACATCCTGATCCTGATGCCCTTCGCCGTGCCGCCGGTCGTGTCCTCGGTCGGATTGCTGCAGCTCTACTCCTCGTCACCGCTGATGCTGACCGGTACGCCGTGGATCCTGATCGGCTGCTACTTCACCATCGCGCTGCCGTTTATTTACCGCGCGCTGGCCAACAATATGCAGGCGATCAACCTGAAAGAGCTGATCGATGCTGCCCAGTTACTCGGTGCCAGTACCTGGCAGGCGGCGCTGTGGGTAGTGCTGCCTAACCTGCGTAAAGGGATGCTGGTTGCCGTCCTGCTCTCTTTCTCTTTTCTGATCGGTGAGTTTGTATTCGCTAACCTGCTGGTCGGCAACCGCTATGAAACGCTGCAGGTTTACCTCTACAACATGCGTAACGGCAGTGGTCACTTCACCAGCGCGCTGGTGATCTCCTACTTTTTTGTGGTGCTGCTGGTCACCTGGCTGGCCAATGCCCTGAATCCAGAACGAGGCTGAGTATGAGCTACCTTGAGGTCAGACAACTGAATAAGCGCTATGGGCCAACGACGATATTCGAACAGATCAATTTCAGCGCCGCCGAAGGGGAATTTGTGACGCTGCTCGGCCCGAGCGGCTGCGGCAAATCGACGCTGCTGCGCTGTCTGGCCGGTTTAACCGAGGTCGACAGCGGCGAGATCGTGATACAGGACAAGGATATCGTGCCGCTGGCCCCGCAGAAGCGCGCCATTGGCATGGTGTTTCAGAGCTATGCGCTGTTTCCCAATATGACGGTGGAGAAAAACGTCGCCTTTGGCCTGAAGATGCAGAAGCTGCCGGAGACGCAAATTCGTCAGCGGGTGCAGGAAGTTCTGGAGCTGGTCGAACTCACCGACTATGCGCGCCGCTATCCGCATCAGCTGTCGGGAGGACAGTGTCAACGGGTGGCGCTGGCCCGTTCTCTGGTCACCCGCCCGCGCCTGTTGCTGCTGGATGAGCCGCTGTCGGCGCTGGATGCGCGCATCCGTCGTCATCTGCGCGACCAGATCCGTCGTATCCAGCGCGAGCTGAATCTCACCACCCTGTTCGTTACCCACGATCAGGAAGAGGCGCTGACGCTGTCAGATCGCATCGTGCTGATGAACCGCGGCAAAATTGTGCAGAATGGCGACGCCGAAGCGCTCTATACCCAGCCGGTCGATCTGTTTGCCGCCGGTTTTATTGGCAACTACAACCTGCTGAGCGCCGAACAGGCAACGCAGCTAACCGGCCAGCCTTTCCACAGTCAGGTGGCCATTCGCCCCGAGTCGATGCAGTTCACCGCGCCAGGGCTCGGCATTCCGGCCGAAATCCTCAGTCACAGCTTGCTGGGCAACGTGATTCGCTACCGCATCCGGGCGCAGGGAGTGGAGCTTTCTGTCGATGTCCTGAACCGATCCGCCGCGGAATTACACCCCGCCGGACAGCAGATTGGTCTACAGTTAGAGATGTCGACTTTGCGCCAGGTGGCTTAAAACACAGGAAAAATTTACGCAAAGTCCGGCAATCCCCTTCACAGATTGCTCTCTCCGTCAGGCTGGCAGTCTGTGCTGCTTAAAGCCTGATGGTCGAGGAGCATCGCGACGTGTTAACCCTGCTTAATTTACTCTCTGCTGTCGCCCTGCTGGTGTGGGGAACCCATATTGTGCGGACCGGCATTATGCGGGTGTATGGTGCCGATCTGCGGCGGGTACTGAGCCGCAGCGTGGAGAAAAAGCCGATGGCGTTTCTGGCCGGCATTGGCGTGACGACGCTGGTGCAGAGCAGTAATGCCACCACGCTGCTGGTGACCTCTTTCGTGGCGCAGAACCTTGTCAGCCTGACGCCGGCGCTGGTGGTGATTCTGGGTGCTGATGTCGGGACCGCCATCATGGCGCGTATCCTGACCTTTGACCTCTCCTGGCTATCGCCGCTGTTCATCTTCTTTGGCGTGGTGTTTTTTCTCAGCCGTAAGCAGACCCGGGCCGGTCAGCTCGGCCGGGCCAGTATCGGCCTTGGGCTGATTCTGCTGGCGCTGCAGCTGATTGTCGAAGCAGCCCGCCCGATTACCCAGGCCGCCGGGGTACAGGTGCTGTTCTCCAGCCTGACCGGCGACATCATGCTGGATGCGCTGATTGGCGCCGTCTTCGCCATCATCAGTTACTCCAGCCTGGCGGCCGTGCTGATTACCGCGACGCTGACCGCCACCGGCGTCATCTCATTCAAGGTGGCGCTCTGCCTGGTCATTGGTGCCAACCTGGGTAGCGGTTTGCTGGCGATGATCAATGCCAGCGCGGCCAACGCGGCGGGCAAGCGCGTCGCTCTCGGCAGCCTGCTGTTTAAGCTGATTGGCTGCGTGGTGATCCTGCCGTTCGTTAATCTGGTGGCGGACTGGCTGGATAAGCTGCCGGTCAACGACGAAGAGCTGGTGATCTTTTTCCATGTTTTTTACAACCTGATCCGCTGTGTGGCGATGGTGCCGTTTGCCGATCTGATGGCACGTCTGTGCCGCCGGCTGATCTCTGATGACGTGGAAAATGATCTGCATCTGAAGCCGAAACATCTGGACCGCAGCGCGCTGGATACGCCGGCGCTGGCGCTGGTCAATGCCGCCCGTGAGGCGTTACGTATGGGTGATGTGCTGGAACAGATGCTGGAAGCGTTCAACAAAGTGGTGCATGGCGAACCGCGTGAAGAGCGCACAGTGCGGCGGCTCGATGATGACGTTGACGTGCTTTATACCGCCATCAAGCTCTATCTGGCGCGGATGCCGAAAGAGGATCTGCCGGCGGAAGATTCGCGCCGCTGGGGTGAAATTATTGAGATGTCGCTTAACCTGGAGCAGGCCGGTGACATCATTGAGCGGATGAGCGGCGATGTCGCGGATAAGTCGCTGGCTGCAGGCCGCGCGTTCTCCGCTGAGGGATTAAAGGAACTGGAGGCGCTGCAGGAGCTGTTGATCGCCAATCTGCGCATGAGTCTGTCGGTGTTTCTGTCGCACGACGTCACCAGCGCCAAACGGCTGCGCCGCGCCAAACATCGCTTCCGCCTGATGATTCGCCGCTATTCTCATGCGCACGTCGATCGCCTGCATCAGCAGAACGTACAGAGCATAGAGACCAGTTCACTGCATCTGGGTCTGCTGGGCGATATGAAGCGTCTGAACTCGCTGTTTTGCAGCGTCGCCTATACCGTGCTGGAGCAGCCGGATGATGAGCGTGATTACGAGTAACAGCGAATGGGCGTAACCTACAGCGCCGGGCGAAACGTGCCCGGCGCAAGCAGATTGCGGTGCAGTGTTACTCGCCGTGCCGCGTTGATCCCTTGGTGATCGGCTTACCGGACCAGTAACCGGCCAGCAACGAACCGGAAAGGTTGTGCCAGACCGAGAACAGTGCGCCAGGCAATGCCGCCAGCGGTGAGAAGTAGAGCTTGCCCAGCGTTGCCGCCAGACCGGAGTTCTGCATCCCGACTTCCAGCGCCAGCGTCCGGCAGGTTGACTCATCGAAGCCAAACAGCTTACCGCCCCAGTAACCGCCCAGCAGGCCAATCGCGTTATGCAGTATCACCACTGCGATCACCATTAATCCAACCGATCCGATAAAGCCCTGGCTACCCGCCACCACCGCGCTGATGATCAACAGAATGCAGACCATAGAAAATGCCGGCAGCCAGGGTTCGACCCGACGCACCACGCTGTTCATGCTGTGATGAATGATCAGGCCGAGGCCGATCGGGATCACCACGATCTTTACGATGCTCAGCAGCATGCCAACCACATCCACCTGAATATGGGTATCGACATACAAACGCGTTAACAGCGGCGTGGCGAACACGCCCACCAGCGCCGATACCGACGAAATGGTCACCGACAGGGCGACATCGCCCTTAGCCAGATAGATCATTACGTTACTGGCCGTGCCGCTGGCGACGCTGCCGACCAGGATCATCCCGGCGGATAGATCCGGCGGCATATGAAACAGTTTCGCTAATCCCCACGCCGCTAACGGCATCACCAGATAGTGCAGAAAAGTGCCGGCAATCACCGGCGCAGGCCGGGTCAGTACCCGTTTAAAATCGCCGATATTTAAGGTCACGCCCATCCCAAACATGATCAGCATCAGCAGGTAACTCACCCACGGACCGATGCCGAGGAAAGTGGCGGGAGAATAATAGGCGGCGACAGATAACAGCACGGCCCACAGCGGGAACAGGCGGGTGACGGTGGCGAGCATGGCCAGACTTCCTTATAAGAATGTAATGATTTATGCAGGTTTGCCATAGAGATACGCCCGACAGGAACGACTGCGCAGGCGAAGGCGGGATCATAACATTTCGTTATCACGGCGTAAGGCGCAGATGGGGTCAGAGCGGAAAATGCGGATCGACTGCTGCCGATCCGCCGATCGTTGACGAAATTACGCTGCTTTTTCGCCTAAACCGCGGTAGATCGCACCACCAATCATCGCCCCGATGACCGGCATCAGCCAGAACATCCACAGCTGGGACAGCGCCCAGTCGCCCTGGAACAGCGCGACGGCGGTACTGCGCGCCGGATTGACCGAGGTGTTGGTGACCGGAATGCTGATCAGATGGATCAGCGTCAGCGCCAGACCGATGGCGATTGGTGCAAAGCCTTTGGGCGCGCGCGGGCTGGTGGCGCCCATGATAACGATCAGGAAGATCGCCGTCAGCACCCCTTCGGCGATCATGCCAGCCTGCAGGCTAAAGCCACCGGGTGAGTGCTCACCATAGCCGTTCGCCGCAAATCCGCTGGCGGCGGCGTTAAAGTCGCTCTGGCCGCTGGCAATCAGGTACAGCACCGCGCCTGCCGCAATGCCGCCTGCCAGTTGAGCGATAATGTAAGGGATCACCTTTGAAGCAGGAAAGCGCCCGCCCGCCAGCAGGCCCAGCGTTACCGCCGGATTAAAATGGCCACCGGAGATAGGACCGACCGCACAGGCCATTACCAGCACGCTTAGCCCGAATGCCAGCGCCACGCCCATAAAACCGATACCCAGACCGGGGAACGCGGCTGACAATACCGCACTCCCGCAACCGCCCAGTACCAGCACGAAGGTGCCCAGCGCCTCTGCCACTAACCTTTTCATATTATTTCCTAAAATGTGTGTATTGATTTAGCGGCGGGATTATAAAACTGCGCAGCAGCAGCGCAACGAAAGTGACTGAAATCCCTGAATAAAGTGGATTTCATTTGGCAATGAAGGAATCTAACGTCTTGTAGAATAAGGCTTAAATCAGGAAGAGGGACAGAGCGGGATGGGGATGATTTTCAGGCCGCGCGCACGCGGCCTGATCGACGCGCTGGCGTCTATTCGAACAGATTGTGATGCAGCGTACGGACCACGCTTTCCGCGTCCGTGCCGGGGACCAGGAAGCAGAGGTTATAGCTGCTGGCACCGTAGCAAATCATCCGCAGGTTAAACGGCTCAAGCACGCCAAACACCTCTTTGCCGACGCCACAGGCTTTTGACAACTGGTTGCCAATAATCGCCACCAACGCCAGATCTTCTTCTACTTCGACCCGACACAGTGACGACAGCTCAGTCAGCAGCGCCTGCGTCAGCAGGCTGTCGCCGGTTGAGGTAGAACCGGTGGTGTCGAGCGTCAGCGCCACGCTCACTTCAGAGGTGGTAATCAGGTCCACGGAAATATTGTGGCGGGCCAGAATATTAAACAGTTCGGCGAGGAAGCCAGGCGTATGCAGCATGTTAAGGCTGTGCAGCGTTAGCAGCGTCTGCTTGCGACGTAATGCCAGCGCGCGGAACAGCGGTGGATTACGGGTTTCATTACAGACACGCGTTCCGCCCGCGGCCGGATCTTTGCTGGAGCCGACAAACACCGGAATATCACAGCGTACCGCCGGCAGCAGTGTGGCCGGGTGCAGCACTTTGGCGCCAAAGGTCGCCATTTCAGCGGCTTCTTCAAAGGTAATTTCGTCGATGCGCTTGGCGGTCGGTACCACACGCGGATCGGTGGTGTAGATGCCCGGCACGTCAGTCCAGATATCGACCCGCGCCGCTTTCAGCGCTTCACCCAGCAGCGCCGCCGTGTAATCACTGCCGCCACGGCCTAAGGTGGTGGTGCGGCCTTTGCTTTCGCTGCCGATAAAGCCCTGAGTGATGACCAGCGCCTGCTCAACGCGCGGCTGCAACTGGGCAATCGCCTGCTCCGCCAGCAACTTCACGTCCGGCTCGGCACGGCCAAAACGGTCATCGGTGCGCATCACTTTACGCACGTCAAACCACTCGGCATTCACCTGGCGTTCACGCAGAATTTCGACAAACAGCAGCGACGACATCAGTTCGCCATGGCTGACCAGCTCATCAGTCAGCGCATGCGACGTCGCCAGCGAGGCGGCTTCAGACAGCATAGCAATGTTGTCAATCATCCGATCGATTTCGTCGCGGATCACGTCCGGACGCTGTAAGCGATCGATAATGGCATATTGGATACGGCGGATATCATCCAGCAGGATGGCGCGCTCGGTGAGCGGCTGGCCTTCGGCCAGAGCCACCAGCAGATTGGTAATGCCCGCCGAAGCGGATAGCACCACCAGACGCGTACTGGCATCTTTCAGCACCACGTCGGCGCTGCGGTTCATCGCATCAAAATCGGCTACGCTGGTGCCGCCGAATTTTGCCACAATCAGAGTTTGAGACATGTATGACCTCGTGTCAGGTTATCTTGTTCTCGCCGGCGATAATGCGGTCGGGAAACATTCTTTCAGCCAGGCACAAGGGAAGAGCAGAAACGGGCAGACCAGATCGGGTAGACGAGTCACCCAGAAGCGCCCCACCTTGCGAAACGTCCGACTGTGGACGTTTCTGGTGACAACCCAGAGGATTCAGCCCCTGTAGCCGACAGGCAACACACCGCGTGTTGACCCACCTCGGCGTCGCTCCCCATCATGTGTCTTCACCGGATACGGTTCCTCCAACACACTGCCTGGGCGACGCGCCTCTTCTGGCTTGCGCACGGGTGCGCAAGTAGCCGCATACATTTATCGGTTTCTGGCTCTGCTGTCAATCTCAGAGGCAGGCAGATTTTTGCTTTGCGGCGCACCGTAAAACAAATTTACCTGCCTTACAGCGACTAGAGTGCTAAATGGCTTCAGCCAGTGCAGCAATCTCTGATGCGGCACAAGGATTTATCGCCGCGTTCACGCCACACTTTCGCCGCGCGATCTCGTCGCCGTCTGCAGGCCATTCGCACCAGCCAATGCTGGCGATCCGGCGCAGGCAGGCCGGCGACTGCGCCCGGCTTACCCGCAGCCGGATGACAAAATTTTTCCTTTCAGTAGCAACTGTGGTCATACTGAAACGCTAACCGGGTACGATGTGCCCCCGATGGAATGACGGTTCTTAATATCAACAAGAGTGTTGCCATGAAAAATATCAATCCGACACAAACCGCAGCCTGGAAAGCGCTGCAACAGCATTTTGAGCAGATGAAATCGGTAGAAATTGCCGACCTGTTTGCCCAGGATGCCGATCGTTTTGCCAAATTCTCTGCCACCTTTGATGATCAGATGCTGGTGGATTTCTCCAAAAACCGCATCACCCAGGAAACCCTCGACAAATTACAGGCGCTGGCGAAAGAGACCGATTTAAGCGGCGCGATTAAGTCTATGTTCTCTGGTGAGAAAATTAACCGTACCGAAGACCGTGCGGTGCTGCACGTTGCGCTGCGTAACCGCAGCAACACACCGATTCTGGTCGATGGCAAAGATGTGATGCCTGAGGTCAATGCGGTGCTGGACAAGATGAAGGGCTTTTCAGAGCGCATCATCAGCGGCGAATGGAAAGGCTATACCGGTAAACCGATCACCGACGTGGTGAACATCGGTATCGGCGGGTCTGACCTGGGTCCTTTCATGGTGACCGAAGCGCTGCGTCCTTACAAAAACCACCTGAACATGCACTTTGTCTCCAACGTTGACGGCACCCATATCGCTGAAACGCTGAAAGACCTCAGCCCGGAAACCACTCTGTTCCTGGTGGCGTCAAAAACCTTCACCACCCAGGAAACCATGACCAATGCGCACAGCGCGCGTGACTGGTTCCTGAAAACGGCCGGTGACCAGCAGCACGTAGCGAAACACTTTGCGGCACTCTCGACCAACGCCAAAGCGGTCGGCGAATTTGGTATCGACACCAACAACATGTTCGAATTCTGGGACTGGGTTGGCGGTCGCTACTCGCTGTGGTCAGCGATTGGCCTGTCGATTATTCTCTCTATCGGCTTCGATAACTTCGAGCAGCTGCTGAGCGGCGCGCATGCGATGGACCAGCACTTCGCCTCTACCCCGGCCGAACAGAACCTGCCGGTCCTGCTGGCGCTGATTGGCATCTGGTATAACAATTTCTTCGGTGCGGAAACCGAAGCGATTCTGCCGTATGACCAGTACATGCACCGCTTTGCCGCCTATTTCCAGCAGGGAAATATGGAATCGAACGGCAAGTATGTCGATCGTGACGGTAATCCGGTGGATTACCAGACCGGCCCGATCATCTGGGGCGAACCGGGGACTAACGGCCAGCACGCGTTTTACCAGCTGATCCATCAGGGCACCAAGCTGGTACCGTGTGACTTTATCGCACCGGCTATCACCCACAATGCGCTGGCGGATCACCATCCAAAACTGCTGTCTAACTTCTTTGCACAGACCGAAGCGCTGGCGTTTGGTAAATCACGCGAAGTGGTCGAGAAAGAGTTTACCGATGCCGGTAAATCGGCCGAATCGGTCGCCCACATCGTGCCGTTCAAGGTCTTTGAAGGTAATCGTCCGACCAACTCCATCCTGCTGCGTGAAATTACGCCGTACAGCCTCGGCGCGCTGATTGCCCTGTATGAGCACAAGATCTTCACCCAGGGCGCGATTCTGAATATCTTCACCTTCGATCAGTGGGGCGTGGAATTAGGTAAGCAGCTGGCAAACCGTATTTTGCCAGAACTGGAAAATGACGAAAAAATTACCAGTCATGACAGTTCCACCAATGCCTTAATTAACCGCTATAAATCCTGGCGTTAATCGGCGATAAAATATCCGGGCGGCATGATTGCCGCCCTTTTTTTGCCCGGATCGGACAATTTATTCACTGCGCTACCGCCGCTCCGGTTGGATAATTCTTAAAAGCACCTAAGATAATTCTGAACATGCCGTGATTAACTACGTCTTAATCCAGTTAAAACTGGACCTGAAATCAGTGCATGATAGCAGTTACTCTTTGATTCTTAATGGTATTAAAATAAGGCAATCCTGAGTAAATTCTGATTATTCTTATTCCGTACCAAATATAACTAAAAAAGAACAATACGCTTTGCATCTGTTTTATGACCAGTGAAATATGCGGCATTAACCGGAAATATTCCGATATAAAAGGGTGTTAAAACCAAACTGACTTAATATCCCGCCGTTTTACCCCGCCCGATCGCCTGCTTTTTCCGGTGCTGAACTCTGGTATTTTGTTGCCCTATACTGAACGCGCCCGCAATGGGACTGTCCGTCGCCTTTGCTGCGTAGTTATCTGCGCGGTGAATGTGGCGGATCAGACATCCTTCATTCACTCAATGCAGGAAACGTTGTTATGAAAAAAACCATGGTTGCCGGTGCAGCCCTGATTTTCGTTGCTGTCTCTTCCAGTGCTTTTGCAGCCCCGGAAGACGCAGGTGCCGCAGCTGGCGCGCAGGCGGGAGCAATCTCCGCTGGCACGTCGACCGCTGTAGGTATCGGCGCACTTGGCGCGTTAGTCGGGCTCGGCATTGCTGCTTCTGGCGGTGGTGACGGCGCAAATACCGGTACAACAACCACGACCACGACGAGCACCACTCGTTGATGGATACCCAGCAGGTGTTCAGGTGCCAGACAGCGGCAAACGGGCAACGGCGGGATCGCTGACCACGGTGAGTGATCTGCCGGGCAACGCAGTCTTGCTGTACCGACACGTGAACCCTGCGGGTATAGGACCTTTAAACATAACCACACGCCTGTGTGGTTATTTTTACTTTGGCATGACTTATCAGGGACACACAGTGCGCCAACTTCCTCTGCTGCTCGCTTGCCTGCTGCTGCAGGCCTGCACACAAACGCAAAAAGGCCTTGAACAGACCCTTATGCTGGCCGTTAACGGTCCGGATGACGTCACCGTCACCGACCAGCAGGTCAACGCATTACCCTACGCCAGCCTCTATGCCCGCCTCAATGAAGGCCCGCGAATCTTCGTGGTGCTTGGCTACAACGAAGCCGGCCAGCAGAAATGGGTGACGCAGGATCAGGCGATGCTGGTGACACAGCACGGCCGGCTGGTTAAAACGCTGGGATTACCCGATAACCTGATTAGCGTGAGTAATCTGCAGCAGGATCCGCTGGCGGATAGCCTGCATCTCAGCAACGGTGCCAGCTGGACCCGCATCGTGCAGTGGACCGAGCAGGGCAACATCCGCGCGGGGACGGTTCGGTCCACCTTCCAGCGCGGCACCGATGAAGTGCTGACCGTGGCGGGCAACCGTATCGCCTGTCGCGTCTGGCATGAGCAGGTGAGCCTCGACAGCAGCAACCGCGAGTGGGAAAACACGTTCTGGATCGATAACAGCAGCGGCGATGTGGTGCAGGCCCATCAGATGCTGGCGGCTGACGCCTTCCCCGTAGACACCACCATTCTGAAGCCGGCGAAATCATGAAAAAAATCACTTTCCTGCTGGCCGGATTGAGTCTGCTCAGCACCCCAGGCGCGCAGGCTGCTGCGCAGGTTACGGTCCATGCGCCGCACAATGGAGCACAGGCAGAACTGAGCCAGGTGCCCGATCTGGCACAACTGGTCAGCCAGCCCGCCCTTCAGCAATCGATCGACTGGCGCAGCAGCGTCATTGCCGAACGCGGCGCCAGCGCCGTGGCACAGCAGCAGTATCAGCAGACGCTGGGCCAGCTACGTGCCTGGCGAGCCGACAGCAGTGGCGATCGTGCCGCCGCGATTGATGAGGTGATCCGCCAGCTAAGCGCGATTAAGGTCACCGGCCGGCAGTTCACCTCGCTCGATCCGGACTGGGTGCGCCTGCATCCGGCCGACAATCGCCGCCTTGAAGGCAGCTACGATCTCTATCTGCAAACCCGGTCTGATTCGGTGTTACTGCTCGGCGCGCTGAGCGGCGCAGGTAAGGTCAGCTGGCAACCGGGCCGCTCAGTGCGCGAATACCTGGCCGATCATGCACGCCTTTCCGGCGCGGAACGAAACTTTGCAACGGTTATCGCCCCCTCAGGTGCCACGCAGCAGGTGCCGATTGCTTACTGGAACCACCGTCACGTCGAAGTGGAACCGGGCAGCATTATCTGGCTGGGCTTCTCATCATGGAGCCTGCCAGGCGCCTATGACGATCTGAATAATCGCATCCTTTCCGTTCTGACTCACCGGATACCAGACTGATGAAAAAACATTATCTCTTCAGCCTGTTGGCTGTTTCTGTGGCGACAGCCTGTCAGGCGCAGGCTGAAACCTGGCCCGCGCCGGTGGGCCCTTCACAATCCGATTTCGGTGGTGTTGGCCTGATGCAGGTGCCGACGGCGCGCATGGCCAGAGAGGGCGAGTTCAGCCTTAACGCGCGCGACAACGATCAGTACCGCTATTACTCCGCGTCGCTGCAGCTGTTCCCGTGGCTGGAAACCACCGTTCGCTATACCGATGTACGTACCCGCCGCTACAGCGCCGTGTCAGACTTCAGTGGCAATCAGAGCTACAAAGATAAAGCCTTCGATCTGAAACTGCGTTTGTGGCAGGAAGGTTTCTGGCTGCCGGAAGTGGCGCTGGGTACCCGCGATCTTGGCGGTACCGGGCTGTTCGACAGCGAATATCTGGTCGCCAGCAAAGCCTGGGGTCCGTTTGACTTCACGCTCGGCCTTGGCTGGGGCTATCTCGGCAACAGCGGCACGGTTAAAAACCCGTTCTGCTCCTACAGCGACAGCTACTGTCAGCGTCCACGGGTCGGCGAAGCGGGCTCGATCAATGGCTCACAGATGTTCCATGGTCCAACGGCCCTGTTTGGCGGCGTCGAGTATCAGACACCGTGGCAGCCGCTGCGGCTTAAGATGGAATATGAAGGCAACGATTATCAGGATGATTTCGCCGGCCGGCTGACGCAGAGCAGCAAAGTTAACGTCGGTGCCATCTATCGCGTGACCGACTGGGCAGATATTAATGCCAGCTACGAGCGCGGCAACACCTTTATGTTTGGTGTGACCATCCGCACCAACTTTAACGATCTGCATCAGGCGCACATCGACAGCGAGAAACCGGCGTATAACCCGCAGCCTCAGCCGAAGCTGCTGGAGCCGACCGTGGTCGGTAATCAGCTAACTGACCTGAAGTACAATGCCGGACTCGACGGTCCACGCATTCAGACCAAAGGCCACACGCTGTATGTGTCGGGCGAGCAGACCAAATATCGCGACACCCAGGAAGGGGTCGATCGCGCTAACCGCATCGTCATGAACCACCTGCCGGCGGACATTGATACCATCAGCGTCACCGAGTCCCGCTTCAATATGCCGCAGGTCACCACCGTGACGCCGGTCGCCAGCCTGCACAATACGCTGGCGGGCTATCCGCTGGGCCACGAGCAGCCGCTGCAGCAGACGCGTGAAAATCCGGTGGATCCGGGTCAGACTGAGCAGGGAATGTTTATCCGTAAAGATCGCCTGAACTACAGCCTGTCACCGGTGCTCAATCAGTCAGTGGGCGGCCCGGAAAGCTTCTACATGTATCAGGTTGGCGTGATGGGTAACGTCGATTACTGGCTGACCGATCACCTGCTGGTGGGCGGTAGCCTGTTCGGCAACCTCGCTAACAACTATGACAAGTTCAACTACAACGCGCGCCAGCGGACTCCAGCCTGCCCCGCGTGCGGACCCATATCCGCGACTACGTTGAGAACAACGTCTACGTTAACGATCTGCAGGCTAACTATATGGGCCACCTCGGCAATGGCTTCTATGGTCAGCTGTATGGCGGTTATCTCGAAACCATGTATGGCGGCGTGGGCGGCGAGCTGCTCTATCGTCCGGTCGATGCCAACTGGGCCGTGGGCGTTGATGCCAACTATGTCCGGCAGCGTGACTGGGACAATATGATGCAGTTTACCCGTTACAAAGCCTCAACCGGCAACCTGACCGCCTACTGGCGTCCGTGGTTTATGCAGGATGTGTTGGTCAAAACCAGCGTCGGTCAGTATCTGGCGAAAGATAAAGGTGTGACGGTAGACGTGTCGAAGCGCTTTGACAGCGGCGTAATGGTGGGTGTTTATGCCACTAAAACCAACGTGTCGTCTGAAGAGTATGGCGAAGGTGACTTCACCAAAGGGTTCTACATCTCGATTCCGATGGATCTGTTCACCGTCACCCCAACCCGTGGTCGGGCGCAGGTCAACTGGGTGCCGCTGACGCGTGACGGTGGTCAGATGCTGGGCCGTAAGTACCAGCTGTATGATTTGACGTCGGATCGCGACGCTCGCTTTAACTAAACAGAGGCGGCCTCCGGGCCGCTTCATGCTGTTGATAGAAAGCGGGCTCAGGGAGCATACGCCCTGCGTAAAGACGCAAAAAATGCCATCCATGGCATGCTCAGCGCGGGCCATCCCTGGCCCGCGATGCTTTACTCCGGGCGTATACTCCCATCGCGTTGACTTCGGTACACATTTCAGACGGCCCTCTGAACGCTTCAGACGCTGAAAAGCCGAATCAGGGTGAAGCTGGCTGCAGCACCTAAGCTCAATGCGCAGGGAACGCGGTCAGAAGAGGAAAGCGTCCCGCTGCCCGGATAAAAACGCCGGGAGCGTTTTTGAACAATGCAAAGCGTTGACCCGGCTACGGGCGCAATTCAGGGATGAGGTGCGTATCGTGCGGGCCGAGCGGCCAGGGACTGGCTTTAGCGCCTTTCCGATCTGACCGTGTATCCTGCGCTGGCTCGATTTCACTGCTGACCGGGCCAGACTGTGCAACAACCTCAGGCGGCCATCAGGCCGCTTTTTTGTTTAGTCTGCGTCGTAGCCGAGATTTGGTGCCAGCCAGCGCTCGACCTCGGTCACTGACATCCCTTTACGCGCCGCATAATCCTCCACCTGATCGCGCTGAATCTGCGCCACAGCGAAGTAGCGACTGTCAGGATGGCTGAAATACCAGCCTGAGACTGCCGCGCCTGGCCACATGGCAAAGGATTCGGTCAGCTGCATGCCGGTCTGCTTTTCCACATCCAGCAAGGTCCAGATCGCCGCTTTCTCAGTATGCTCTGGACAGGCCGGATAGCCTGGCGCTGGCCGTATGCCCTGATAATTTTCGCGAATCAGCTCTTCATTACTCAGGTTTTCGTTGGGCGCAAATCCCCAGATCACTTTACGCACGCGTTCATGCAGATATTCCGCAAAGGCTTCAGCCAGGCGGTCAGCCAGCGCTTTCACCATGATCTTGTTGTAGTCGTCATGCTGACGATCGTACGCCTCCGCCAGCGCATCCTCTTCCAGTCCGCCGGTCACCGCGAAGGCACCGAGATAGTCCGCTTTACCGCTTGATTTAGGTGCGACAAAGTCCGCCAGACAGTAGTTGGCGAAGTCGGTTTTTTCGGTCTGCTGACGTAAGTGATGACTCACTACCAGTAACTCACTGCGGCGCTCATCGCGATAGATCTCGATGTCATCGCCGACCCGGTTAGCCGGAAAAATACCGACCACGCCGCGCGGTTTCAACAGTGCCTGCTGGCTTAGCTGGTCCAGCATCGCATTCGCATCGGCGAACAGGCGCTGTGCCTCTTCTCCGACCACCTCATCTTCCAGGATGCGCGGATACTTGCCAGCCAGCGACCAGGTCATGAAGAACGGCGTCCAGTCAATGTAGTTGCGCAGCGTTTCAATACTGGCCTCGACCTGACTGACCCCGAGACGATGCGGCACCGGCGGCGTATAGCTCTGCCAGTCAATCGAGGTGGCGTTGTCGCGGGCCACCTGCAACGATACCGGCGGGGTGCGCGGTTTTTTGCGCGCATGCTGAATACGCACGGTTTCGTACTCTTTACGGGTCCGCGCCACAAAATCCTCTTTCAGCGTGGCGGAAAGCAGTGAAGAGACCACGCCTACGGTACGTGAGGCGTTCTGCACGTAGACCGTCGGACCGCTGTAGTTCTGCTCAATTTTGACCGCCGTATGCGCTTTAGAGGTGGTCGCGCCGCCGATCAGCAGCGGTAGAGTGAAGCCCTGACGCTCCATCTCTTTCGCCATATTGACCATCTCATCCAGCGACGGCGTAATCAGGCCCGACAGGCCAATGATGTCAGCATTCACTTCACGCGCCGTTTTCAGGATCTTCTCGCCCGGCACCATCACGCCGAGGTCAATAATTTCGTAGTTGTTGCACTGCAGCACTACGCCAACGATGTTTTTTCCAATGTCGTGAACGTCGCCTTTGACCGTGGCCAGCACGATTTTACCGTTGCTGCGCCCCGCCTCTTTGCTGGCTTCGATAAAGGGCTCCAGATAAGCCACCGCCTGCTTCATTACCCGCGCCGATTTCACCACCTGCGGCAGGAACATCTTGCCTTCGCCAAACAGATCGCCAACCACGTTCATGCCGGACATCAGCGGGCCTTCGATCACCTCTATCGGACGCGGCACCTGCTGGCGCGCCTCTTCGGTATCCTGCTCAATGAATTCGGTGATGCCTTTGACCAGCGAATATTCCAGCCGCTTCACCACGTCCCAGCTGCGCCACTCGGCCAGCTGTTTTTCCTGAGCACCGTCACTTTTGCCGCCACGATATTTTTCCGCCAGATCCAGCAACCGCTCGGTCCCGTCATCACGGCGATTGAGGATCACATCTTCTACCGCATCGCGCAGCTCCGCCGGCAGATCGTCATAAATCGCCAGCTGGCCGGCGTTGACGATGCCCATATCCATGCCTTTGCGGATGGCGTAGTAGAGAAATACCGCGTGTATCGCTTCGCGCACCGGATCGTTGCCGCGGAATGAAAACGACACGTTGGAGACGCCACCGGAGATCATCGCATGTGGCAGCTCGCGCTTGATATCCTCACAGGCGCCGATGAAATCCATCGCGTAGTTGTTATGTTCTTCAATGCCGGTCGCCACCGCAAAAATGTTGGGGTCGAAGATGATATCTTCCGGCGGGAAACCGACCTGCTCCGTCAGGATGCGATAGGCGCGGCGACAAATCTCAATCTTACGGGCGCGGGTATCCGCCTGGCCCACCTCATCAAATGCCATCACTACCATCGCCGCACCGTAGCGGCGGACCTGGCGCGCATGATGAATAAAGGCCGCTTCACCCTCTTTCATCGAAATGGAGTTAACGATGCCTTTACCCTGAATGCACTGCAGCCCTTTTTCAATCACCTCCCACTTTGAGGAGTCGATCATGATCGGGACGCGGGCAATATCCGGCTCACCAGCAATCAGATTCAGGAAGCGCACCATCGCCGCTTCGGCGTCGAGCATTCCTTCATCCATGTTGATGTCGATGATCTGAGCACCGCTTTCAACCTGCTGCAGCGCTACTTCCAGCGCTTCGTTATATTTCTCTTCTTTAATCAGCCGTTTGAATTTGGCTGAACCGGTAACGTTGGTCCGTTCGCCGACGTTAACAAACAGCGATTCTGCGGTAATGTTGAGCGGCTCAAGACCGGCCAGACGGCAGGCAACCGGGATCGTCGGCAGCTTACGCGGAGCAACGCCCTCAACGGCCGCCACCATGGCGGCGATATGCTGCGGTGTGGTCCCGCAACAGCCACCGATAATATTCAGAAAACCCGAAGTCGCCCATTCGCCAATCTGCTGCGCCATCAGCTCCGCATCCAGATCGTATTCGCCAAAAGCATTGGGTAAACCAGCGTTCGGGTGCGCAGTGACGTAACCCTCGGCGATGCGCGACAGCTCCGCCACATACTGACGCAGCTCGTCCGGTCCGAGGGCGCAGTTAAGGCCAAAGGAGAGTGGTTCAGCGTGCCGCAGGGAGTTGTAAAAGGCCTCGGTGGTCTGGCCGGAGAGTGTCCGGCCGGAGGCATCGGTGATGGTGCCTGAAATCATCAGCGGCAGCGTCACGCCGAGCGCTTCCATCTCGGTCTGGACCGCATAGATCGCCGCTTTGGCATTCAGGGTATCGAACACCGTTTCGATCATGATGATGTCACAGCCGCCTTCCACCAGCGCACGGGTCGATTCGCGGTAGGCGTCCACCAGCTGATTAAAAGTGACGTTACGGTAGGCGGGATCGTTAACATCGGGCGAGATCGAGCAGGTACGGTTTGTCGGCCCCAGCACGCCCGCGACGTAGCGTGGGCGATCCGGCGTTTTTGCCGTCCATTCATCGGCGCAGACGCGCGCCAGACGGGCGGCCTCGTAGTTGATCTCGGCCGATAACGCTTCCATCTGGTAATCCGCCATCGCAATGGTGGTGGCGTTAAAGGTATTGGTTTCGAGAATATCGGCACCGGCAGCCAGATAGGCGTCGTGGATCTCGCGGATCACCGCTGGTTTAGTCAATACCAGCAGATCGTTATTGCCCTGAAGATCGCAGGGCCAGTCGGCAAAACGGCTGCCGCGAAAATCCTGCTCATCCAGCTTATAGCTCTGGATCATGGTACCCATACCGCCGTCCAACACCATAATGCGTTGTGCGAGCTGCTGATGTAGCGCTTCGATTTTATTGCTCACTGATGGCCCACCCACGTCAATCTGCTGGCTGAAATAGCTGTTAGTCATTCTGTCATAAGCGGGTTAACCAACAAAGCAACCTTAGCTGAGACATTTTCAGGTCGGCCATGAACAGGTCTGACCAGAAAACCAGCATTTGCAAAGCGCGTGATTAAAACGAAAATGATTTCCACATTCCTAAGGAGATTTGATCATGGCGACGCCTGTTCCCGTTAAGCGCGGCAAAAAACCTCGCGGCACTGCCGCCACTGCCGCACCCGCGGGTGGCCAGGTGCAATCCCTGACCCGCGGCCTGACACTGCTGGAGCTGATTGCCGATTCCCACGGCAGCGTGGCGCTGACCGAACTGGCACAGCAGGCAGGTTTGCCGAACTCCACGACTCATCGCCTGCTCAGCACCATGCAGCAGCAGGGGTTTGTCCGCCAGGTGGGCGATCTGGGGTTGTGGACTATCGGAGCACATGCCTTCGTGGTGGGCAGCAGCTTCTTGCAGAGTCGCAATCTGCTGGCGCTGGTGCATCCGGTACTGCGCAGCCTGATGGACGCCTCGGGCGAGACGGTTAATCTGGCGGTGCTGGATCTCAGCGATCATCAGGCGGTGATCATCGATCAGGTGCAGTGTACCCAGCTGATGCGCATGTCCGCACCGATTGGCGGCAAGCTGCCCATGCACGCGTCGGGAGCCGGCAAAGCGTTTCTGGCCCATCTCAGCGATGAGCAGGTCACGACGCTGCTGCATCAGAAAGGGTTGCATTACTACACGCCGAAGACCCTGATGTCGCCGCAGAGCCTGAAAGAGAATCTGGCGCAGGTGCGTAAAGCGGGCTTCTCGTTTGATGATGAAGAGCATGCGCTTGGACTGCGCTGTGTTGCAGCACCGATCTATGACGAACACGGCGAGCCGTTTGCGGCCCTCTCCATCTCCGGTCCGATCGCCAGGATGACCGACGATCGCATTACCGAACTGGGTGCGCTGGTGATCCGTGAAGCGCGTCAGGTCACGCTGGCGTACAGTGGTCGCTGACTGCCTCCGTCGCGTAGCGCACGCAGAAGCGCTGCGCCTGCCGCCAGGCAATCACCTCTTCCACGTGTCCCCCGGCAATGCGTTGTTGCTGGGCCCGCCACCAGCGGGCCTCAAAAATCTCCGGATGCAGTTCCAGCAGCAAAGCACCGATGGCAGCGTCGCTGCATAGGGCATAACGGAAGGTTTCCGGAAATACATCGTCCGGCCCGACGCTGTACCAGGGTTCGGCGCTGAGTTCATCCTCTTCATAGCGCGCGGCCGGCACCTCACGGAAGTGCAGTTCCTGCATCGGTCGGAGCTCATCGTAGTCGTAAAACACCACCCGGCCATGGCGGGTTATGCCGAAGTTTTTAAACAGCATGTCGCCCGGGAAGATATTCGCCGCCGCCAGCTGCCGGATAGCATTGCCATACTCCTCAATCGCCTGACGCCGTTGTTCGGCACTGGCCTGCGCCAGATAGAGGTTAAGCGGCTGCATGCGGCGTTCGAGCACAGGTGCCGAATGATCAGCCGGTCGCCTTCAATCTTCAGCTTCTCCGCCGCGCAGGCGTTAAGTTCGGCCAGCAGTTCAGGCGAGATACGCGCCAGCGGCAGCGCGAACTGCTCAAACTCCTGAGTATCCGCCATTCGTCCGACGCGATCGTGCTCTTTAACCTGCTGATAGCAGGCGCGCACCTGGGCCTCCGTTACCTCTTTTTGCGGCGCGAAGCGATCTTTAATCACTTTAAACACCCGATCAAAGCCAGGCAGCGTGAAGACCAGCATCACCATGCCGCGAATGCCAGGTGCGATCTCAAATTCAGCTTCACTCTGTTCCAGCGCCTGCAGGTATTCGCGGTAACTTTCGGTCTTGCCATGCTTCTGGCAGCCAATCGCCATATAACGTTCGGCCAGCGTTTTGCCTGGCAGAATCGGCTGCAGCCACGCCACCAGCGCTGCGGGCATCGGCGCATAAACCATGAAATACGCGCGGGCGAAACCAAACACAATACTGGCGTCATCCACATCGGTCAGACAGGTATCGATCCACAGTTCGCCCGTCGCGCTGCGCTGAATCGGCAACAGACAGGGATGGATGGCATCCGGCAGGTGCAGACGCGCCACCAGCCATGCAGTTTTATTGCGATAAAACAGTTCGCAACTGACCTCAAGCCAGCCCTGCTCCAGCTGCGGAAACTGCGTCTGCAGGTGGCGCACAATCCAGCCGATATCACGTTCGCGATGCTGCCATGGCAAGGTTAACGGTAAATCACGCAGCACCTGTCCGATCAACGCCTGCCAGCCCTGCTGTGGCTGATAGCCGCGCGCCAGCGGCCGCGACGGACTTATCTGTGCTGACGGTGATTGAGAACTGAAGATAAATAGCCGTTCTGGCTGCAAATCGGCATGACCGTGCAGCCGGCAGTAGACCGAATTAAAGAAACTCTCTGCAATTTCATAGCGCGGATAGCCAGGCAATAAGCTTTCATACTGGCCCTTTACCCGTCGCCAGAACGCCTTATCCCAGCAGGCTGCACCGTTCAGCACCCGCAGCTGATCGGCGACCAGCCCGACATGATGATCGTAGAGATGGATTCTTGCTTTCATGGCCTGTTGCACCGCCTGCCATTCAGCCTGTTCAAAGCGCTGCTGGGCTCCGGCCGTGATGTCGAGAAAGCGGCCATATTGTGCGTCGAAGCCCTGCAGGATGGTGTGCGCAATCAGCGATTCGCGTGGCGGCATAATCAGCTTCGATAAAAGCCCGCCCGCGAACAGCCGGGCAGGAGACTGGCAGGGATTTACTCAGAACTGGTGCTCTTCAGTCGAACCGGTCAGCGCCGTCACCGACGATTTACCGCCCTGGATGGTGGTGGTGACCCGATCAAAATAGCCGGTGCCCACTTCCTGCTGATGCGATGAGAAGCTGTAACCGCGATCGCGCGCGGCAAATTCAGGCTGCTGCACTTTCTCAACATAGTGGCGCATGCCCTCGCCCTGCGCATAGGCGTGAGCCAGGTCAAACATGTTGAACCACATGCTGTGAATCCCGGCCAGCGTGATGAACTGGAAGCGATAGCCCATCTCGCTGAGCGCCTGCTGAAACTGTGCGATGGTGCGATCGTCGAGATTTTTTTTCCAGTTGAACGATGGCGAACAGTTATAGGCCAGCAATTTACCGGGATAGCGGGCGTGGATGGCATCGGCAAAACGCTGCGCCATAGCCAGATCGGGCGTCGAGGTTTCACACCACAGAATGTCAGCGTAAGGGGCATAAGCCAGACCGCGGCTGATCGCCTGCTCGATACCGGCATTGGTGCGGAAGAACCCCTCTGCAGTGCGGTCGCCACTGATGAAAGGACGATCGTATTCATCGCAGTCTGAGGTAATCAAATCGGCTGCATCGGCATCGGTACGCGCCAGCAGCAGCGTGGGCACGCCCATGACATCGGCCGCCAGCCGGGCAGCCACCAGTTTTTGTATCGCTTCCTGCGTCGGTACCAGCACTTTACCGCCCATATGACCGCATTTTTTCACCGCCGCCAGCTGATCTTCAAAGTGAACGGCCGCCGCTCCCGCCTGAATCATCGCTTTCATCAGCTCAAACGCATTCAGCACGCCGCCGAATCCCGCTTCGGCATCGGCAACGATCGGCAGAAAGAAGTCGGTATAGCGACTGTCACCCGCTTCAATCCCGCTGGACCACTGAATCTGGTCGGCGCGCTGAAAGGTCTGATTGATGCGCGTCACCACTTCAGGTACCGAGTTAACCGGATAGAGCGACTGATCCGGGTACATCTGTCCCGCCACGTTGGCATCGGCAGCCACCTGCCAGCCAGAGAGATAGATCGCCTCTATACCGGCCTTTGCCTGCTGTAATGCCTGCCCACCGCTTAACGCGCCCAGACTATTGATGTAACCCTTCTTCGCGTCTCCGTTAAGCAGCGCCCACAGTTTTTCCGCACCGCGCTGGGCCAGAGTGCAGGCGGGCTGTACCGAGCCGCGCAAATTTACCACCTCTGCCGCACTGTAAGGACGGGTGATGCCTTCCCAGCGCGGGTGCTGCCAGTGCTGCTCGAGTTGCTGAATTTGTTGAGTACGTGTCATGGCAATGTCTCCGAGAGTCAGGGGATCAGGCGGTAGCCCGGCAGAGTAAGGAATGAGACCAGCTCGCGTTCGGTGGTGATTTGCGCCATCAGCTGTGCCGCTTCGCCATAGCGACCGGCACTGAACCGGGTTTCGCCCAGGCTCTGCTGCAACAGATGGAGTTCTTCGTTCAGCCAGCGCAGGAACAGTTCAGCGGTGACCTGCTGACCACTGCTCAGGGTTTGCTGATGACGTATCCATTGCCAGATTGAGGTGCGGGCAATCTCTGCCGTGGCGGCATCCTCCATCAGGCCATCAATCGGCACACAGCCGTTGCCGCTGATCCAGGCTTCAAGGTATTGCAGCGCTACGCGAATATTGGCGCGCATACCCGCTTCAGTGCGTTCACCGGAACAGGGCGCCAGCAGCGTGGTCGCGTCGATCGGCGCATCCTCTTCCCGTGTGACCGATAGCTGGTTAAGCCGGTTGCCCAGCACCGCATCAAATACCGCCATCGCGGTGTTCGCCAGACCGGGATGGGCGATCCAGGTGCCATCATGACCGTTGTTCGCTTCGCGCTGCTTATCTTCCGTAACGCGTTGCAGCACCCAGGCATTACGCGCCGGATCTTTACTCGGGATCAGCGCTGACATGCCGCCCATCGCAAACGCGCCGCGCCGATGACAGGTTTTGATCAGCAGGCGTGAATAGGCGTCCAGAAAAGGCTGAGACATGGTGACGGACTGGCGATCCGGCAGTACCCGATCCGCATGCTGTTTCAGCGTTTTGATATAGCTGAAGATGTAGTCCCAGCGCCCACAGTTAAGGCCAACGATGTGATCGCGCAGATTCCACAGGATCTCATCCATCTGGAAGACCGCCGGCAGAGTTTCTATCAGTACCGTGGCTTTGATGGTGCCGCGCGGCAGATCGAAACGATCCTCACTGAAGCTGAAGATCTCACGCCACCAGGCGACCTCCTGCCAGCTTTCGGTTTTGGGCAGATAGAAATAGGGACCGCTGCCTTTCGCCAGCAACGGGTGAACGTTGTGAAAGAAATAGAGCGCGAAATCAAACAGCCCGGCGGGAATCGGATTGCCCTGCCAGCTGACATGCTTTTCCGATAGATGCAGGCCGCGCACCCGACACATCAGCACGGCTGAATCGGCGCGCAGCTGGTAAATTTTGCCGGCATCGCTGGTATAGCTCAGGGTGCCCTGTACCGCTTCACGCAGGGTCAACTGCCCCTCCATCAGCTTATTCCACTCCGGTGACAGCGAGTCCTCAAAATCTGCCATAAACACTTTTACATTCGCATTCAGGGCGTTAATCACCATTTTGCGATCCGGCGGACCGGTAATTTCGACCCGACGATCCTTCAAATCTTCCGGAATCGAACGGATTGCCCACTCACTAGCGCGAATGGAAGCTGTTTCCATATCAAAGTCGGGCAGATAACCCTGATCGTACTGTTGCTGTCGCAGCTGGCGGGCCGTCAGTAACGCGTCACGCTGTGAGGCAAAGCGCGTAACCAGCGCATCTAAAAACAGAATCGCCTCGGCAGTCAGCAACTGCTGTTCGGCATGGTTAAAGGGCTGGCTGAAGGTCAGGGTATGGCTGATCACAGAATCTGTCATGCTGGCGCTCTCCTGTATTCAGAGGATCGAATAACGCGTATCCCCGGATCGACTGTTTTGTGAACTACAGGATCAGAGCATATTCATTTAATTTTCTAAATCAAAAACTATTTCCATTTTATTGACATAAATTATCCATCCGATTGTTTTTAAAGTAGTTAAACTTTTATTTTTTAAGGGAACAATTTTCACCGTCAATTTCAGGCAAAAAAAACCGTGTCGCCAGCGGCTAACACGGTTCAGTTGAGGATATCCCGGCGCTATTCAAGAGTCGGATTCATGCGGCGTAAATCAAACGGTGTAATCTGATAGACGTAGTAGTTAAGCCAGTTAGAGAACAGCAGATTACCATGGCTACGCCAGGCGGCACGCGGTGGCAGTGCCGGATTATCCTGTGGGAAGTAGTTATAAGGCACCTCAGGATTAAGGCCGGCTTCATAATCACGGTGATATTCACCCGATAAGGTCAACGCATCGTATTCAGGATGACCGGTAACAAACACCAGTCGTTTGTCTTTACTCGCCATCAGGTAGGCACCGGTTTGTTCCGATTCAGCAAATAATTCCAGATCGGTATAATCGGTAATCAACTGCGTCGGGAAATCAGCATAACGTGAATGCGGCGCCAGGAAATTATCATCAAATCCGCGGGTCAGTAAGGCATGCGGATGCAATATCTGATGCTCAAAGACACCTGACAGCTTGTTATGCCTGGTCTGCTTTGGAATGCCATACAAAATATTAAGCGCCGCCTGCACTGCCCAACAGACAAACAGCGTTGAGGTAACATGCTCTTTGGCCCAGTGCAGCACGCGCTGGATCTGTGGCCAATACGCCACATCATTAAAGTCGACCAGTCCCAGCGGAGCACCTGTCACGATTAAGCCATCAAAGTTGTCGTGCTGGATATCTTCAAAATTGCAGTAGAAGTTATTGAGATGCTCAGTCGGCGTGTTACGTGACTCCCGGCTGTCGATGCGTAACAGCTGAATATCGATCTGTAACGGTGAATTTGAGAGCAGGCGCAGGAACTGATTTTCCGTTTCGATCTTTTTCGGCATCAGATTCAGTACCAACACTTTAAGCGGACGGATCTCCTGAACACTGGCGCGTGACGAGGTCATCACAAAGACGTTTTCGTTACGCAAAAAATTCACTGCCGGTAATTCGTCGGGAACCCTGATTGGCATAGCCTGCTCACCTCTTATAACCATATAAACGTTTAGACATCTGGATGCCCAACATTAGCCTGGTGGTCCTGTAATGTCGAGGTTTCATGCAGAAAATGAAAATGTTTCAGCTTAAAGTGGCAAATCGCAGACGT
>MIEI01000016.1 GCA_002095305.1 Pantoea brenneri
CCCATTCAGAATAAAGCGCCTTTAAGGCGCTTTTTCCGTTTCTGCTGCTCCCCCTTCCTCCTCCCCCACCTCCGCACTTCATCATTCGGGCCATTTTGCCCTCACCGCTCTTTTCGCCTTCTTAACATTTTTCTTCTCAAGTGATTTTTCCGCAGGCCGATAATCGTTAATGACTATTTGCAGGGAGAAAATGATGTCATCTATATCCGGAATTTTAAGCAGTGCAGTCAGTAGCGGTGACAGCAGCGGCGGCGGCAGTGTTGCGTCGCAGGTGGCCGCGCTAAGCAAACAGATTCAGAACATCACAACCCAGCTTAAAGAGTTGTCCAGCAATGCAGATCTGACGGACAAACAAAAAGCTGAGATGCAGCAGATGTATGAGTCGCAAATCACCATGCTGGAAGCGCAGATTGCCCAGTTAGAGCAGAAGCAGGCCGAACAGGCTGAGCAGAAAAATGACGACAGCAAACTGCCAGGCGAAATCAAAGCGGACGGCGTCAACCGTCCAACCGACACGAACCAGCTTGATGTCTATATCTAAAACGGTGGACTGACCGCGCGTTGTTGCGCCAGCAGCGCGGCCTGCTGGCGCACCTCCTGCCAGATCGCTTCGGCGGCTGGCGTCAGCGAGCGATTTTTGCGCTTAATCAGCATCAGGCTGCGATTTATCTCCGGATATAAGCGCCTCACCGTGAGCGCTCGCCCGGCCGGCAGCGGCAAGGCCAGCGCCGGCAAAATGCTGATGCCAATCCCCGCATCCACCATCGGGAACAGCGTGGCGGGATGCCCGATATCCTGCACCACGTCGACCTGAATCTGCTGCTGCTGCATCGCCGCATCAATCAACACCCGACTACCTGAAGCGTAATCCTGTAGCACCATGGTACGCCCCGCCAGCATCGACCACTGCGCCTGTTCCACCTGCGCCAGCGGATCGTCATCGCGGCACAATAGAAGAAATGGCTCATCCAGAATGGCGAGACAATCGAAATCGGTATCGCTGAGCGGACCGATGATGATACCGAAATCGACCTCGGCGTTGCGCACGCTTTGCAGTACCCACTGCTGGGCGCGATCGTGGAGGATGACTTTAATGTCGGGAAAATGGTTCTGACTGGCCGCCAGGCATTGTGGCATCAGATGGGCTGAAATAGTCTGGCTGGCTGCCAGCCGCACCGTACCGCTGCGCTGCTCGCCGTAACTGCGGATATCCAGCAACGTGGTGTTGATCTCTTCCAGCAATCGCTCCATGCGCGACGCCAGTTGCTGTCCGGCTTCAGTCAGTATCACTTCTCGCGTGGTACGGTCCAGCAGGCGTACGCCGGTCTCCGCCTCCAGCTCTTTTATGCTGTGGCTGACCGCCGACTGACTCAGACCGATCGCCTGCCCGGCCTGACTGAATCCGCCGTAATGCGCCACCGCGATAAAGGTTCGCAACTGTCGTAGGGTATAATTCATCGATTCAGCTCATAGATTAATTCAATAAATCAATTTTATTTCTAAACCCGCTTCGCGCACAATCATTGCTATTCAATATTTAACCGGATTTTAACAATGGGATTTTTACGGCTCGATCCGATGATGGTCAAACTCATCATCACCGTGTTGCTGGCGTCTTTCCTGCCTGCAAAAGGCATTTTCGTCGATATCTTTAGCTATCTGACCACGGCCGCCATCGCCCTGCTGTTTTTCATGCACGGTGCCAAGTTATCACGTGAAAAGATCATCGCCGGCAGCAGTCACTGGCAGCTGCATCTGTGGATTATGTTCAGTACCTTTGTGCTGTTCCCGCTGCTCGGTCTGCTGCTGGTCTGGTGGCATCCGGTGAATGTCGGCCCCGAAATCTATACCGGCTTTATCTACCTCTGCATTCTGCCTGCGACGGTGCAATCAGCCATCGCCTTCACCTCAATGGCGGGTGGTAACGTCGCAGCGGCGGTCTGTAGCGCCTCAGCGTCGAGCCTGTTGGGGGTATTTATCTCCCCGCTGCTGGTTAATCTGGTGATGGATGTGCACAGCAATGCGCCATCAGATGGCCTGGAGCAAATCGGTAAGATTATGCTGCAGCTGCTGGTGCCTTTTGTGCTGGGTCATCTCTCCCGCCGCTGGATTGGTGCCTGGGTGGAGAAACATCGCAGTCTGATTGGCAAAACCGATCAGACTTCCATTCTGCTGGTGGTTTATTCCGCCTTCAGTGAAGCGGTCATCAACGGCATCTGGCATCGCGTGGGCGTCGATACGCTATTATGGATTCTGGCAGGATGCGTACTGCTGCTGACCGCAGTGTTGCTGATCAACCTGCTGGCATCACGTCTGTTCCGCTTTAAACGTGCCGATGAAATTGTGGTGCTTTTTTGTGGCTCGAAGAAGAGCCTGGCGAACGGCGTGCCGATGGCGAATATTCTGTTTCCCGCCAGCAGTGTAGGGATGATTGTGCTGCCCTTAATGATCTTCCATCAGGTTCAACTGATGGTCTGTTCATTTATCGCCGGGCGCTACAAAAAGAGTGGCGAGAAGCTGCAGGCGCAGCAGGTTAAAGCGCCGGTGATGGAGTCGCAAAAGTAGAGACACTGCCCGCCAGCGCGGGCAGAATTAATTGCCGGCCTTAAGCGGTTTAACCAACCCTTCAAGGCCTTCAATTTTGATTGCCAGCGTCAGTTGCATCAGATCACCCAGCTGGCCTGACGGAAAATCCCCGCTGCGGGCAAACCACAGCAGGTAAGGCTCGGGCAGATCGATCAGCATCCGCCCTTTGTACTTACCAAAGGGCATCGCGGTATTGGCGATCGCTACCAGCTGATGTTTCTCCATCTCAGGCACCCAGCAGACGGATCATTTCCGCTTCATCGATCACCTCAATCCCCAGCTCCTGCGCTTTTGCCAGCTTGGAACCGGCCGCTTCACCAGCAATCAGCAGATCGGTTTTCTTCGAAACGCTGCCGCTTACCTTTGCGCCCAGCGCAATTAACTGCGCTTTGGCATCATCACGGTTCATCTGCGACAGCGAACCGGTCAGCACCACCGTTTTACCCGCAAACGGACTGTCGATCTCCTCGGCTCTCACCACCACCACCGCTGGCCAGTGAATGCCGATCTCCTCAACCAGCTGACGGATAACCTCGCGGTTACTCTCCTCTTCCATGAAGTTACGCACGTGAGTCGCCACCACTTTGCCGACATCCGGCACCGCAATCAGCGCCTCCAGATCGGCATCCATCACTTTTTCCAGTTCACCAAAATGGTTAGCCAGATTAGCGGCGGTCGCTTCACCGACTTCGCGAATGCCGAGCGCATAGAGAAAGCGCGCCAGGGTGGTTGATTTCGCCTTTTGCAGCGCATCCACCACGTTTTGCGCCGATTTCGGCCCCATACGATCGAGGCCGGTCAACACACCGGCGGTCAGGCGGAACAGGTCAGCCGGGGTTTTGACATACTCTTTTTCCACCAGCTGGTCGATAATCTTATCGCCCATGCCGTCCACATCCATCGCCCGGCGCGACACAAAGTGCTTCAGCGCTTCTTTGCGCTGAGCACCACAGATCAGCCCGCCGGTGCAGCGCGTAACCGATTCCCCTTCCACCCGCTCAACATCCGAACCACAGACCGGACAATGTTGCGGAAACACCACTTCACGGGCGTCGTCGGGGCGCTCTGTCGTTACCACATTGACCACCTGCGGAATGACATCGCCCGCACGGCGAATCACTACCCGATCGCCGATGCGCAAGCCGAGGCGCTCAATTTCATCGGCATTGTGCAGCGTGGCATTACTGACGATAACGCCGGCCACCTGAACCGGTTCGAGCCGCGCCACCGGCGTAATCGCGCCGGTGCGTCCGACCTGAAACTCGACGTCGCGCACCCAGGTCATCTGCTCCTGAGCCGGGAATTTAAAGGCGATAGCCCAGCGTGGTGCGCGAGCCACGAAGCCCAGCTGCTCCTGCAGCGCCTGTGAATCGACTTTGATTACCACACCGTCGATATCAAAACCGAGCGTGGGACGCTGCTGCTCAATCTCACGATAAAAAGCCAGCGCCTCTTGTGCATTATGCGCCAGACGGATCCGATCGCTGACCGGCAGTCCCCAGGCTTTGAACTGTTGCAGTCGCGCCATGTGGCTGTGCGGGATCTCGCCGCCTTCCAGCAGGCCGAAACCGTAGCAGAAAAAGGTCAGCGGACGCTTAGCGGTGATGCGGGGATCAAGCTGACGCAGCGAACCGGCCGCCGCATTGCGCGGATTGGCAAACACCTTGCCGTCGGTACGCCGCGCTTCCTCATTCAGTTTTTCAAAGCCGCGCTGGGTCATAAACACTTCGCCGCGCACTTCCAGTCGCGCCGGAATGTTGTCACCCTTCAGCCGCAGCGGAATGGCACGAATGGTGCGGACATTGGCGGTAATGTTCTCGCCGGTGGTGCCGTCACCACGGGTCGCCGCCCGCACCAGCAGGCCGTTTTCGTACAGCAGGCTGACCGCCAGGCCATCCAGTTTCAGTTCGCAGCAGTAGGTGATGTCTTCACTGTTTTTCAGCCGATCCTGCACCCGCTTGTTGAAGGCCAGAAAGGTGGCTTCATCAAAAGCGTTATCCAGCGACAGCATCGGGACTTCATGACGCACCTGCTCGAACACCGTCAGCGGCGCAGCACCGACACGCTGAGTAGGCGAGTCCGGGGTGATCAGCTCGGGATGTGCCGCTTCCATCTCACGCAGCTCACGCATCAGACGATCATATTCGGCGTCGGGGACTTCCGGCGCATCCATAACGTGGTAGAGATATTCATGATGACGCAACGTTGTGCGCAGTTCGGTGATTTGATCCTGAACGGATTTCATAAAGCCCCATCAGATAAAAAACCCCCGACAGGCGGGGGTTTGTTTTAACAATTCAGATAACCGTTAGCGCAGGTCTCAGACGCCGACCACATCGCGAATGCGCGCTTTGTAGGTTTCCAGCTTCTGTGGTGTCATCATGCGGCGCTCATCATCCAGCACCACACCGCCGACATCATCCGCGATACGCTGCGCCGACTGTAACATCAGCTTGAAGTTCTGATTCGCATCACCGTAGGAAGGCACCATCATAAAGATAGAGATGCCAGGCGTGCTGAAGTCAGTCATCAGGTCAGGATTGAATGAACCCGGCTTAACCATATTGGCCAGGCTAAACAACACCGGACCGCTGCCTGCCGGGCTGAGATGACGGTGGAAAATGTTCATTTCGCCAAACTGGAAGCCCGCCTGCAGAATCCCCTGCAGCAGCGCTTCACCATTCAGCTCGCCACCGGAGTGCGCGGCCACATGCAGTACCAGCACCGCCTCTTTCGGCTTCTCTGCTGGCGCTTTGGCTTCAGGCGCAGGTGCGGTAATCACCTCAGACTGCGGTTCAGGCTCAGCCTGATACTGCGGTTCCGGCTGTACCGACTCGAGCGGATCTAAATCGAGCAGCGGATCGGCCTGCACCGGCGGCGCGACAAACGTCGGCGCAGGTTGCTGCTGACGGACCGGCTCAGAACGCGGCTGCGGCTTAGGCTGCGGGGCCGTGTCGAACAGCGGATCGCTTTCAGGTTCTGACTGCGGTGCAGGTCGCGGCGCGGGCTGACGCACAGGCTCAGCGGTCGCGGGTTGACGCGGCGCTTGTGGCTGTGGATCGCGAACTTCATCGAAACGCGGTTCCTGATGAGTATGACGCTCAGGGCGTACACGAACCTCACCGACGCCGTCGTCCTCGTCGTCAATCAGGTCCTGCTCATCATGTTCATCACGTTGTTTAAGACGTTTGTGCGGGCGATCGCGGAACACTGACGAGCGCTCTTTTCGGCTGGTCCACAGCCCGTGAAGAAGGAGCGCTATAATGGCGATCGCGCCAACAACGATTAATATCAGACGCAAATCCTGCATCATTGTATTCTCTGTTGTTCCAATACCTTGCCACCGCGGCAAACTTTATCCTCTAACTGTATTTGCCCTGCTACACAAGTGCAAGTCTGTGCACTATTTTCTGATAAATAAGATAGGCGACCCACGCTTTTTCGCTGTTTTTTTACCCAAACGGCAGCTGGTCAGTGGAAAAAGCCAGGTTATAGTGGGCGCGGCTCAACATCTTCAGGAGAATTGGCTTTATGGCCCTTGAGAAATCCGTCTCAAATTTTAACGGTGTGCACTATTTCAGCCAGGGCTGGAAACTGGTGCGTTTGCCGGGCATCCGGCGTTTTGTGGTGATGCCACTGCTGATTAACATCGTGATGCTGGGCGGCGCATTTATCTGGCTGTTTTACCGGCTGGGCGACTGGATCCCCCGCCTGCTGGCCCATATCCCGGACTGGCTGCAGTGGCTGAGCTATTTGCTGTGGCCGCTGTCGGTGATAGCGATTGTGCTGGTGTTTAGCTACTTCTTCTCCACGCTGGCGAACTGGATCGCCGCGCCCTTCTGCGGACTGCTGGCCGAGCAGCTCGAGGTCGTCTGACCGGCAAGCCCTTGCCCGACAGCGGTTGGATGGGGTTGATTAAGGATGTGCCGCGCATCATGAAGCGTGAGCTGCAAAAGCTGGGTTACTATCTGCCGCGCGCCATCGGGCTGCTGCTGCTCTACTTTATTCCCGGCTTTGGCCAGACCGTCGCGCCGGTGCTGTGGTTCCTGTTCAGCGCCTGGATGCTGTCGGTGCAGTATTGCGACTACCCGTTTGATAACCATAAAGTCCCTTTTCAGCAGATGCGCAACGCCCTGCGACAGCACAAAACCGCTAACATGCAGTTTGGCGCACTGATTAGTCTGTTCACCATGATTCCGATTCTGAACCTCGCCATCATGCCGGTTGCTGTTTGCGGTGCCACGGCGATGTGGGTCGATCGCTATCGACAGAACCTGGCGCGCACCGAGCTGCGTTAGAACCATCAGCCGGCCTTATGCTCTTTTTAACGAGGCTTATTGCCGGCTGACATATAGATATGCGATTTCTTTCCTTCCGCACCCAGGCAGAACAGGTATGCTCAGAGGGTTCCCAATAATTCATACAGTTAAGGGCAGGCTATGAGTAAGATCTATGAAGACAACTCTTTGACAATTGGTCATACGCCACTGGTTCGACTGAACCGCATCGGTAACGGCCGCATCCTTGCGAAAGTTGAATCCCGTAACCCGAGCTTCAGCGTGAAATGCCGTATCGGTGCCAATATGATTTGGGACGCAGAGAAACGCGGCATTCTGAAGCCGGGCGTTGAGCTGGTTGAACCAACCAGCGGTAATACCGGTATCGCGCTGGCCTATGTGGCGGCAGCGCGCGGTTACAAACTGACGCTGACCATGCCGGAGACCATGTCGGTTGAGCGTCGTAAGCTGCTAAAAGCGCTGGGCGCACAGCTGGTACTGACCGAAGGCGCCAAAGGCATGAAAGGCGCTATCGCGAAAGCGGAAGAGATTGTCGCCAGTAACCCGGATAAATATGTGCTGTTACAGCAGTTCAGCAACCCGGCCAACCCGGAAATCCACGAAAAAACCACCGGTCCGGAAATCTGGGAAGATACCGACGGTGAAGTAGATGTGTTTATTGCTGGCGTCGGCACTGGCGGTACGCTGACCGGCGTGAGTCGCTATATCAAGAACACCAAAGGCAAGAAAGATTTGATTTCGGTCGCCGTTGAGCCGACTGATTCACCGGTGATTGCCCAGGCGCTGGCCGGCGATGAAATCAAGCCAGGCCCGCATAAGATTCAGGGTATCGGTGCCGGCTTTATTCCAGGCAACCTTGATCTGAATCTGATCGACCGGGTTATTGCCATCAGCAATGAAGAAGCCATCAGCACTGCCCGTCAGCTGATGGAAGAAGAAGGTATCCTGGCCGGTATCTCATCCGGTGCCGCGGTCGCTGCAGCGCTGAAGCTGCAGGAAGATGAAGCCTTCGCCAATAAGAACATTGTGGTGATCCTTCCCTCTTCCGGTGAGCGCTATCTCAGTACCGCCCTTTTTGCCGACCTGTTCACTGAAAAAGAGCTGCAGCAGTAACGGCTGAAAGTCTGAAAATGTCGAAAAAAGCACCCGATTGGGTGCTTTTTTGTGGTGCAGATCTCACTTTCACCACCCTGCAGATTGATTTCAGTGACGCGGCTCTGGTATTTAGACTGCCAATTATTTCGATGCCTGAAATTAATCCCTCTTTGAAGTGGATCAAGCTGAATCGATTTACGGATTTGGCGAAACGGCGATTAACGGCATAATTACCCGGTGACGTGTAGAATCGTTTTTGACACGCAACGGAATTGAAAAATTCATTCATGCGCGTCGTTAGCCAGCATGATGCTATACCCGCGCACCTACACAGGCTAAAGTGACGGCTCCAGGCTAGACTTTAGATCCAAAACACTCATCCTGATAACGTTGGGGAAATAGAATGTTCCAGCAAGAAGTTACCATTACCGCACCAAACGGTCTGCACACTCGCCCAGCTGCGCAATTCGTAAAAGAAGCCAAAGCTTTCCAGTCAGAAATTACCGTGACCTCTAACGGTAAATCAGCGAGCGCAAAAAGCCTGTTCAAACTGCAGACGCTGGGTTTAACCCAGGGGACTGTCGTGACCCTTTCCGCGGAAGGTGAAGACGAGCAAAAAGCAGTTGAGCATCTGGTCAAACTGATGGCTGAACTGGAGTAATTTCCGCTCAGCTTTCCAGCAAATCGACTCCTCTGCGCCATTGAGTGCAAACATCTTGATCGCGGACAATCTGTCCGCGTTATTGCTTTCGTAAAGTACGTGTCCCGCGACAATGGCACCGCAAAGAGTCCAATCAGCCATCGTGATTAAAAGGTAAGGTTATGATTTCAGGCATTTTAGCATCACCAGGTATCGCTTTCGGCAAAGCACTGCTGCTGAAAGAAGACGAGATCGTCATCAACCGCAAGAAAATTTCTGATGACCAGGTTGAGCAGGAAGTTCAGCGCTTCCTCGATGGCCGCAGTAAGGCGGCAGTACAACTGGAAGCGATTCGCGTCAAAGCGGGTGAAACCCTCGGTGAAGAGAAAGCCGCCATCTTCGAAGGCCACATCATGTTGCTGGAAGATGAAGAGCTGGAGCAGGAAATCATCGACCTGATCAAAAAAGATCACGCCTCTGCTGACGCCGCTGCCTACTCTGTTATCGATGGCCAGGCGAAAGCGCTGGAAGAGTTAGATGACGAATACCTGAAAGAGCGTGCGGCTGACGTACGTGACATCGGTAAACGTCTGCTGCAGAACATTTTAGGTCTGCATATCGTTGACCTGAGCGCAATTCAGGACGAATCCATTCTGGTGGCCAAAGACTTAACGCCGTCAGAAACCGCACAGCTGAACCTGAAAAAGGTGCTGGGCTTTATTACCGATTTAGGCGGGCGCACCTCGCACACCTCAATCATGGCGCGTTCCCTTGAGATCCCGGCAATTGTCGGAACCGGTAACGTCACCGCCACCATCAAAAATGGCGACTTCCTGATTCTGGATGGCGTTAACAACACCATTTACGTCAATCCTTCTGAAGCGATTCAGGAAGAGCTGAAAGCTGTACAGACACAGTATCTGTCTGAAAAACATGAATTAGCCAAGCTGAAAGATCTGCCGGCGGTGACGCTGGACGGTCATCAGGTAGAAGTGTGCGCTAACATCGGTACCGTGCGTGATATCGCCGGCGCTGAGCGCAACGGCGCTGAAGGCGTAGGCCTCTACCGTACTGAATTCCTGTTCATGGACCGTGATTCGCTGCCAAGCGAAGAAGAGCAGTTCCAGGCTTATAAAGCCGTCGCTGAAGCGATGGGTTCGCAGGCTGTAATCGTGCGTACCATGGACATTGGCGGCGACAAAGATCTGCCGTACATGAACCTGCCGAAAGAAGAGAACCCGTTCCTCGGCTGGCGCGCGATTCGTATCGCCATGGACCGCAAAGAGATCCTGCATGCCCAGCTGCGTGCCATCCTGCGTGCCTCATCATTCGGCAAACTGCGCATCATGTTCCCGATGATTATTTCGGTTGAAGAAGTGCGCAGCCTGAAAGCGGAACTGGAGCTGCTAAAAGCCCAGCTGCGCGAAGAAGGTAAAGCGTTTGATGAGAGCATTGAAGTCGGCATCATGGTGGAAACCCCAGCTTCTGCCGTCATCGCGCACCATCTGGCGAAGGAAGTCGACTTCTTCAGTATTGGGACCAACGACCTGACGCAGTATACTCTGGCGGTCGATCGTGGTAATGATTTGATCTCGCACCTGTACAACCCAATGACGCCATCAGTGCTGAATTTAATCAAGCAAGTCATTGATGCATCTCACGCTGAAGGCAAATGGACCGGCATGTGTGGTGAGCTGGCAGGTGATGAACGTGCTACACTACTGTTACTGGGAATGGGGCTGGACGAGTTCAGCATGAGTGCCATTTCTATCCCTGGCATCAAGAAAATCATTCGTAATACTAATTTCGAAGATGCGAAGGCATTGGCGGAGCAGGCACTGGCTCAACCGACAGCGGATGATTTGATGAATCTGGTTAACAAGTTCATCAAAGAAAAAACGCTCTGCTAATCTGCGAGATGCTGGCCCCAAATTACTGCTTAGGAGAAGATCATGGGTTTGTTTTCTAAACTTTTTGGCGAAAAAACAGATAGCGCTGGGACAATTGACATCGTAGCGCCTCTGTCAGGCGAAATCGTGAATATTGAAGACGTACCAGATGTGGTGTTTGCAGAAAAAATCGTGGGCGACGGTATTGCGATCAAACCGAGCGGCAACAAAATGGTCGCGCCTGTTGATGGCACTATCGGCAAGATTTTTGAAACCAACCACGCTTTTTCAATCGAGTCTGATAACGGCATTGAGCTGTTTGTCCACTTCGGCATCGATACGGTTGAACTGAAAGGTGAAGGCTTCAAACGCATCGCTGAAGAAGGCCAGAAGGTCAAAAAAGGCGACGTGGTCATCGAGTTCGATCTGCCGCTGCTGGAAGAGAAAGCAAAATCAACCCTGACACCGGTTGTCATCTCCAACATGGATGAAATCAAGGAATTGATTAAGCTGTCTGGCCAGGTGACCGTCGGCGAAACGCCGGTGATTCGCATCAAAAAGTAAGCGTCAATGATTAAACATAACGGCACCTTCGGGTGCCGTTATTGTTTCTGCCAATCGGCAAGGCTCAGGGCTGCTGCCAGCGCGGTAAACGCAGCGTCAGCTCAAGCCCGCCATCAGGACGGTTGATCGCTTTGACCTCGCCATGATGCGCCAGCACTACTTTGCGCACGATAGCCAACCCAAGGCCATAGCCTTTGCCCATCAGCGGCGAATTGACCCGCACAAACGGGTCAAAGATGCTGGATAACTTCTCTTCATCGACACCCGGCCCCTGATCCCGCACCCGAATCGCCAGCCACTGCTGTTCCACACTTAAGCGTACCTCAATCTGCTGACCGGGCAGCGAAAAGCGCAGCGCATTGCGCAGCACGTTCTCGACGCCACGCCGTATCAGCTCCGCATTACCGCGCACCGTGTAGTCGGCCTGTTGATCCACCAGAAACTCAACCCTGACGCCGGGGATCTGCGCTTCATAGCGGACATCGGTGACCACCGCCTCAAGTAATCCGGTCAGGTCAAAATATTGCTCATCCGGAATGCTTTCATGTTCGGCGCGCGACAGGGTTAACAATTCACCGATCATTTTGTCCAGCCGGCGCGCCTCTTCATCAATCCGATCCAGTGAACTGCCGACGCTTTCCGGCGTCTGGCGCGCCAGTCCGGTGGCCAGCTGCAGCCGCGCCAGCGGGGAGCGCAGCTCATGGGAGATATCGTGCAGCAGCTCTTCGCGCGCCCGCACCAGCGTTTCCAGCCGTTCAACCATCGCGTCAAAGGCTTCCGCCACGTTGGAAATCTCATCGTGACGTTTGCGCATCATTGGAAACAGCCGCACGCTTAAATCGCCCTCGGCGACCCGGGAAAAGCCTTCGCGTAACTGACGCATCGGTCGTGTCAGGTTCCAGGCCAGCAGCAGGCTGAACAACAAGCCGACCGATCCGGCAAACACGAACATCGGCTCGGGAATATTGAGAAATTTGCGCGGCATCATGTTCATGCTGCTGTCTTCCCGCATGCCTTTAATGTTGTAGCGCAGCTCATACTCTTTGTTATCTGCGCCGCGCACCCAGCGCACAATCTGGTCGGGGATCCGGCCTTCAAACGGTGAATTTAGCCGCTCGGGCAGACTGGGCTGACCGGCCGGACGCGCATGCTGTATCACGGTAAAAAACTGGCGATCGTTAGGCTCCCAGCCCGCCATCATATCCTCCAGCGCCGCCGGACCGCCCCGCTCCAGCACCGACACCGCAGAGGCCATTTGCAAATCGACGGTCCGCCGGATGGCGACGATTTCAGGCGGCTCATGGCGTTTACCGGAGAGCGAAAAGCCCAGCCAGAGTAACTGGCTCATGATAACGAACACTATCCAGAAGCCGATCAGAATCTTCCAGAACATCCGTCCACGGTAGCTTTGCTTCATCGAATACGGTAACCAATGCTGCGCACGGTTTCGATATTCACGCTGTCAGCGGTTAAGGCGCTTAACTTCTGGCGGATATTACTGATGTGGACATCGACGCTGCGATCATAGGCTTCGCGAGGACGACCGAGCCCCTTTTCTGACAGCTCATCTTTCGATACCACCCGATCCGGCGCGCGCAGCAGCAGATCCAGCAGGTTAAATTCCGAGGCGGTCAGATCAAATGCTTTGCCCTGCCATTCGGTAATGCGGGTGGCAGGATTGAGCGTCAGCTCGCGCCAGCGCAGCGGCTCTTTGGTATCCGGCTGCGGCGCCTGCTCTTCAAACCGGCGCAGCACCGCACGCAGACGGGCCACCAGTTCACGCGGATAGCAGGGTTTCGGCATGTAATCATCCGCGCCCATCTCCAGTCCGATGACCCGATCAATATTGTCGCCTTTCGCGGTCAGCATAATCACCGGCAAACGGCTGTTCTGCCGCACCTGACGCAGCACATCAATACCGCTCATATCGGGCAGCATGATATCCAGAATCATTGCGGTGTATTGTCCGGACAGCGCCCCCTGAATCCCGGCGCTACCGGTTAACACCAGCTGCGCATCGAACCCTTCAGCGATCAGGTACTGGCTTAACATGGTGCCTAATTCAACATCATCATCAACAAGCAGGATTTTCATTTTTATCTCTCGTACAAAATTGCCGCTATTTTGTCCTGAGCCGCACCAGGGCGCAGCCTGATTTACGCGATCCTTACAGATTTAGCACTGCCGACGGCATAAGGCCACGCAAAAAAAAGCCTGCGGGCAGCAATAACGCGCACGCAGGCCGGTTCAGGCGGAGATGAAGTTACTGATAGAGGCCGGTCGAGAGATAACGATCGCCGCGATCGCAGGCGATCGCCACCACTACGCTGCCGGGATGGGCAGCGGCGATCCGCAAGGCGCCCGCCACCGCGCCACCGGAGCTTACGCCGCAGAAAATCCCTTCACGTCGCGCCAGCGCGCGCATCGTCTCTTCCGCTTCCTGTTGTGACATATCAATCACGTCATCGACCAGATTGGGTCGGTAAATGCCCGGCAGATAGGCCAGCGGCCAGCGACGGATCCCCGGAATGCTGCTGCCCTCACTGGGCTGCAAACCGATCACCTGCACCCCGGTATTGTGCTCTTTCAGGTAACGCCCGACGCCGGTAATGGTACCGGTGGTGCCCATACTGGAGACAAAATGGGTCATCCGCTGGTTTGACTGCTGCCATAACTCGGGGCCGGTGGTCTGATAATGGCCCAGCGGATTATCCGGATTATTGAACTGGTCGAGTACCCGGCCTTCGCCACGCGCTGCCATCGCCTGCGCCAGGTCGCGGGCACCTTCCATTCCCTGATCGCGCGACACCAGCACCAGTTCCGCGCCGTAAGCGCGCATCGCATCCTGCCGCTCCTGACTCATGTTATCGGGCATCAGCAGACGCATCCGGTAGCCTTTCAGCGCGGCGATCATCGCCAGCGCAATGCCGGTATTGCCACTGGTGGCTTCAATCAGCTGATCGCCGGGAGTGATTTCGCCGCGCAACTCTGCCTGATGGATCATCGACCAGGCCGCGCGATCCTTGACCGAACCCGCCGGATTATTGCCTTCCAGCTTGAGCCACACCTCACTGCCGTTGGCGGGCGTCAGGCGCTGCAGCTTAATCAGCGGGGTACTGCCGATGGTATCTTCGAGAGTCGTCACGGTGTCGTTCCTGGCGTAGTGCAAAAGAAAAATGGCAAAAAAAAGGCGGGAGTCACACTCCCGCCCGGTGTTGATGAGAAAATATCAGGCGCTCTGCGCAAAGGCAACTGCGCGCAGCGGGGTGTCGCCCTGATAGAGACGCGCCTGCTGCAGGCCGATAAACAGGCGTTCGCCGCGAATCGGTGCGGTCTGCTCGCCTTCAAATACCAGCGAGAACGGCTCGCTCTGCCAGCCGGCAGGCTGCACCACCAGCTGCCAGAAATGTCCGCGCGGACTGATCTCCAGCACCTGAACCGGCAGCGGCGTTTCCAGGCTGCTTCGGCGCGAAACATCAATCTCCCACGGACGCAGGAACAGTTCCACCGCGCCTGATGCGCCGAGGTGTAGCCCAGCGGCCAGTGATGTGCACCTACATGGAACTGTGAACCCTGGATTTCGCCGTCAAAGCGGTTTACTTCACCAAGGAACTCCAGCACGAAGCGGGTCGCCGGATCGCGCCAGACGTCATCTGGCGTACCGACCTGTTCGATATTGCCCTGACTCATTACCACAACGCGATCGGCCACTTCCATCGCCTCTTCCTGGTCGTGGGTGACGAATACGCTGGTAAACTTCAGCTCTTCATGCAGCTGACGCAGCCAGCGGCGCAGCTCTTTACGCACCTGCGCATCCAGCGCGCCAAACGGCTCATCCAGCAGCAGGATTTGCGGTTCAACCGCTAAAGCACGCGCCAGCGCCACACGCTGTTTCTGTCCGCCCGACAGCTGCGCCGGAAAACGATTCGCCAGGTGCGCCAGCTGCACCATCTCCAGCAGGCGGGTCACGCGATGTTTAATTTCCGCCGTGGACGGACGCTCACGACGCGGCAGCACCGTCAGGCCAAAGGCGATGTTGTCGAATACCGTCATATGACGGAACAGCGCATAGTGCTGAAACACAAACCCTACCTGACGGTCGCGGGCGTGCAGGCGACTGACGTCATGGTTATGAAACCGAATCTGACCGCTGTTCTGATGCTCCAGTCCGGCAATAATGCGCAGCAGCGTAGTTTTTCCCGAGCCAGACGGACCCAGCAGCGCCACCATTTCGCCCGAGGCAATATCAAGAGAGATATCGTTCAGCACCGACGTGCGACCAAAGGATTTGTTGATCTTGTTAATCTCAATGCTCATGATTTCCCTCCTGTTGCAAGCGGTTGTGCTGATGCGCTAAGCGCCATTGCACAATGCTCTTCAGAAACAGCGTGACAATTGCCATCAGCGTCAACAGCGCAGCGGCGGTAAACGCGCCAACGGTGTTGTAATCCTGATGCAGTAATTCAACCTGAAGCGGTAAGGTATAGGTCTCACCGCGAATCGATCCCGATACCACCGAGACCGCACCAAATTCACCAATCGCGCGGGCGTTGGTCAGCACCACGCCGTACAGCAGCGCCCAGCGGATATTCGGCAGCGTGACCCGACGGAACATCTGCCAGCCAGAAGCGCCCAGCAGAACCGCCGCTTCATCTTCGTGACTGCCCTGGCTCAGCATCACCGGCACCAGTTCACGGACGACAAACGGACAGGTAACAAACACCGTTGCCAGCACCATGCCGGGCCAGGCAAACATAATCTGGATGTTATGTGCATCCAGCCAGCCGCCAGCCGGGCCGTTAACGCCCCAGAACAGCAGATACATCAGACCGGCCACCACCGGCGAGACGGCAAACGGAATATCAAACAGCGTCAGCAGCAACTGTCGTCCCGGGAAGGTAAAACGCGTCACCAGCCAGGCGAGCAGCGTACCGAACACCAGGTTGACCGGCACAGTGATCAGCGCGACCAGCACCGTCAGCCAGATCGCATGCAGCATGTCGCCATCCGCCAGATTGCCGAGCGCCACGCCTAATCCCTGGTTCAGTGCTTCCCAGAAGATCGAGGCCATCGGCACCACCAGCAGCAGGACCGACACCAGCGCCCCGATACCAATCAGCAGCCATTTGCCCCAGTTTACCGGCTGGCGGGCAGCATGATTAAGTTGCGAAACCTCTGCCATTAGTGGCCTCCCAGACGACGGCCAAAGCGGCTCTGTAATGTGTTAATCGCGAACAACAGAATCAACGAGGCGGCCAGAATCACCGAGGCGATAGCGCTGGCAGCCGGATAATCAAACTCCTGCAGCCGGACGAAAATCATCAGTGAGGTCACTTCGGTTTTCCAGGCGATGTTGCCGGCAATGAAGATCACCGCACCAAACTCACCCAGGCTGCGGGTAAACGACAAGGCGGTACCTGCCAGCAGCGCGGGCGCGACTTCCGGCAGCACTACGCGGCGGAAACTCTGCCACGGCGTGGCACCCAGCGTTTCGGCGGCTTCTTCATACTCCGGGCCTAACTCCTCCAGCACCGGCTGTACGGTTCGCACCACAAACGGGATACTGGTGAACGCCATCGCGATGGCAATGCCGATCCAGGTGTACGAAATTTTGATATCAAAATGGGCAAACCACTGTCCATACCAGCCGTTGACTGAAAACAGACCGGCCAGCGTCAAGCCCGCCACGGCCGTCGGCAGGGCGAACGGCAGATCCATCAGGCCATCCAGCAATGTACGACCAGGAAAACGGTAACGGGTAAGGATCCACGCCATCAGCATGCCGAACACCGCGTTAAACAGCGAAGCCACGCCCGCAGAGAGCAGCGTCACCTTATAGGCGGCAATCAGCTGCGGATTGGTGATCACATCCCAGTACTGTTGCAGCGTCATCTGCGACAGCTGCATGAGCACTGCACTGATTGGCAGCAGCAGAATTAAACAGGTAAACAGCAGACTGGTGCCAAGGCTGATACCAAAGCCGGGCAATACGCGTTTCTGGCTGGCTGCAAACATTATCCACGCCCCGCCGCTAACAATTTGTCGAGCTCACCGCCGCTGACGAAATGGGTCTGCATCACTTTATCCCAGCCGCCAAAGGCGTCTTCAACCCGGAACAGCGTGGTTTGCGGGAAGCGATCTTTCTGCTCCGCCATCAGTTGCGGATTATTCACCCGGTAGTAGTAACGGGTAATGATCGCCTGAGCAGCCGGGGTATAGAGATAATTAAGGTAAGCGCTGGCCGCGTCAGTGGTGTTGTTGTGGGCGACATTTTTATCCACCCACGCCACCGGAAACTCCGCCAGAATGTCGGTCTTTGGCACCACCACTTCATACTGGTCTTTACCGTACTGATTGCGGATGTTGTTAACTTCCGACTCAAAGCTGATCAGCACATCGCCGAGGCCACGCTCAGCAAAGGTGGTAGTTGCGCCGCGGCCGCCGGTATCGAACACTTCAACATTTTTCAAAAACCGGGTCATAAAGGCGCGGGTTTTGGCCTGATCGCCGCCATCGGCTTTGTCCGCAGCGCCCCAGGCAGCCAGATAAGTGTAACGGCCATTACCGGAGGTTTTTGGATTGGGGAAAATCAGCTTCACGTCGTTGCGGGCCAGATCTGACCAGTCATGAATCTGCTTTGGATTGCCCTTACGTACCAGGAACGCCATGGTGGAGTAAAACGGCGAACTGTTGTTAGGCAGTCGGTTTTTCCAGTCCGCTGCAATCAGGTTACCTTTATCATGCAGCACCTGCACGTCAGTCACCTGATTGTAGGTGACCACATCCGCGCGCAGCCCCTGCAGAATCGCCAGTGCCTGCTTCGAAGAGCCGGCATGTGACATCTTAATGGTCAGGGGATCGGCCGGATGGCTGGCATCCCACTGTTTAATAAACGGTGCATTCAGGGCAACAAACAGCTCACGCGACACATCGTAGGAGCTATTAAGTAATTCAGTAGCATGGACTGCGCCAGCCACGCTCAGCGACAAGGCGATACCGCTCACGATTTTTTTCATCGCTTGTAATGTCATTTGGCACCCTGAAAAAGTTTGATGCGGATCTCACCCGCTGAGGCACCAGTTTATTTATAACTGTGTGAAAACCAGTAACGGTTTTATATATCGTTTGATGATTTCAAAGTCGAAAAAAGCATAAGACGGCGGCGAAGTTTATGCTGTTTTCAGCAAAAGACGAGGCGGACGGCAGGTCGCGTCCGCTGGGGGATTGAGAGAGACGTACGGGGCAACGGCGGGCTTGCCAGACAGCCCGCCGCACGCGCCGCTGACAGTCTTAACGCTGCCAGACTATCTTGCTGATTTTCCAGTTTTTCAGCGTGTCGTCAGAAGGCATTAACCCTTCCGGACCGTGCCAGTCGCCGTGGTAAACGTAAGTCAGATGCTGACTGCCGGGCACGCGGCAGGCGACGTCGCGGGTATCGGTTCCGCTGGCCAGCGCGCAGTTATCGAAGGCTTTCGTGAATTTATTGCTGAACAGATCGCCAACTTTGCTGCCGTCAGCGCTGACAATATTGCTGTCCATCACTTCAATGCGTTCTGGCTGTGACTGACCGTACACCACCACTTTAACCTCGCCATCCTTCAGCGCCTGCCAGAAAGAAACCACCTGGCCGTTCTGACTGCGCATCCCCTGACGCAGGCTATAGTCGCCGTTCAGTCCGTCATTAATGGCGCTTTCGCTCATGGCAGTTGAGGCGGTTAAGCCGCCCACGCCCTGCTCGGTCACGGTCAGCGAAGAACCAAACCAGTTCCACGGCAGCGTTGATGACCAGTGATAACTCAGCGGATTCCACCAGCTTACCTGCTGGCTGCTGTCAGCGCCGGAACCGGCGTTGCTGGCGCAGCCGCTCAACACAACGGCGGCCATCAGTAGCGTGGAACGAACAGCTTTCATGAAAACTCCTGTTAATGCGATGCCGGAAAGGCGGAACTGATTGGAGTCGCAAAGCGGCAAAAAGTTTATTTAAGATGGTGTTCGGGCAGAAAGCAGTCGCGCAGACGCCGGTTGCTTTGCAGCCAGATCAACGCCAGCAGGTCAAACAGCGTCAGTAACAGCGGCAGCGGCGAGCTGAGCAGATCGCCCTGAATAAACTGCACGCCCTGCCAGAGTAAATTCACCAGCAGTGAAAGCGCCAGCACGCTGCGCCAGTGTTGCCACAGACGCGGCCAGCGCGTCCGGTAGCCGGTCAGCAGCAGCCCCGCCAGCGCCGGTAACCCGAGCGCGAGACCGATCCAGAACGCCTGCTGGTCAGGATAGAACAGCGCGAGCAGATCGTTGCCCTGCTGACGTGAAGCCCCGGCCATCACCAGCAGCAGCCAGGTGCGTGCCTGTAGCAGCAGGATCAGCCAAAAAAGAAATGGCAGCCGCAGCTGCCCTTTGCCATCATATTCATCCGGCAGATAGTCGGGTGACGGATTAATATTCACGATCTTCAATCAGACGCTTGCCGTACAGCAGCGCATCAACCGGCTCGTAATCAAGCTTCTCGTAAAACGCTACCACCTGATCGTTCTCTTCCCGGATCATCAGATGCAGTTTCGGACAGCCGCGGGCAATCAGCTTCTTCTCCAGCCGGTTCATCAGGGCATTGGCAAAGCCGCGGCCCTGATAATCTGGATGGACCGCCAGATAGTAAGCGGCACCGCGGTGGCCATCGTAGCCCCCCATCAGCGTGCCCACTACCACACCGCCCACTTCAGCGACCAGAAAAAGATCGGGGTCGTGATGCATCTTACGTTCGATATCCAGCTCCGGATCGTTCCATGGCCGTAACAAATCGCAACGTTCCCATAAGGTGATCACTTCTTCAAAATCTTCCTGGCGGAAGGCGCGGATTTCCATCTTCTTTACCTGCAACTAACCACAATTTGCTGATTATCACGCATTCTTCGACACACGCAACCCTCGCCACGCTGGCGACAAACAAAAAACGCAAATTTTCTGTTCGCGGACTGAAATACAAAGTAATGCCCTGAAATGTTTCAGAGATCGCAGCCGGCATAGCGTTACGCTATAACATCGGCAACATTCTTCTGAACGGACCCGCACATGCATTTGCTTAAACGTTTGATCCACCGTCGCCAGTTACTGCTTTCCGGGCTGGCGCTGGCCATTTTATCGCCGCGTGCCGTTCAGGCCAAAGAGGCGTCTGCTGGGCTGCAGAACAGTACGCGTCATCCGCGCCCTGCTCCACCAGCCAAAAATGGCAAGCGCATCGTCATGCTTGATCCCGGCCACGGCGGCGTTGACTCTGGCGCGGTGGGCGAAGAGGGATCGGAAGAGAAGCACATCGTGCTGGAGATCGCCGGCAATGTGCAGCGTCAGTTACAGAGCCATCCGCGCATTGAGGTACGACTGACGCGCGACAGCGACCATTTCATTCCGCTGTATCAGCGGGTCGAGATTGCCCATCAGCACGGCGCGCATCTGTTTATGTCGATCCATGCCGATGGGTTCACCAGCCCGGACGCTAATGGCGCTTCGGTGTTTGCGCTCTCCAATCGCGGCGCCAGCAGTTCAATGGCACGCTATCTGTCGCAGCGGGAAAACGATGCCGACAAACTGGGCGGCGTGAAGGTGCAGCAACAGGATCACTATCTGCAGCAAATTCTGTTCGATCTGGTGCAGACCGATACCATCAAAAACAGCCTGACGCTCGGTAAGCACGTGCTGGACCAGATCCGGCCGGTGCACCATCTGCACAGCCAGCACACCGAACAGGCGGCGTTTGCGGTACTGAAGTCGCCGTCGATTCCTTCGGTGCTGGTTGAAACCTCGTTTATTACCAATCCGCGTGAAGAACAGTTGCTCGGCACCAGCGCGTTCCGCCAGAAGATTGCCGCTGCCATTGCCAGCGGTATCGTCAACTACTTCGATGAATTCGATCGCCACAACGCCTGATTGTGGCCAGCTGTTCAGCGCACTAGCACCGCCGCAGCCATGCAAGCCGCCAGATTTTGCGTATAATCGCGGCAGACTTTGACCAACAATAAGCGAAGAGATGGCTGATATTTCCCGCGTAAAAGCATTCCTGCTATCCCTGCAGGATGAGATTTGTAGCCGCCTGGCGGCAGAAGATGGCGGCGCACAGTTTGCCGAAGATAGCTGGCAGCGTCCCGGCGGCGGCGGCGGGCAGAGCCGTGTGCTGCACAACGGGGCGGTATTTGAACAGGCGGGCGTCAACTTTTCGCATGTGCATGGCGATCAAATGCCGGCCTCGGCAACCGCGCACCGGCCAGAGCTGGCGGGTCGCAGCTTTGAAGCGATGGGCGTCTCGCTGGTGATCCACCCACATAATCCTTACGTGCCCACCAGCCATGCTAACGTCCGTTTCTTTATTGCTGAGAAACCGGGAGCCGATCCGGTGTGGTGGTTTGGCGGCGGTTTTGACCTGACGCCGTTTTACGGCTTTGAAGAGGATGCGCTGCACTGGCATCAGACCGCCTTCGATATTTGCCAGCCGTTTGGCGACGATATCTATCCACGTTATAAAAAGTGGTGCGACGACTACTTCTATCTCAAACATCGCGATGAGCAGCGCGGCATTGGCGGCCTGTTTTTTGACGATCTTAATACCCCTGACTTTGAGCACTGCTTCAGCTTTATGCAGGCGGTGGGCCGCGGCTTTATCGATGCCTATTTACCGATTGTGGCACGACGTAAAGATCATCCGTGGGGCGACCGTGAACGACAGTTCCAGCTCTATCGTCGCGGCCGCTATGTGGAGTTCAATCTGGTGTGGGATCGCGGCACGCTGTTTGGTCTGCAGACCGGCGGCCGTACCGAATCGATCCTGATGTCGATGCCGCCGCTGGTGCGCTGGGAATATGCTTACCAGCCGGTTGAGGATTCGCCTGAAGCCGCGCTCTACCGCGATTTCCTGCCGGTAAAGAACTGGCTGAATCTTCCCGCCTGATCGCATGACTCCGCAGCGCGGCCTGCGCTGCGGAGTCACGATCGTCGCCCCCTGAATACACTCTTTCACTGTAGCTGCTAATAAAGTTATTCCATTTGCCACAATCACTCATAAATAATATCAGAATAGCGTTCATTTCTGTTTGATGCTCATCCGTTAGCGCCTGACCTTTAATTGATATAATAAGTAATCTCGCGACAAGGATAACAGCAATGGCACTTTTTATAGATCCCGACGAAACACTACAATCGCTTAATTTTGCTGAGATAGCTGAGCGTCTTAATATCGAAATATACAGCGGCTTCAAACCCGACCTTACTCCGTGGCTGGGTAAAAACATTATCTTCGATGATCTGATTGCAAAAAGAAACACCGGCACCGGCAACGACCATTATGAAGACCAATGCTCAGCAAAATATTACTATGACATCTTCAATACGATTAAATCGTCTCTGGGCGAAGCAAACAGAATCGTTGAAGTCGGGGTATTTATGGGCGGAAGTACCTCAATTTTAGCGGGGTGTGCCCATTATCTGGGTATTGAACTCGACTTAATCGATATCAACCGTAATTTTTTACAGTTTGCCCACGAGCGCGCCAGAAGAAGCTACCCTGAAGCCGTTGAAAGCCGGGTCAGAATGTTTCACGGTACGCTGCCGGAATATGTCAGAGATGTGCTGATGGGCGAAGAGAATGTCAAAATCATTATTCATCATGATGGTTCACACTCGTTTGAACAGGTGATTCGTGATCTCGGCAGCCTCTATTATTTAAAAGATAAACTGCACAGCATCCTGATTCAGGATACCCATTTGCGCGGCATACCTAAGTATTTTAATTTTGTTGATGCGGCAGTGTATTCCATTTTTGGACGGGATGTCACCTACGCGCCTATCGGCAGCGTTTATAATGATAGCCGACTTTTCGAACCCAACAAATGGGAAGGTAATTACTTCATGCCCGGCGAGCCTGAAGGAATGTATATTCCACTGAGCCATAACAAGTTTCACTATCCTCATCCAAAAATCGGGTTCTCAGAATTTTTTGAAAGTGTTTAACTGCGCTCCGATTCAATAAGTTTCCCCGGCAGCCCGTATTCATCCTGATGATATAACACGCCACTCAACGGTTATCGGCTATTCCCCTCCGGGGAAGAGGCCGATTTCCCGCCGTCTTTCCACAACGCACTTACTCTGCACTCACCACATCAAAACCCCGGTCCCGATTACAGATCAACTTAGCGGACCAGCCGCTGCTGTCGCCCTTCGCCGACGCTTCCTTTATTGCCGCCTGACTGACGGCAATGCTTACGCGTGTCACTCCCGCCTCAACCGTCGTGCGCTGCCGGTGTCGCTGATACGGCACGGATTGCTACAGTGTTGCCTGCGTCATTTATCCTGGCTGCTATGCTTAGAGGTGGAATATGGCGCACCCCACGGTTAACACCGCATGACGGCTCCTTCGCACCGCCTCGCAGCGCAACAATCAGAGAAACCGCATTTTCATCGGAAAGTGTCTGTTGCAATGTTATGGGTTCGCGTTCCCGGTAGCAGAGCACGCCACAGATTGGCTACGAGGCCTGAGGTGCTCCCTTTTCGCTTTCATGTTTTCTTTTCAAGGAGTTTAGAAATGAACCAGCTAGAAGCCCTAAAACAGTTCACCACCGTGGTGGCGGACAGTGGTGATATCGAATCAATTCGCAATTACCATCCGGAAGACGCCACCACCAACCCGTCACTGATCCTCAAAGCCTCCAGTCTTGATGCCTATAAACACCTGATTGATGATGCGATCGACTACGCCAAAAAACAGGGCGGCAGCAAAGAGACGCAGATCATCAACGCCAGCGACAAAGTGGCGATTAACCTCGGTATGGAGATTCTGAAAAGCGTACCGGGCCGTGTCTCGACCGAAGTGGATGCGCGCCTCTCTTTCGATCGTGGCATGTGTGTGACTAAAGCAGAGAAACTGGTTCGCCTGTACGAAGAGCATGGTATCGACCGCTCACGTATTCTGATCAAGCTGGCCTCAACCTGGGAAGGCATCCGCGCGGCAGAAGAGCTGGAGAAAAATGGCATCAACTGTAACCTGACGCTGCTATTCTCCTTTGCCCAGGCGCGAGCCTGTGCCGAGGCGGGCGTGTTCCTGATCTCGCCATTTGTTGGCCGTATTTATGACTGGTACAACAGCCGCAAACCGATGGACCTTATGTGGTCGATGAAGATCCGGGCGTGAAATCCGTTCGTCGCATCTACGACTACTACAAAAAGCATCGCTACAGCACCATCATCATGGGTGCCAGCTTCCGTAAAGTGGAGCAGATTGTGGCACTAGCCGGCTGCGACCGTCTGACCATTTCGCCTAACCTGCTGGAAGAGTTACAGAACAGCGATGCGCCGCTGGAACGTAAACTGGAACCATCAACCGAAGGCTTCCATCAGCCGTCGCCGCTCTCTGAAGCTGAGTTCCGCTGGGAGCATAACCAGGATCCGATGGCGGTGGAAAAACTCTCTGACGGTATCCGTCAGTTCGCGGTTGACCAGCAGAAGCTGGAAGATGTGCTCGCCGCACGCCTGTAGTGTTCATTTTTAGTCGGGCGGGAATTTCCCGCCCTGATTCTTAACAAGGGAGAACTTTATGTCCTCACGCAGAGAGTTGGCAAACGCGATTCGTGCACTGAGTATGGATGCGGTACAGAAAGCAAACTCAGGTCACCCGGGTGCGCCAATGGGCATGGCAGATATCGCTGAAGTCTTATGGCGCGACTTCCTCAAACACAATCCGACCAATCCCGCCTGGCTCGACCGCGACCGGTTTATTCTCTCCAACGGTCACGGCTCAATGCTGCTTTACAGCCTGCTGCACCTGACCGGTTATGATCTGCCGATTGAAGAGCTGAAGAATTTCCGTCAGCTGCATTCAAAAACCCCGGGCCACCCGGAGATCGGCTACACCCCTGGCGTTGAAACCACCACCGGCCCGCTGGGTCAGGGACTGGCGAATGCTGTCGGCTTAGCCATTGCCGAACGCACCCTGGCGGCGCAGTTTAACCGCCCGGATCACGACATCGTTGACCACTTCACCTATGTCTTCATGGGCGATGGCTGTCTGATGGAAGGGATCTCGCACGAAGTCTGTTCGCTGGCCGGTACGTTGGGCCTCGGCAAACTGATCGGCTTCTACGACCACAATGGTATTTCGATTGATGGCGAGACCGAAGGCTGGTTTACCGACGACACCCATAAACGCTTTGAATCCTACAACTGGCATGTGATTGGCGACATTGACGGACACGATCCGGAAGCAGTCAGCCAGGCGATCAAAGAAGCGCAGAGCGTGACTGACAAGCCGTCACTGATTATCTGCCGCACTATTATCGGTTTCGGTTCGCCGAACAAAGCCGGTAAAGAAGAGTCACACGGTGCGGCGCTGGGTGAGGAAGAAGTGGCGCTGACGCGTAAGCAGCTCGGCTGGAACTATCCGCCGTTTGAAATTCCGGCAGAGATCTACCAGCAGTGGGATGCCAAAGCCGCCGGTGCGGAACGCGAAAAAGCCTGGGATGCTAAATTTGCCGCCTATAAGCAGGCCCATCCTGAGCTGGCTCTGGAATATGAGCGCCGGATGAATGGCGAAATGCCGTCTACCTGGGAAGCGGAAGCCACCAAATTCATCAACGATCTGCAGGCCAATCCACAGAAAATTGCCAGCCGTAAAGCGTCGCAAAACTCGCTGGAAGCCTACGGTAAATTACTGCCCGAGTTCCTCGGCGGATCGGCTGACCTGGCCCCGAGTAACCTCACCATCTGGTCAGGCTCGAAGTCGATTAAAGACGATCCGGCCGGTAACTACATCCACTACGGCGTGCGTGAATTCGGCATGACAGCGATTGGTAACGGTATCGCTCACCATGGTGGCTTCGTGCCTTACACCGCGACCTTCCTGATGTTCGTTGAGTACGCGCGTAATGCGGCGCGTATGGCGGCACTGATGAAAGCGCGGCAGATTCTGGTCTATACCCATGACTCGATTGGTCTGGGTGAAGATGGCCCGACGCACCAGCCGGTTGAGCAGATCGCCAGCCTGCGCCTGACGCCGAACATGAGCGTCTGGCGTCCGTGCGATCAGGTTGAGACGGCGGTGGCATGGAAAGCGGCGGTAGAACGCCATCACGGCCCGACGGCGCTGATCCTGTCACGTCAGAACCTGCTGCAACCGGAGCGCACGCCAGAGCAGATTGAGAACATCAAGCGCGGCGGTTATGTGCTGAAAGACTGCGACGGTACGCCAGAAGTGATTCTGATCGCGACCGGTTCAGAGATTGAGATCACCCTTGGCGCCGCGGAGAAACTGACCACCGGTGGCCATAAAGTCCGGGTGGTTTCTCTGCCATCTACTGACCTGTTTGATGCACAGGATGCCGCTTACCGTGAATCGGTACTGCCGAGCGGCGTGAAAGCGCGCGTGGCGGTTGAAGCCGGTATCGCTGATTACTGGTTCAAGTATGTCGGACTGGATGGTGCGATTGTCGGGATGACCACCTTTGGCGAATCAGCGCCGGCCGGTAAGTTGTTCCCTGAGTTTGGCTTCACGATTGAAAACATCGTCAGCCACGCTGAAGCATTACTCAAGCCAGTTTAATGGTTTTGCCCTTCCCGGCCGATCGGGAAGGGCCATTTCTGCTCATAGCCTGAAACAGAAAAAAATCTGCTTACCCCTCTTCCCGCCTCGCGCAAACTGATTACTATAGACTCGTCCTATTTTACGCTGCCTGTCCGCTGGCCGCCCGCCTCTTCCTGTCTGATGGAATGTTGCGGTTTGCTGTCGGCGACTTCCTGAAGTATTAAGGCAGCCATTTTCCGCCGATTTAATAGCGAAGCCCTCTCCGTTGAACATGCGCACATCATATTTACTGGCCTTAATGGTTTCTCTGCTTCCATTAAAAAGCATGGCGCAGGTCGCGCCCGATCCGTTGCTGGCGTCACAGATTGTCGATCGCTATGCGGAACATATCTTTTACGGCAGCGGCGCGACCGGCATGGCGCTGGTGGCCATTGATGGCAATCAGCGGGTGTTCGCCAGCTTTGGTGAAACCCGGCCAGGCAACAATGTGCGTCCGCAAAAAGATTCGCTGATTCGCATCGCCTCACTCAGTAAGCTCATGACCAGCGAAGTGATGGTAAAGCTGGCGGAGCGCGGCCAGATCCGCCTCGACGATCCGCTCAGTAAATATGCGCCGCCGGGCGCGCGGGTACCGGGCTACAACGGCCAGCCGATTCGTCTGATTAACCTGTCGACTCATACCAGCGGTCTGCCGCGTGAGCAGCCCGGCGGTAAACCTCATCGTCCGGTCTTTGTCTGGCCCACACGCGCTGAGCGCTGGGACTGGCTCTCTGGTGCCACGCTTAAATCAGCACCGGGCAGCGATGCCGCCTATTCCAACCTGGGATACGATCTACTGAGCGATGCGTTGTCGCGGGCAGCGGGTACGCCTTATCCGGCGCTGTTTCAGCAGCTGATTACCCGACCGCTCGGCATGAAAGACACCACGTTTACCCCGTCGCCAGAGCAGTGCAGCCGGTTAATGGTGGCCGAGAAAGGCGCCAGCCCTTGTAACAATACGCTGGCCGCGATTGGCAGCGGAGGCGTCTACTCCACGCCGGATGATATGGGTCGCTGGATGCAGCAGTTCCTTAATTCATCGGTCAACCAGCGCACGCCGCAGATCGATCGGCTGCAGACGCTGATCTATCGCCGCGACCAGTTGCATAAAGTTGAAGGCATGGATGTGCCGGGCAAAGCCGACGCGCTGGGAATGGGCTGGGTCTATATGGGACCAAAATCCGGACGTCCTGGCATCATTCAGAAAACCGGCGGTGGCGGCGGCTTCATTACCTATATGGCGATGGTGCCGCAGCATAATGTGGGAGTGTTTGTGGTCGTCACCCGCTCACCGCTCACCCGCTTTACACCGATGAGCGATGGCGTGAACAACATGCTGGCTGAACTGGTCGGTAACCAGCTGGGATCACCGATGATGGTGCAGGCGATTCGTTAACGTTGCTGCACCGTACTGGCGGACTGGCTTACCCACAGGGTGGGCCAGTCATCGCTGCTGTGCCAGGCGTCACAGGTCGATTCTTCAGCATACTCCGCCAGCACAAAACGCGTGCCGTCAAACTGCCAGCGTGTCGCTCTGCCGCAGTCGCCTAATCCGCGTCCTTTGCCAAAGGTATAGAGCTGGCCGGTAGCCGCATCGTAATCCGCATTAATCAACTCAAGCTGGCGTTCGCTGGTACCCGGTGGCGTAAATGGCAGGGTCAGCGTCACCCCTCTCGCCACGTAAGGCTGACTGCGCGTCACTTCAAACGCCAGATCGATCACGTTGTAAGCGCCCATTTCGCAACTCACCAGCAGCAGCGCTTTCTGATCGGTCAGCGGCGCCACGCTCACTTCGCGCCGCATCGGGTCCAGCGAACAGGAGTCGGTATTGATGCGCCAGGTGCCGTAATCGATCAGTCCGCTGGTCTCTTCGCGGGTCAGCGCAGCAGGCTGAGGCGGCGCGGGCGGTAATGGCGGCAGAGTCGGTGACGGCGGCACATCCCAGCTGGCCCGGTCGCCGCGCTTAACCCAGGCACTCATGCCATTCACCCTGCCCTGCACATCATCCATCAGCAGCAGTGCCGCTTTCATGCCGCGCAGCGAGATCAGGGCATTGGGATCGTAGGTGAGCTGCACGGTTTTTGCGTCCAGTACCAAATCAAGGAATTCATCGATGGCGATGGCGTTGCTGGTGGCGAGATGATGGGGTTCTACCGTCCAGTGTTTCAGATCGGGTTTGAGGCGACGCTGGTCGAGCAACAGATTATCCTGCAGCGGCCCGCCCTTCAGCTCACCGCTGTAGGCGCTGCCATAGTCGATACGCAGCAGCGGGCGGTCATTGACCCCCGCATGACGCGAAATCGTCATTACTAATCCTTTGTCGCCCGGAATATTGCGTGCCACGCAGAATGCCGCGTTGTTACAGGTCATTTGCCAGTCGTTAAACGACTTCTGCAACGGTTCGGCCTGCACAGAGGCAACCAACAGCGAAGACGACAGCCACAGCGATTTCATCCAATACGACATTAAGAAAATCGATCCCCGAATACTCAGAGTGGAGATGATAGCGCATCAACGGGCCCGACGGCGGCCGCATTCTGTGAACCCGTCCAGAAAGCGCGATTAACTGCTTAAAAAGCAGCCATGGTTCAGTGAAAAGTAACGCATCAGCCACCGCTACTCAGGATAAAATCGGATCGGTTCGCTGCGCGCGTTACGGCTTTAACCAGCCCGCTAACTGCGCATGCTGTAACAACATCACGGTTTTACCGTCGCAGATGCGGCCATCTTTGACCATCGCCAGCGCCTCAGGAAAAGCGATCTCCAGCACCTCGATCGATTCATCCTCAACCCCGCCGCCCGCATTGTCGCGCAGCGATTCATTATACTCAGCAGCGAAAAAGTGGATAAGCTCGGTCACTCCGCCCGGCGACATGTAGCAGGCATAGAGTTTTTCTACCTCGCCTACCGCATAACCGGTCTCTTCAATCGCCTCTTTGCGAATGCAATCTTCGGGTGAATCGTCGTCGAGTAAGCCAGCGCAGGCTTCGATCAGCATGCCGCTGTGGTTACCGTTGACGTAGGTGGCGATGCGGAACTGACGCGTCAGCACCACGTTGTTCTTTTCGCGGTTATACAGCAGGATAGTCGCCCCGTTGCCGCGATCGTAGACTTCGCGTTTATGGCGAATCACTTTGTCACGCCGGTCGGTGATTTCATAGGTGAAGTTGCGTAGCACAAACCAGTTATCAGACAGCAACTTATCTTTGATGATATTGATCTTAAACGACATGCGCGCTCCGCTACAGCATAAAGGGAGTCTGCCATCATAGGATGAAGCCGCCGGGAAAACTATCTGAATTCGCCTGCCGCCGCGCTGGATAAACGGCAATAAAAAAGCCAGCCCGCAGGCTGGCTTATTCACGACGCGCTGAGATTAGTGCGAGCTTTCATCTGCCAGTCGGGCTGGCTTCGGCTCTTCTTCATGGTGATCGTGTTCGGTTTCCGCAATAGCGCTGACGCGCTTACGGACCCCAAACCAGCCCAGCACCAGAATCACCGCAATCAGCGGGATTGAGGCGATGGTGTAGGTGCCGTTCGGATAATCAAACGCCATCAACACCAGCACGCTGAACAGGAACAGCAGCGTCAGCCACGAGGTAAACGGCGCGCCTGGCAGCTTAAAGCTGACGTCATCCGCTTTGCCTTCTTTGATCGCCTTACGCAGCCGCAGCTGGCATACCACAATAAATGCCCAGGAAGAGATAATTCCCAGCGAAGCGACGTTCAGGACAATCTCGAATACCTGCGAAGGCACATAGTAGTTAAGCACCACGCCAATCACGTAGACGCCGATGGTGACCAGAATACCGGCATAAGGCACCTGCTGACCGTTCATCTTTGACATGAATTTTGGTGCCGATCCGCCCATCGACATGGAACGCAGAATACGTCCGGTCGAGTAAAGGCCGGAGTTCAGGCTGGAGAGCGCCGCGCTCAGTACCACGATATTCATGATGCTACCAATGTAAGGCACGCCCAGCTTCGAGAAGAAGGTCACAAACGGACTCTGACCTGCCTGATAGGCATTCCACGGCAGCAGCATCACCAGCAGCACCACCGACCCGACATAGAACAGGCCGATACGCCAGATCACGCTATTGATCGCTTTTGGCAGCATGGTTTTCGGGTCTTTACATTCGCCGGCCGCAGTGCCGACCAGCTCAATCGAGGCGAAGGCAAATACCACCCCCTGAATCAGTACCAGCGCCGGCAGTAAGCCATGCGGGAACAGGCCGCCGTTGTCGCTAATCAGATGGAAACCGGTACTGTTGCCATCCAGCGGTTTGCCGGTGCCGAGGAACACCACGCCTACCACCAGAAACAGCACAATCGCCAGCACTTTGACCAGCGCGAACCAGAACTCCATCTCGGCGAACCACTTCACGCCAATCATGTTCATGGTGCCTACGATGGCCAGCGCGCCAAGCGCGAAGACCCACTGTGGCACATCGCCAAACGCGCCCCAGTAGTGCATGTAGAGCGCGACGGCGGTGATGTCGACGATACCGGTCATGGCCCAGTTCACGAAATACATCCAGCCTGCGACGTATGACGCTTTTTCACCGAGGAATTCACGGGCATAGGAGACGAAGCTGCCGCTGCTGGGGCGATGTAATACCAGTTCGCCCAGGGCACGCAGGATAAAGAAGGAGAAGATGCCGCACACCAGATAGATGATAGCCAGCGCCGGTCCGGCCGCCTGCAGACGGCCACCGGCCCCCAGGAACAGACCGGTGCCGATGGCGCCGCCGATAGCAATCATCTGTACGTGACGGTTGCCCATCGCCTTTTGATAGCCGCTGTCGTGCGAATTAAGCCAGCGTCTTTTTGCAGCGCGCATCTCGGCCGCAGATTTTTTATTCGATTTCATAGCTTTCCTGTTTGTCCTGACCATCAGTCGCAGTACATCCAAACGATTGCGTTATGCCATGCGAAATGGGGTATTTTCCTCTGTGCGTCTGCCTGTGAGTTAGCGAAAGCAGCGCGGGAATTAACGGCGATGAATCCTACCCGTTCTGCAAGAACGAAGCAAAATATAGTGGGAGGCTGCACGGGTTGATTTGTAAGAATCGGTTCTGATGCACAAAAACAAAAAAACCGGCCGCAAACGGGCCGGTAAAAGCTACAGGGATGGAAACCGGGAGGGTGGGATTAGCGGTAGATCTCTGCGGTGCCGGTCCACAGGCTGGAGTCACCCGGGTTGTCGACACCGATAACGCGATAGTGGCTGGCGCCCATCTCTTCCGCTTTTTGTGACAGCTGGCGATTCGCATCATCCAGTGAGCCACGGACATTAGAGACGGAAACGTTGCCGATGCTCTGCATACTCTGCGCCTGGTCACGGTCAACCGGCAGCGCAGCGAAGGTTGAAAATGAGGCGGTAGCCAGCAGGGCACCAGCCAGAACTGCATTCAGTCTTTTCATCAGATGCTCCTTAAAATGTGATCCGCGAGTGTTTTAATGACTGGATGAATTATTAACGCTGCAATGAAAGGCAACCTCTGCCGGGCGTAAAGCTGGTTATTTTTTAAACGCCTTTGTCTGTGCGTTCCTGGGAACGGTCAGTTGCGGTCATTTTATGTACATTATGTAACGGCTTGTGTAATAAACAGGGTATTGGGACTTTGCGTTGTGCCACCGCTCTCTTATAATCCCGCACTCCCTACAGGGCTATTGATGTGATTGTTAAACGTTCCGTTACCCACAGCATTGCGCAGGCGTTAAGCGCCATCGTGCTGCTTTCACTGCTGACCACCGGTCTGGCGCTAGTCACCCTCTTCAGTAGCCAGCGTGATGCCGAAGCGATCAATCTGGCGGGATCGCTGCGGATGCAGAGTTACCGTATGGCCTGGGATGCCAGCAGTCAGCCACAGCAGCTGCCTCAACATCTGGTGCTGTTCCGGCAGACGCTCGACGCTCCGGTGCTGCAAAAGCTGGATCGCCCCTGGGTGCCGCGCGAAGTTAAGCTGCTCTACCAGCGGTTACGCGCAGGCTGGCCGTCATTGCAGCAGCGGCTGGAACAGGGTGATGCGCTGGCTTATCAACAGCAGGTACCGCTTTACGTCGGCGAGATCGACCGTTTCGTGCTGGGCTTGCAGCGCTATGCTGAACTGAAAATGCGGCTGGTGGCGGCCAGCAGCCTGGCCGGGGTCATCGCCATTGTGGCGCTGGCGCTGCTGACTATTCGGTTCACCCGGCAGCAGGTGGTGCGCCCGCTCAATGCGCTGGTCACCGCCAGCCGCTATGTTGAGAGCGGCAATTTTGATTTTCCGCCGCTCAGGGTGGAGCAGCAGAACGAACTAAAGGTGCTGTCGCAAGCGTTTAGCGGCATGGCGACCCGCCTGCATTCACACTATCAGCTGCTGGAAAGCACGGTGCGCGCCAAAACCGAAGATCTTACTCAGGCCAACCGCACACTGTCGCTGCTGTACGACAGCTCACAGATGCTGACCGCCAGCCCGCTGCATCCGGCCCTGTTTGAAGCGGTGCTCAATAATGTCCTGACCCGCGAGAAACTGACGGCGATTCGGCTCGACAGCGACCAGTTTCATTTTCATGCCGGTGAATGTGATGCCACCACGGACTGGCAACGACTGCCGCTGCAGCAGGCGACCAGCAGATTGGCGAACTGCGCTGGCGGCGCGCGCCCTGCCCCGGCGGATGAGTTAATGCGCAGCCTGGCGGCGATGCTGGGACGCGCCATCTGGATCTGGCAGGCCCAGAAGCAGCATCAGCAGATGCTGCTGATTGAGGAACGCACCACTATCGCTCGCGAACTGCACGATTCGCTGGCGCAGTCGCTGTCATTTTTGCGCATTCAGCTTACGCTGCTGCGACGGACCGTCGATAAATCTGACCACGCCGCCCACGGCATCATTGCCGACTTTGATCAGGCGCTGGCCGATGCCTATCGCCAGTTACGGGAACTGCTGACTACCTTTCGCCTGACCATCGAACAGGCGGATCTGGTGGCGGCGATGCAGGCGATGATCGCCTCGCTGCAGGAACAGACCGGCGCGCAGATTCTCTTCAACTATCAGCCAGGCTTAGAGAGTCTCGAAGCGCAGCAGCAGGTCCATGTTTTACAGATCGCCCGCGAAGCGTTGCTGAATGCGATTCGTCACGCCAGCGCGCAGCGCATCAGCATTGATTATCAGCACACCGAACAGGGTGAGCACTTACTGACGATTACCGATGACGGCGTTGGCATCAGCAACACCGATGAACCGCCAGGCCACTACGGACTGACCATTATGGCGGAGCGCGCGCAGCGCTTAGACGGCAAGCTCAGCATCAGCGCCCAGCCACGCGGCACCCAGGTCGCACTGCGTTTTCCACCGCGTCCGGCGCGTCAGTTCGAATAGCGTGCCGGTGCGGGTTAACAGATTATTGATAAGCGATCGCCAGCCTGCTTCAGGCGAATGGCGACAGCAGAGCCGCTGCGGCGCAGAATTCTGTGTCAGCAGCAGGTGACATCTTTCACGCATAACAGCCTGAAACAGTTCGGGGAAAGGAAAAGAACATGCAACAGCCCACATTAACTTTGATGATTGTTGACGATCATCCGCTGATGCGCCGGGGGATTCGTCAGCTACTGGCGCTCGATCCCCGGCTGGTCGTGATCGCAGAAGCCAACAACGGCACGGAAGCGCTAGCAGAGGCTCGCCAGCATGAGCCGGATGTGATCCTGCTCGACCTGAATATGAAAGGCATGTCGGGACTGGATACCCTTAAAGCCCTGCGCCACGAAGGCATCAGTTCGCGCATTCTGGTGCTGACCGTCTCTGACGCCCACAGTGATATTTTCACCATGGTGGATGCCGGTGCCGATGGGTATCTGCTGAAAGACAGCGAGCCGGAGATCCTGCTGGGACAGATTCTGCAAGCCTCCCAGGGCGAAAAAGTGTTCAGCGAAGGCGTCGCCCGTTATCTTGCCAATCGCCAGCACAGCGCCGATCCTTTACGCCAGCTGACTGAGCGTGAGCGTGATGTGCTGCAGGAGGTGGCGCGCGGTCTGTCGAATAAAGAGATTGGCACCATTCTGCATATCTCAGAAGAGACGGTAAAAGTGCATATCCGCAACCTGTTGCGGAAACTGGATGTGCGCTCGCGCGTTGCCGCGACCGTGCTCTGGCTTGAAAGCCGCCATCGTTAAATAATCGGAGAATTTACACTTTCTCCACAATTTCTCCACGATTCTCTAATTGACCGCACGTAGAGTAAGTGTCGGCAGGAAATCGTGGAAGAGATCATCCGGTTGCTCTGCCGGTGCACCCTTTCCTGGGCTCTCATTCCTGATAAAAAAGCACTGAGGAGTGTCGATTTAATGTCGAATTTCTTTATCGACCGACCCATCTTTGCATGGGTTCTGGCGATTTTGCTGTGTCTTTGCGGCACCCTTTCCATTATTTCGCTGCCTATTGAACAGTATCCCGACCTGGCACCGCCCAACGTGCGGATCACCGCTAACTATCCTGGCGCCTCTGCCGAAACGCTGGAGAACACCGTTACCCAGGTGATCGAGCAGAATATGACTGGCATCGATAACCTGATGTACATGTCATCCAACAGCAGCAACACCGGCCAGGCGCAGATCACCCTCACCTTCACCGCTGGCACCGATCCGGATGAAGCGCGCCAGCAGGTACAAAACCAGCTGCAATCCGCGCTGCGTAAATTACCCCAGGCAGTGCAGTCACAGGGCGTGACGGTCAACAAAACCGGTGACAGCAACATTCTGATGGTGGCCTTTGTCTCGACCGACGGCAGCATGGATAAGCAGGATATTGCAGATTATGTCGCCAGTAACATCCAGGATCCGCTAAGCCGCATTGATGGCGTCGGCCAGGTAGATGCTTATGGTTCACAATACGCGATGCGCATCTGGCTCGATCCCAACAAGCTGATCGCCTACTCCCTGACCACCGATGATGTGGTCAGCGCCATCGAATCGCAGAATGCCCAGGTCGCCGTCGGCCAGGTTGGCGGCCTGCCATCGGTAGACAAGCAGGCGCTTAACGCCACGGTGAATGCCCAGTCGATGCTGCAGACGCCGGAGCAGTTCCGGGCGATTACCCTGAAGAACAATCCTGATGGCTCGGTGGTCACGCTGGGTGATGTTGCCAGCGTGGCGCTCGGTGCCGAAAAATATGACTACCTCAGCCGCTATAATGGCCAGCCCGCTTCCGGTCTGGGGGTCAAACTGGCCTCGGGTGCCAATGAGATGAATACCGACAAGCTGGTGCGGGCGCGTATTGAGGAGTTATCCCACTATTTTCCGCACGGGCTGGAAGCCAAAATCGCCTATGAAACTTCGCCATTCGTCAAAGCGTCAATTACCGATGTGGTGAAGACGCTGCTGGAAGCGATTGTGCTGGTGTTTGGTGTGATGTACCTGTTTATGCAGAACTTCCGCGCCACGCTGATCCCCACCATCGCCGTCCCGGTGGTGCTGTTTGGCACCTTCAGCGTGCTCTACGCCTGCGGTTTCAGTATCAATACCCTGACGATGTTCGCCATGGTGCTGGCGATCGGCCTGCTGGTGGATGACGCCATCGTGGTGGTGGAAAACGTTGAACGCCTGATGAGTGAAGAGGGATTGTCGCCGCGTGCCGCGACACGCAAATCGATGGGCCAGATTCAGGGCGCGCTGGTCGGTATCGCACTGGTGCTGTCGGCAGTCTTCGTGCCGATGGCTTTTTTTGGCGGCACGGTCGGGGCCATTTATCGCCAGTTCTCAATCACCATTGTGTCGGCAATGGTGTTGTCGGTACTGGTGGCGATGATCCTGACGCCCGCGCTGTGCGCCACGCTGCTCAAGCCGGTGAAGCCCGGCGAGTCGCACGGGCGTGGCGGCTTCTTCGGCTGGTTCAACCGTCACTTCAATAAAAACGCGGACCGTTACCAGCACGGCGTGGCAGGTATTCTGCGTAAGGGCGGCCGCTGGCTGCTGCTCTATCTTGCGCTTATCGGCCTGATGGCCTTTCTGTTTCTGCGTCTGCCCACTTCTTTCCTGCCGCTGGAAGATCGCGGCGTGTTTCTGACCCAGGTCCAGCTTCCGGCCGGTGCCACCTTAGAGCAGACTGCCGCCGTGGTGGCAAAAGTCGAAAATTACTATCTGACCGAAGAACAGGCCAATGTGCTGTCGGTGTTCTCGACCATCGGCGCCGGGCCTGGCGGTAACGGTCAGAACGTGGCGCGGCTGTTTGTCCGACTGAAAAACTGGGAAGATCGTCCCGGTGCCGATCGCACCTCGTTCGCGATTATTGATCGCGCCACAAAAGCGTTTCAGAAGATTAAAGAGGGTCGGGTGATCGCCAGCAGTCCGCCGGCCATTACTGGCATGGGCAGTTCGTCGGGCTTTGACCTGCAGCTGCAGGATCATGCCGGGCTCGGCCATGCCCGGTTAATGGCGATGCGCGATAAGCTACTGGAGATGGCCGCCAGCGATAAATCGTTATCGCGGGTGCGCCACAACGGACTCGACGACAGCCCACAGTTACAGATTGATGTCGATGAGCGCAAAGCGCAGGCGCTGGGCGTCTCGCTCGATACCATCAACGACACCCTGACCACCGCCTGGGGCTCAAGCTATGTGAATGACTTCCTCGATCGTGGCCGGGTGAAAAAAGTCTATGTCCAGGCGGCAGCCGAATTCCGCATGCTGCCGGGCGATATCAATAAGTGGTACGTGCGCAACAGCAGCGGCGGCATGGTGCCCTTCTCCGCGTTCGCCACCAGCCACTGGGAGACCGGTTCCCCCCGGCTGGAGCGCTACAACGGTTACTCCTCGCTGGAGATTGTCGGTGAAGCCGCCAACGGCGTCAGCAGCGGCACCGCGATGGATGAGATGGAAAAACTGGTCAACGCCTTACCGCTGGGCGTCGGCTTCCAGTGGAGCGGCGCTTCGTACCAGGAGCGTCTGTCCGGCTCGCAGGCACCGGCGCTGTATGCTATTTCGCTGCTGGTGGTGTTCCTCTGCCTCGCCGCGCTGTATGAGAGCTGGTCGATTCCGTTCTCGGTGATGCTGGTGGTCCCGCTCGGCGTGGTCGGCGCGCTGATTGCCACCTGGCTGCGCGGTCTGGAGAACGACGTTTACTTCCAGGTCGGGTTGCTGACGGTGGTGGGCCTCTCCGCCAAGAACGCCATTCTGATTGTTGAGTTTGCCAATGAGATCAACAGCAAAGGCGGCGAACTGGTGGCATCAACGCTGGAGGCCGCCCGCCAGCGCCTGCGGCCGATTCTGATGACCTCGCTGGCCTTTATCTTCGGGGTACTGCCGATGGCGATCAGCAGCGGTGCCGGCTCCGGCAGTCAGCATGCGGTCGGTACCGGCGTGATGGGTGGCATGATCTCCGCCACGCTGCTGGCGATCTTCTTCGTACCGCTGTTCTTCGTGCTGGTACGCCGTCGTTTCCCGCTGAAAGAGAAACCGCACGATTAAGCAGGCTGACTCAGCGGAGAGTCGCGCCAGAAATAAAAAGCGGCCACTGATATCAGTGACCGCCTTATTTCTGTGTGTGGTAAGAATTGCAGCAAGAGGGGAAGCGCCCTGCTTTTCTCGTCACGTGTTACTTGTTGCGTAACATCGCTTCGATAAATTCTTTCCAGTTCCCCATTTCAGTGTCAATCATAATGCCCTCTCTTATTGTGATGGCAATGTTACGCGCTTTTTTTCATCAGGTGAATACGTTTACACCTGTTATCACTATCGGCAGCGGTGAATAAAACCTGAGTTTTATCGGATTTGGTAGCTGAAGCACATTTCAGCAACTGCTTAACCCGCCTGCAATTATTAATTGATAACCCCAGCGGTAGCTTATTTTCTCAACATGGCGAAATTCTTAATTATCCAATGATAAGCCAGGTAATGATTACGGCTGAAATTGATAACGTTTACCTGATGCCTGCCGGTAACGATTATTGACAGCTCTGGCCCGCCTGGTGAGATGCCGCAACGGATCGCACTATGCTAAACTCGCGCTTTGGCTGCTTTTTTCAGCTTCAACGTTTCACAGGACAATAAGGATCAGGCAATGAGCGCGCAGTGGGTGATGTACGGGATTAAAAATTGCGACACGATAAAAAAAGCCCGGGGCTTTTTAACGGCTGCTGGCATCGACTATCGGTTCCATGACTACCGTGCTGATGGCCTGAGTGACGCGCAGCTGCAGGAATTTATTGATGCGCTGGGCTATACCACCCTGCTCAACACCCGCGGCACCACCTGGCGCAAATTGCCCGAGGCAGAGCGCGAGGCCGTCACCGATGCAGACAGCGCCAAAGCGCTGATGCTGGCCCAGCCTGCGATGATTAAACGCCCACTGTTACGCACTCCGGATGGCACTTTGCTTGCCGGCTTTAGTGAGACGACCTATCAGAATGCTATCCAGGAGAAGTCATAATATGTTTTGCCCGGTCATTGAGCTGACGCAACAGCTTATTCGTCGCCCCTCTCTCAGCCCCGATGATGCCGGCTGTCAGGCTCTGCTGATCGCCCGCTTACAGGCGATTGGCTTTCACATCGAGACCATGAACATCGGTGACACCCTGAATTTCTGGGCGACCCGTGGTGAAGGCGAAACGCTGGCGTTTGCCGGTCATACCGATGTGGTCCCGGCGGGCGATGCCAGCCGCTGGATCAATCCTCCTTTTGAACCCACCATCCGTGACGGCATGCTGTTTGGCCGTGGCGCGGCCGATATGAAAGGCTCGCTGGCGGCGATGGTGGTGGCCGCCGAACGTTTTGTCGCCGTCCATCCTCACCATAAAGGCCGGCTGGCGTTTCTGATTACTTCCGATGAAGAGGCCAGCGGTGCTAACGGTACCGTTAAAGTGGTTGAGCGCCTGATGGCACGCCAGGAACGGCTTGATTACTGCCTGGTTGGCGAACCGTCCAGTACCGAAGTGGTGGGCGACGTAGTGAAAAATGGCCGGCGCGGCTCGATCACCGCGAATCTGACGGTGCATGGGGTTCAGGGTCATGTCGCCTATCCCCATCTGGCCGATAATCCGGTGCATCGGGCGATGCCGGCGCTGAATGAACTGGTGGCCGTCGAGTGGGACCAGGGCAATGCCTTCTTTCCGGCGACCAGCATGCAGATTGCCAATGTACAGGCCGGAACCGGCAGCAACAACGTCATCCCCGGCGAGCTGTTCCTGCAGTTCAACTTCCGTTTCAGCACTGAGCTGACCGATGAGATGATCCGTCAGCGGGTTGCAGAACTGCTGGATCGTCATCAGCTGCGCTACACCATTGAGTGGAAACTCTCGGGTCAGCCGTTCCTGACCGATCGCGGTAAGCTGGTCGATGCCGTCGTAAAAGCGGTGGCGCACTATAATGAGATTAAGCCGCAGCTGCTGACGACCGGCGGCACCTCTGATGGCCGGTTTATCGCCCGGATGGGTGCGCAGGTAGTAGAACTGGGTCCGGTGAATGCCACCATTCATAAAATCAATGAGTGTGTGAAAGCCTCCGACCTGCAGATGCTGAGCCGGATGTATCAACGCATCATGGAACAACTGATCGCCTGAGTGCGATATTAAGGAGCGGGAAATGGAGTTTATTAAAGACTACTGGTGGATCCTGGTGATCCTGCTGATGGTTGGCGTGCTGATGAATGTGTATAAAGATCTGAAACGCATCGATCACAAAAAATTTATGGATAACAAACCGGACCTGCCGCCGCATCGTGATTTTAACGATAAATGGGACGATGACGACGACTGGCCGAAGAAAAAGTAATCGCGGATGCCCTCGCCGTGCGAGGGCATTTTTACATCATCACAATCACATCGTCATCACCGGGTTTCGCCCCGCTTAACGCTTCATCAAAGTAGCGTTTCGGTACCGTATAGCGCAGATGATTAAGCGCCAGCTCCATACTGCGATGGTCAATCGCGTGGGCTAAATCATCAACAATATCCAGCGTCACATCACCGCCTAATGCCGTCAGTCGTTGCTCTGCCTGTTGCGCATGATGCAGCGGGATCTGCTCATCATAATCGCCGTGGATCAGATGCACCGTGGTACGGGTGCTGGCTTTCTCTGGCAGGGTAACGAAACGGCCATTAAACACCACCGCGCGCCCCGCCAGGTCGGCATGGGCTTTTACCCCTTCCAGCACCATGCTGCCACCCTGCGAAAAGCCGATCAGCGCCGTAGCTTCCGCCCGGACACCACTCTGCTGCTGCCAGTGACGGACCGATTCGACAAACTGCGGCATGGCGGCATCTACCCGCTGCTGGACCGTCTGGTCGTGTAATTCCGCTTCAGTAAACCACTGACGACCAGCGGCAGGCGATCCTACCGAAACCACCAGCGCTTCAGGAAAAGTGCGGGCAAACCAGCTGCCGATCTCGCCCATTGAATCCGGATTGTCGCCCACGCCGTGATAAAGCAGGAACAGCTGGGCCGCCGTAGCAGGCTGTTGAACGATTACATATTTCAGTGTCATGTTGACCTCCTGTTGTCACTCTACGCCGCCGGGCGCGGAATGATATGAGGAATATTTGAAGCCGCCGGTCGAATTATTTCAACGACTGACGTAAGACGTCGGCATCAACGTCCTGCAGCGTTTCAAGTGCGATAGCGGCTTGCTGACGCAGTGCGGCAATTAACGCTTTACGGCCGCTCAGCCCCGCCTGCCGGGCCAGTGCAGTCAGCGCATCAGGAGCAGCGATGGCAGCCTCGATCAGCGGTAACGGCTGAGCAGAGACCCCAGCCAGCCGCTGCAACACCGGCAAACTGGCCTCCAGTGGCCGCTGCGCCCAGGCAAAACCGGCCGCCAGTCGGGCATCCTGCGGCGTGAAACCTGCCTCACGGCACGCAGTGATGTCCGGCTCCAGCGCGATATGCTGACGCAGCACCGGCCAGTCACGGGCCAGATGGTGTGCGGCCCGCCGCTGTAACGTCTCACCGGCATCAGAACAGGCCAGCATCGCCATTGCGGCGTAGCAGCCGCTGCTGGCTTCGCGCTGGCTGCCGATACGCACCAGGGTAAAACCACAGCTGCGCCAGAAAGCCCAAAGAGATTCAGTGTAGCCGAAGCTGACAGAAAGATAGTCGTAATCCGCGGCGGCATGACGGGCTGCCGCCACCAGCTGCTGACCGATGCCACGACGACGACTCTCCGCCGCCACGGCAATGCGGCTGATACGCAGTGAGCGTAACGTTGCCGCTTCAGCGAATCCGGCGTGCGCCGCCAGCGACTGAGCCACCAGATTGCCACGCGGCCGACGAGTACCGGCCCATACCGCCTCTGCCAGGGCAGGATCAAGCCCGCCCTCTTCCACCAGCCATAACGCGCCCTGCAACGCTAACGCGTTACCCGCCAGCCACAGCTGCATGCCGGGCGCATCCAGCAGACGGCGTAAATCAAGCGGAGAGGTGCGGTAATGGGCGCTGGTCAGCAGCCGATAGGCCGCCTGCAACGCCGTAAAATCGTTGCGCGACGCCCGATGCGGAATGGCTGAGGATGACGGTGCGACGGCAGCAGCATCGTCAAACAGCAGCGCCTGGTTGAGCCAGCGTTCCAGCGGATCGCTGCGCGACCAGCGGAGTGGTTCATCAAGGGTGAAATAGCGAACCTGCGGCAGTCCGGCGCAAAATTTCAGGATAAAACCGCGTCCGCTGCCTTCGTAACCCTGCACCGTGGTGGTGAGTAATACCCGGGGAAAACGACTGATCAGCGCCTGCAGCAACGGCGCGGGAATGGCGGCGGCTTCATCAATAATCAGCCAGGCAGCGGGCGGCGGCGGCATCAGCGCCAGTAGCGCATCCGGGGCCATAAAATGAAAATGATCGCCGGCAAACGCGGCCAGTACCCCGGTGGACGCCCTGGCCGGCGCAGTCACCAGACAGTTTCCCTGCTGGCCCGCCAGCATGCCCGCCAGTGCCGACTTTCCGCGTCCGCGGGCGGCAGTCAGCACCGCCACGCCTGACGGCAGCGCCAGCAACTGCGCCAGCATCGCCTGCTGCTGTTGCGGTGCCCGACACTGCCACTGTGGCCAGTCTGTATGCGGCGGAAGACGGCAAGGCTGATGCTGCTGCTCCAGCAGCACTTCTGCATCGTTCAGAATCTGCTGTTGCAGATGCTCAACGAAGCGTGGCGTGGCGATCGGCTCGGCGACGTCCGCCCAGCGCAGGCTATCAGCATCAGGTTGTTGCAGCCACCGGTCCCAGGGCGGGACCAGCAGCAGCAGCCAGCTACCGGCGGTTAAGGTGCCGGCCAGCGCGGCGAAGGCTTCAGCATGGAAGCCCTGCCGGGCATCGAAAATCGCATGATGAAATTCGCGTCCCAGCAGGGTGCGCACCGCCCCCGGCACGCAGTGCGGACCGGGAAACAGTGCGTTGTCGCTTAGCGTCAGCCAGTCACCCGCCAGCGCATCACGCCATGCCGTCGCCCGCATCAGGCACCACGCCGGATCGCCGCTGATCACCGCCAGCCGTCGAATCCCGGCCTGCTGCATCTGTGCGGTGAGGCGTTGCAGGGTCACTGGTTGCTGGCGAAGGTGTTGCACTGTCCCGGATTGCCACCATCAAAGCCGCGCTTGAACCAGCTGTATCGCTGCTGCGAGGTGCCGTGGGTAAAGCTGTCCGGCACTACCCGCCCCTGACTTTTTTGCTGCAGTCGATCGTCGCCAATCGCCTCAGCGGCATTCAGGGCTTCCTGCAGATCGCCAACCTCAAGGATATTTTCCTGCTGCATATAGTGTCCCCAGACGCCAGCGAAGCAGTCAGCCTGTAACTCCATTTTGACCGACAGCTGGTTTACCTGAGTCTGGCTGGCACCCTGCTGCATTTCGCGAACTTTCGGTTCGATACCCAACAGTTTCTGGACGTGATGGCCCACTTCATGCGCAATCACATAGCCCTGGGCAAAGTCACCACCGGCACCGAGTTTGGTTTTCATCTCATCATAAAACGAGAGATCGATATAAACCGTCTGATCGGCAGGACAGTAGAACGGCCCCATCACTGACTGGCCGGTACCGCAGCCGGTGCGGGTGGCACCGCGATACATCACCAGCTTCGGCGCGACATACTGTTTGTTCATCTGCTGGAACAGTTTCCCCCAGGTATCTTCGGTGGTCGCCAGCATCACTTTGGTAAATTTCGCCGCTTCATCCTCATTCGGACTGACGCTACGCTGCTGTTGCTGACTGGTCGGTGCCACTTCACCGCCGGTCAGTAAGGCGGTCAGGTCATAGCCATAATAGCCGGCCACCGCCACCACAATCAGCAGAACAATCCCGCCTTTGCCGCGCGGCAGACGAATCTGGCGGCCTCCTCCACCAAAACCGGATGATTGATCGCGACGGTCCTCTACATTGTCGCTTTCGCGACGCCCTTGCCAGCGCATGCTGTACTCCCTTAGCGGTTTACTCAGATGGCATGATTTTAGTTGTGTGCCGGGGCAATCACCAGCTTTATGCCAAAATGAAAAAAGGAGAGCCGGGGCTCTCCTTTTTCTGCGGTACGGCGCGACTTAGTCGAGCTTCACGCCCAGTCGCTGGGCAACCGCTTCATAGGCTTCAACCACGCCACCCAGGCTCTGGCGGAAACGGTCTTTGTCCATTTTATCCAGCGTCTGTTTGTCCCACAGGCGCGCGCCGTCTGGCGAGAACTCATCGCCCAGCGTCACTTCGCCGTTAAACAGACCAAACTCCAGCTTGAAATCGACCAGAATTAAGCCAGCGTCATCAAACAGCTTGCTCAGCACTTCATTGGCTTTGAAGGTCAGTTCCTGCATCCGCGCCAGGTTTTCTTTGCTGACCCAGCCAAAGGTTTCGCAGTAGGATTCGTTGACCATCGGGTCATGTTTCGCATCATCTTTCAGGAAAAGATCGAACAGCGGTGGATTCAGCACCATCCCCTCTTCCACGCCCAGACGCTTAACCAGTGAACCCGCGGCACGGTTGCGGACGACACACTCAACCGGCACCATCTCCAGCTTCTTCACCAGCGCTTCGTTATCAGACAGCAGCGCTTCCATCTGGGTCGGGATACCCGCTTCCTGCAATTTAGTCATGATGAAATGGTTAAACTTGTTGTTTACCATTCCTTTGCGATCAAACTGCTCGATTCGGGCGCCGTCACCGGCTGACGTATCGTTGCGGAATTCGAGTATCAGCAGATCCGGATTGTCGGTGCTGTATACGGTTTTCGCTTTACCGCGATACAACTCAGCTCGCTTTTGCATCTTGTTAACTCCAGACTTGAAATAACGGGTGTTCAACGGCCTGTGCCGCTGCGGCGATTGGCGGGACGCAATCGATTACTTCGCCGCGCGCTATTATGCCAAAAACAAAATAAAAATGCCGGAGAATCTCCGGCCGTTAATCACTTTATTTGTTCAGCGCGCCCTGGAACACCGCCACCAGCGCATCATTTTGCGACTGGGTCAGCACATGCCCTTTCGGATCGATGAACTGCAGGCTGGTACGGTTATCAAGATCGCCGACCTGCACTTTGTAATCACCGTTTGGCAATTCCGGATCTTTCGCGCCCACTTCATCCCAGCTGCTGCTGCCCGGTGATTTATAGGTCACCTTCATGCTGCCGGTTGAACGGGTGGTGTCCGTCACTTCCATGCCGACGCGTTTCATCGCCTCTGGCAGACGCTGCCACGCCACGTTGTATGGCGTACGCAGGATCAGCAACGGCAAGCCGGTATCATCTGCGCCACTCTGCACATCAATCGCACCATTCACCCGACCTGAAGCGGCGTTTTCGCTGGCGGTTTCGATCTTATCCAGACCGGTGCTGATGTCGTTGAGCATCTGCGCGGTATAACGCTGGATTTGCGCCGGCGAAGTGATGGTTTTGCCATCCTGTTGCAGTTCCAGCAGACGAACCGTCAGCAGCTGCTGATAGCTCTGCGACTGTACGCTGATCTGGTAGCGGCCACGGTACTGCTGGTCTTCATCAGCCCGGTTCCACTGCACCCAGTCAGTGGTCAGCTGCTGTCCCGCGTCATTGCGTGAAGCAATCGGGAATTTGTAAGACTGCACCACATTAACCACCTGCGACCAGACGGAGCCACGGCTGTTCTCAATCATCAGCGCGCCGGTATTATTGCTGTATTGCGCGCGCGTACCGTTCAGCAGCGCCAGTGGCTGGGCCGGTGGACGGATATCGAGCTGCTTGCCGGTCGGCGCCTGACTGCTGGTGCGCGGCACGTCAAAATCACCACGCTGAACCGGCAGGATCATTCCGGCAGGGGCTTTCAGTTCATGTAATTCGCTGGCTTGCAGGTAAGATTCATCACCGCTGACCTGGCGCTTATAGCGCTGGTCGCTCGAACAGGCCGACAACAGCATCAGGGTGGAAAGCCCCACCACGGTAGCTACCGTTGACCGCTTTACTGAGTAATTCATTCAAACTCCCTAAATTATCGCAAACCCGCTTTCACCAGCGCCTGCTCCACTTTCGGCTGGCCGGCTGCAGTCAGTGGCGTCATTGGCAGACGCAGCGTGTCGTTAGCGATTAATCCTAGCTGTTTCGCAGCCCATTTTACCGGGATAGGATTGGGTTCACAGAAAAGCGTCTGGTGCAGATGCATCAGACGCTGATTCAGGCGGCGAGCCTCGACGAAATTGCCCTGCTGCGCCAGTGTGCACAGCTCGGCCATTTCGCGCGCGGCCACGTTCGCAGTCACCGAAATGACGCCTTTGCCGCCCAGTTGCATAAAGTCCAGTGCGGTAGCGTCGTCGCCACTCACCAGAATGAACTCTTCATTAACCAGCTCTTGGATCTGACTAACCCGCGATAAGTTCCCGGTTGCCTCTTTGATTCCGATAATATTTTTTATTTCAGCCAGACGGGCAACGGTTTCCGGCAGCATGTCACAACCGGTGCGCGAGGGTACGTTATACAGCATTTGCGGCAGGCTGGTGCTGTCGGCGATGGCTTTAAAGTGCTGGAACAATCCTTCCTGCGTCGGACGGTTATAATACGGCGTGACGGTCAGGCAGCCGACAACGCCGGAGTGTTCGAAACGTTTAGTCAGAGAGATGCCTTCTGCGGTGGCATTCGCCCCGGTTCCGGCGATCACCGGGATCCGGCCATCGGCCAGCTCCAGGGTCAGCATCACCACATCGCCGTGTTCTTCATGGCTCAGCGTGGCCGATTCGCCTGTGGTGCCGACGGAAACAATCGCCGCGGTGCCGCTGGCGACATGATAATCAATCAGTTTTTTCAGACTCGCACGGCAGACATTACCTTTGTCATCCATTGGCGTAACGAGTGCAACAATACTTCCCGTAAACATTGGCGATCCCCTCGACAAACAAGTGCTTCATGGTACGTTTTACACTTAGGGAAAAGCAAGCAAGCCACGCTATTCCCGCGCTTGTCAGCAGTTTTTTTTATGTTTACCTTATGGTTATTAGCGAATGCACAGGAAAAGCCATTTTGCCGCAATCTCAGCCCCATCATCTGGTGATCACCGCGCTCGGTGTTGACCGTCCGGGTATCGTCAATACTATCACCCGACACGTCAGCAGCTGCGGTTGCAATATCGAAGATAGCCGTCTCGCCATGCTTGGGGATGAGTTCACCTTTATCATGCTGCTATCCGGTAGCTGGAACGCCATTACGCTGATTGAATCCACTCTGCCGCTGAAAGGTGCCGAACTGGAACTGCTGATCGTCATGAAGCGCACCAATGCCCGTCAGCGTCCGCCGATGCCGGATACCGCGTTTATTCAGGTTGAGGTGGCGGATTCGCCGCACATCATTGAGCGCTTTACCGATCTGATCGATAAACATCAGATGAACGTTGCCGAACTGGTGTCACGAATTACGCCGGGGCAACACGATTTACCCCCAACGCTCTATATTCAAATGACGGCCCACAGTCCAACGCGTACCGAAGGCACGTCGTTTGAGCAGGCTTTTAATACGCTGTGTCAGGAGCTGAATGCCCAGGGTTCGCTGCGTCTTTACAGCGCGTCGGATGCCGACAGCAGTGAAGCCGTCAGCCCGGCACGCTAACGGCGCAGGTCACAATACCGGAGCTATTTCTCCACATTACTGTCACCGAAACGTGCCCGGCTATGTGGTGAAATACCCCCTGATGGTAATTTTCCGTTTGGCAGTTTCCGGCCGGATGGTGTATTACCGACAGCCTGAATAAAAAAATGGAGAGATGTGATGAATCCACTGAAAGCCGGTGATACCGCACCGAAATTTAGCTTGCCCGATCAGGACGGCGAACAGGTTAATTTGACCGACTTCCAGGGACAGCGCGTTCTGGTGTATTTCTATCCGAAGGCGATGACGCCTGGCTGCACCGTCCAGGCGTGTGGTCTGCGTGACAATATGGATGAGTTGAAAAAAGCGGGTGTCGAGGTGCTGGGCATCAGCACTGACAAACCGCAAAAACTGTCACGCTTTGTCGAAAAAGAGCTGCTGAATTTCACCCTGCTGTCGGATGAAGATCATGAGGTCTGTAAGGCATTTGGCGTCTGGGGTGAAAAGACCTTTATGGGTAAAACCTATGACGGCATCCATCGCATCAGCTTCCTGCTGGATGCGGATGGCAAGGTGGAAAAGGTATTCGATAACTTCAAAACCTCAAATCACCACGACATCGTGCTGGATTACGTTAAGTCCGCCTGATGTCTGTCGGGCGCGGCAGTTTACTCGCCGCGCCCGGCTTATTACGCCGTCCGGTGCTCGTCCGGCCAGGCATGCACCACCGCTTTGACCAGCGTCGCCAGTGGAATGGCAAAGAACACGCCCCAGAATCCCCATAGCCCGCCAAAAATCACCACCGATAAGATAATCACCAGTGGATGCAGATTAACCGCTTCTGAGAACAGAATCGGCACCAGAATGTTGCCATCCAGCGCCTGAATCACCAGATAGACGATAAACATGGTCCAGAATTCGCTGCCCATCCCCCACTGAAACAGTCCTACGCAGATTACCGGCACGGTAACCAGCATCGCGCCGATATAGGGAATTAACACCGAAATCCCCACCAGTACCGCCAGCAGGAGCGCATAGTTGAGGCCGAGAAACAGGAAGGCCAGCCAGCTGGCGATGCCGACCACCACCATCTCCAGCACCTTGCCGCGAATATAGTTGGTGATCTGCTGATTCATCTCCAGCCACACTACCCCAGCCAGACCGCGATTGCGTGGCAACACCCGGCGCACCGCGTTCAGCATCTGTTCTTTATCCTTTAACAGGAAGAACACCATCAGCGGCACCAGTACCAGATAGATCATCAGCGTCATCAGGCCGACCAGCGACGCCAGAGAGTAGCGGACCAGCGAATCGCCGACGCCGCTCAGCCGGCTACGCAGGTTCTCCGCAATCAGATCGATGATGCCGGCATCCATCAGCGCCGGAAAACGCTTCGGCAGCCCGGCGGAAAACAGGTAGAGCTTGTTGAGCATGTTGGGCAGGTCGCGGGTCAGATTGATGCCCTGTTGCCAGGCGACCGGCGCCACAATCAGCACCATCACCAGCAGAATACCGGCGAACAGCACCAGCACAATTGAGGTGGCCCAGCTTCGGCTGCAGCCAACGCGCTGCAGTCGCGCCGTTGGCCATTCCAGCAGATAGGCCAGCACCACGGCCAGCAGCAGCGGAGCCAGCAGATCGCTTAAGAAAAACAGGATGCAGAAGCCCGCCAGCAGGATCACCAGCAGGGCAATAGCCTGCGGATCGCTGAAGCGGCGTTTGTACCATTGAAATAATAAAGCCAGCATAACTTCCGATCCAATACAGCAAAAAAGGAGGACGATTGTACCTGATATAAGCAGCCTGAAAAGGGCGTTGCCTGCTGGCGCGCGGTTAGCTGACGGGTGCCGCAATCACACAGTTACGTCCGCTGTTTTTCGCCTGATACAGCGCGGCATCCGCCTGCTTTAAGCTGGCTTCCAGCGACACATCCTGCTGACCGTTCCATGCCGAGACGCCAATTGATAAGGTGATGCGGCCAACGTCGGTAAGCCAGGCTTCGGCAATCCCGAGCCGTACCCGCTCCGCAATGATCAACGCCTCTTCCAGCGGGGTGCCCGGCAGCAGCATCAGGAACTCCTCTCCGCCGTTGCGGCAAACCACGTCGGACTGGCGCGCGCTGGCCCGCAGGGTACTCGCCACCTGCTGGATCACCCGATCGCCGACGTCGTGTCCCCAGCTATCGTTGACGTTTTTAAAGTGATCGATATCCAGCGCCAGCACCGAAAACGGCTGGCGCAGCGTCTGGTAATAGTCCAGCACCGCGTTGAGGCCGCGACGGTTCAGCAACTGGGTCAGCGGATCGGTTTGCGCTTCCGAGTTGAGTCGGCCAATTTTGTCCTGCACCAGACCAATGCCGGTCAGTAGTGCGCGTTTGACCTGAGCGGCCTCAAAATACCAGGCGCTGATGCCGCCAATCTCCATTGACACACCCTGTGCATCCATCCGGCTGGCTTTACGGGCCAGTTGCCACAGCGGCAGCGCAATCAGCCGGGCCAGCACCACCGCCACCAGCAGCGTCAGCAGCGCAAACGGCACGGAATTTTTCAACACCTTGAGCAACAGGCCGGAGAGCGGTTTCAGCGTGACGTTAATCGGCTTGAGCGCCACCACCATCCAGCCGGTGGTCGGCACCACGGCATACCCCGCCAGCTGCTTAACCTCACCCGACTGCGAGAGCATTAGCGAGCCATTGCTTTGATCCTCACGCGGCCCGATGATGGCGGGCAGCATTTTGCCAATCAGCTGGCGATTCTGGTGATAGAGCACCTGATTATTGCTGTCGAGCACGTAGACGCTGGTGCCATCGCGATAAAACTGCTCGCCCAGCAGCGCATTCAGAATGCTCTTTTTCTTCAGATAGATGGTGCCGCCGACATAGCCCAGATAGTCGCCTTCGTGGCTCCAGATTGGCCAGGAGACAAATACCAGTAAGTTGTTCGCTGCAGAAAGAGTGGGTTTACTGATGATCGGCTGGCGCATCTCCAGCGCTTCGCGTGATGCTTCGCTGGTCAGATGCATCCCTTTCAGCGTCAGCGACTCCGGCGAGATGGCCTTTACTATCCCCTGCTCATCCACCACTGCTACCGAGTTAAAACTGGTGGTCTGCTCGCGCAGGCGGTTGACTTCGTTTTGCAGCAGCGTCTCGTTATTAAAATTATCACTGAGTTGGTTAGCGCTGTAATGCAACTGTGACTGCGCCAGCTGGAAGAAAATCTCGCTGGTGGAGGCCAGTTTAGCGGCATAAGCGCGATTAGCCTCAAGGGTACTTTCAATCAGTACCTGACGCTGTACCCGCCAGGTCGCGTAGAGCGTATTGGCAAGCGTAATAACGATGCTGACCATAACCAGCAGTGCGATTAGATTGCGTAGATCGGTTTTGGGCCGAAAACGCCTTAGCATGGCGTTGCCGCCGCAGGAGAAAAAATCATGTCTTACGTGCCCGATTATTGTTTTTAGCGTGTGCCGGTTACCCTGGTGATTCCGGGCGTAAGTCTACACCCTGGCGGAGGATTTGAGCAGGTTTAAGGCCGCCGACAGTGGACTAAATTCAAATTTACCTGGCCCTAATCGATTAATTCCTGCTGATTATAAAACGGCCACAACCCAGAAATGCGGTCAATGGCGTACTGATGCGGCACCATCCGCTGCCCCGGCTGCCAGCGCTGCAGCAGAAATCGGGGTGGTTCCAGCACGAAGTGGGCCGGGTCGTCAGGTTGCAGGTCCAGCACCACCTGATGTGATACGCCGGCCAGCTGCTCTATCGCCTGTAATTGCCGGGCAATACCGGATGAAGCAGCGAAGGCAGCAACCTCCACAACGTGGTGAGGTACTGAGTCGTAACTGACGGACAATATGATGCGGGCGTAATCCGGGTTACGCTGAGGCGGCCAGCCCCTTGTGCAGCGTGTCGGGGTTCAGCAGAGGAGGAGCAGAAAAGGCGCGTGCGGCGGTGTCGCGCGAAACGCCCGCCAGCGTGGCTACACGGCGTAAATCGGTCATCACGCCCTCGCTTACCGTCGATGAGATCGATCTCATTGAGGCGGAAGCTAACGGCATGATACGACAGAGGCAGGGTGGGAACCTGACGAAAAGAGAACAGCGGCGGTGTCGCCGCTGTCAGGATCACAGCATCAGGAAAGCGTACCCTTCATTTTGCAGCGTGGCGACGGTGGTGCCGCTGGAGATGGTGTGGGTGACCATCGGGTCAATCCATTCGCGCTCTAGCTGATGGAACGCCACCGACTGATCGCAAATCGACACTTCAACACCGGCTTTTTTCAGTTCACTGATCAATTTAAGGTTCGGATTGTCGACGCCATAGGCTTTATGAAACTGCGCATTGTTTAAGGCAGCCGGGACCGCATCGCTGTTAATCGATACCACGAATTTCAACTGGTCGAGCGGGACGCCCGCCGCATAATAGAGGTTAGTGACGCGAGCAACCCGCTCCAGACCCAGGTTCGGCTGGCGAATATCGCCTTCACTGCGGTTGATCTGGAAAACAATTTTATTACTCAGGCCTGGCGTTGTGCCCGGTTTAAAGGCTGGCGTATCGACATAATGTATTTTTCCGTAGCCTTCAATGGCTGGGGTACTCCAGAAATCAGCCGGCTGGGTTTTATTATCCGCCACTTTGCCACTGACCTTATCGAATAATTCCGGCAACTGTAAAACATTACCACCAATAAACCCCGCCACGGCGGCGACCACAATAAAGGCTGCTGGACGCATCACTTATTCTCCTGATGTTTTAGACAAGGTATTAATTACATTGCCAGCCACGCGTAACCCTGATTTTGCAGGGTCGATACCGTGGTCGGACTGGAAAGCGCATGCACGACCGATTTATCAATCCAGTTATTGGGATAGTGATGGAAGGCCACCGACTGATCGCAGACCGATACTTTTACGCCCGTTTTATTTAGCTCATCGATCAATTTCAGGTTCGGATTATCAATGCCATAGAACTGCCTGAAATGGGCGTTATCCAGCATCGCCGGGGTGGCGTCACCGGTCACTGAGACCACAAATTTCAGCTTGTCAGCCGGAACGCCTGAGGCAATATAGAGATTAACCACCCGCGCGACCCGCTCCAGCCCCAGATTGGGCGCAGTCATCGCTCCGTCGCTACGGGTAATCTGGAAAACGATTTTATTGCTCAACCCCGCCACCGGTTTAAAAGCGGCGTCGGCCTCATAATGAATTTTGCCATAACCTTCAATCGCTGGCGTACTCCAGAAACCTTCAGGCTCCTGCGGCTCAGACGAAAAATGCTGCGCGACTTTGTCATAAAGAGTGCCGCTTTGTGTGACAACCGCGCCGACCACACCACCCATAATGGCAATTAACACGTAAGAAACCGCTGAACGCATAACACTCCTCTCCGGCAAATAACGCGCTACAGATCCATATTCTGAATCGGGGCAATATCTATATCACAGCGCATCGATATTCAGCGCCTGCGTAAATGTGTGTCAGCTCAGATTTGGTTACGACAGAAATAATGATCGTGCTTTACCAATCGAAAATTTTCATCAACATCTGACTTAAAGCAAATAATCAATGGCCTTTAATATTTTTATTAATTGCCCGCATCAATGATCACTTCAGGTTAATTTAATGCCACTATTTTCTGGAGCCTGCAATGACTATCCGATGAGGAGGAATTATTTATTTAATCGTGACGACGGACATAAAACGCGCGAAATGGCCTTTTTTTCGGAGTAAACCTGGAAAAATTCATGCCATATTCAATTTTTTTGAGTGAATTTACATAACTTTAAACTAAGCGCGTAAAGCGTTTTATTTCAACCTCAGCATAATCTGCTTTATTTCCCGCGACCACACCGGGAAAACCTGAATAAGCCAGTTTCTCCTCGCCCATTACCCTCAGCTCAGGCGGCTGGCGTTTTTTCGTTTAACTCCGGTTTAGGTTTTTAACATATTCAATTTTTTTCGCCAGAAAAGGCGATCTTGCACAAAACAGACGCCATCCGGCGTAGATAACCCCATTCCTTTCTTATCATGCTGTGGTTAAGATAGTTGCGAACCGTTGTTAGCTGCGAAAAAACGGAAGCTTACCGCTGCGCACCTGGCCAGTTTCAGGGCCTCTCTACAGGATTAAGGCATGTTGAACCGGTTAAAAAAAACGCTGATCGCCGCACTGCTCCCAACGCTGATGTTCACCAGTCTGGCACCTGCCTGGGCCGACGTCAGTGATTCACTGCCCGATATGGGGACCACAGCGGGCTCAACGCTGTCGATTAATCAGGAATTACAGATGGGCGACTTCTACGTTCGCCAGTTGCGCGCCAGTGCTCCCCTGATCAATGACCCGTTGCTTAACCAGTACATCAATCAGCTCGGCCAGCGGCTGGTGTCACACGCCGATTCGGTTAAGACGCCGTTCCACTTCTTTCTGATTCAGAACGATGAACTCAACGCCTTTGCCTTCTTTGGCGGCAATGTGGTGCTGCACTCTGCGCTGTTCCGGTTCACCGAAAATGAAAGCCAGCTGGCCTCGGTAATGGCGCATGAAATTTCGCACGTGACGCAGCGCCATCTGGCACGCGCCATGGAAGATCAAAAGCGCAATGCCCCGCTCACCTGGGTCGGCGCGCTGGGCTCAATTCTGCTGGCGATGGCCAATCCGCAGGCCGGTATGGCGGCGCTGACCGGTACGCTGGCGGGAACCCAGCAAGGCATTATCAGCTTCACCCAGGGTAACGAGCAGGAGGCGGATCGCATCGGGATTCAGGTGCTGCAACGTGCCGGTTTCGATCCCCAGGCGATGCCAAATTTTTTACAGAAGCTGGCCGATCAGAGCCGCTTCTCGTCTAAGCCACCAGAAATTCTGCTGACGCACCCGCTGCCGGACAGCCGTCTGGCAGATGCGCGCAACCGCGCCAACCAGATGCGACCGGTGGTGGTGCAGTCCAGTCAGGATTTCTATCTGGCGAAGGTGCGTGCGCTGGGGATGTACGCCACCGGCCGCAATCAGCTGACCGATGAACTGTTGAACCAGTACGCCAGCGGTAACACCCGCGAACAGCTGGCGTCGCAGTACGGTAAGGCAGTGCAGTTTTTACAGGCGAAAAGCTATGCCGATGCGAAGCGGATCATCACTCCGCTGCTGGCGAAGCAGCCGGATAACGTCTGGTTCCTCGATATCATGTCGGATATCGACATCGGACTGAACCAGCCGCAACAGGCGATCGCCCTGCTTACCGGCGCGACCGGCGCGAAGAACAGCCCGGTAGTGCAGCTCAACCTGGCAAACGCCTACGTTGAAGCGAAACAGCCGGCCAACGCCAGCCGCATTCTGAATCGCTACACCTGGACCAACAAAGATGATCCTAACGGCTGGGACTTACTGGCACAGGCATCAGCACAGCAGGGACTGAACGATGAAGAGCTGTCGGCGCGCGCTGAAAGCCTGGCGCTCAACGGCCAGCTTGACCAGGCGATCACTACCCTTAGCAGCGCCAGCGCCCAGGTGCCGCTCGGCAGCCTGAAGCAGGCGCGTTACGATGCCCGTATCGATCAGCTGCGGCAGTTGCAGCAGCGTTTTAAACAATATCAGAAAGGCTAACCGGCCCGTTATCAGAGGAGATCGCCTGAAATGGTGACGATTTATCACAATCCGCGCTGTAGCAAGAGTCGCGAAACGCTGGCGCTGTTACAGGAACGCGGCATTGAACCCGAGGTGGTGCTCTATCTGCAAACCCCACCAACCCGCGACACGCTGCAAATCCTGCTGCAAAAGCTGGGGATGCAGAGTATACGCCAGCTGATGCGGACCAAAGAGCCGCTTTATCATGAGCTGGGGCTGGCGGAGGAAACGAAGAGTGAGGCTGAACTGATCGCCGCGTTGGTTGACCATCCCAGCCTGATTGAGCGACCGATTGTGATTAATGGCGACCAGGCGCGTATCGGCCGCCCACCGGAGGCGGTACTCGGGATTATTTAAAGGCCGAGCGTCTCTTTAACAAAGGGGATGGTCAGTTTGCGCTGGGCACTGATCGATGCACGATCGAGGCGATCCAGCGTATCAAACAGCGTGCGCATTTCGCGATCGAGTCGCTTCAGCAGGAAGCGGCCAACGTCTTCCGGCAGCTCAAAGCCGCGCAATCCGGCGCGCAGCTGCAACGCCTGTAGCTTATCTTCATCAGAGAGCGGCTGCAGACGGTAGATCTGGCCCCAGTCGAGACGCGAAGCCAGATCGGGCAACTGCAGATTAAGCTGACGTGGCGGACGATCGCCGGTGATAAACAGGCGGGTATTGCCGGTTTCCAGAATGCGGTTGTAGAGATCGAAGATCGCCATTTCCCACTCCGGCTCGCCGGCAATGCACTCGATATTATCGATGCATACCAGTGACAGTTGCTCCATCCCTTCCAGCACTTCCGGCACAAACCAGGTGCGCTTATCCAGCGGCACATAGCCGACCGCCGCACCGCGCGCTGACATTTCTGCGCAGGCTGCGTGCAGCAAATGGCTCCGGCCTCCGCCTTCGCGCGACCAGAAGTAGAGATAGCTGCCATGTTGTTGGTTGAGAGCACCTTTCAGCGCGGCAATCAGCGACGGGTTCTCCCCCGGCCAGAAGCTGGCGAAGGTTTCGTCGTCAGGCAAATAGAGTGGCAATGACAATTGTGCCGGCGTGTTCAGAAGCACCTCAGCAAGAGAACAAGCAAAAAACCGGGGAAGTCTACCACAGTTTTCAGAAAGAGATGAATGGAGCGTCCCTGCCCCGTTCTCAGGAAGCGGCTAACGATCAGCTATCCTGGCGTTCGTCAGCTTCCAGCACTACCTCTTCCGGGCGCAGCAGTGAAATCACGCGGAAGATCAGCGCTAATCCCACGCCAACGAGAGTGGCCAGCGCCATGCCTTTCAGTTCCGCCGCGCCGATATGCACCTTCGCGCCGCTGACGCCGATGATCAGGATTACCGAGGTCAGGATCAGATTCTGCGCTTTGTTGTAATCCACTTTGGATTCGATCAGCACCCGGATACCGGACGCGCCAATTACCCCGTACAGCAGCAGCGAGACGCCGCCCATCACCGGCACCGGGATCGCCTGAATCGCCGCCGCCAGTTTACCGACGCAGGACAGCAGAATGGCGAGGATCGCCGCGCCGCCAATTACCCAGGTGCTGTAGACGCGGGTAATCGCCATCACGCCGATATTCTCACCGTAGGTGGTGTTGGGGGTCGAGCCAAAGAAACCAGAAATCACCGTTGATAAGCCATTGGCGAACATCGAGCGGTGCAGGCCAGGGTCGCGGATCAGATCTTTCTTCACGATATTGGCCGTGACCACCAGATGGCCGATGTGTTCGGCAATCACCACCAGCGCCGCCGGCAGAATAGTCAGCATTGCCACCCACTCGAAGCGTGGCGTATAGAAGGTTGGCAGCGCGAACCACGGCGCGTTCTCTACCCCGCTCCAGTCGACGATGCCCATAAACCACGAGAGCGTATAGCCGACCAGCACCCCGATCAGAATCGGGATGATCGCCAGAAAGCCGCGAAACAGCACCGAACCAAACACCGTCACCGCCAGCGTCACCAGCGAGATAATCACCGTGGTGCTGTCGGGCGAACTGCCCTCAGCCGGCAGCAGACCGGCCATATTCGCCGCCACGCCAGCCAGTTCCAGGCCGATGACTGCGACAATCGCGCCCATCGCCGCCGGCGGGAACATCACATCCAGCCAGCCGGTACCGGCCCGTTTCACAATCAGCGCCACAATACAGAACAGCACGCCGCATAGAATAAATCCGCCGAGCGCCACCTCGTAGCCCAGTGGCAACAGCAGCAGCACCGGCGAGATAAAAGCAAAGCTTGAGCCAAGATAGGCAGGAATTTTACCCTTACAGATAAACAGATAAATCAGCGTGCCGACACCGTTGAATAACAGTACGGTAGCCGGGTTGATGTGGAACAGAATCGGCACCAGCACCGTGGCGCCAAACATGGCGAACAGATGTTGCAGGCTGAGTGGAATGGTTTGCAGTAACGGCGGTCGTTCACTGACGCCAATGGCGCGACGAGTCATCATTTATCCCCTTGCGTTAGTTTTCCCCGTTGGTGACACCCGCGCCGACGCAGCGTCACGCAGAGTGCGGGAAGCTGATGCCAGACGGCGGGTGTTATCCGATTGGGGATGATGCTTTTTTTGCCAAAAAAAAGCCGACTCTCCGGCCGGCTATGCGATTTATTTGGTTCCGAAAATCTTATCCCCGGCGTCACCGAGCCCAGGAATGATGTAACCTTTGTCGTTCAGTCCCTGATCGACCGACGCGGTATAGAGCTCTACGTCAGGATGCGCTTTTTCCAGAGCGGCAATCCCTTCTGGCGCGGCCACCAGCACCAGCACTTTAATGCTGCTGCAACCGGCTTTTTTCAGCAGGTCGATGGTGGCGATCATTGAACCACCGGTCGCCAGCATCGGGTCTACCACCAGCGCCAGGCGCTCTTCAATGTTCGAGACCAGCTTCTGGAAATAGGGAACAGGTTCCAGGGTTTCTTCATCACGGTAGACGCCCACCACGCTGATGCGTGCGCTGGGAACATGCTCCAGCACGCCTTCCATCATGCCGAGACCGGCACGCAGAATCGGGACCACCGTGATTTTTTTACCTTTGATTTGATCGATCTGCACCGGGCCGTTCCAGCCCTCAATAGTCACTTTTTCGGTTTCCAGATCGGCGGTGGCTTCGTAGGTCAGCAGGCTGCCCACTTCTGATGCCAGCTCGCGGAAACGCTTGGTACTGATATCATGCTCACGCATCAAGCCCAGTTTATGTTTGACCAGCGGGTGTCTGACTTCCACGATCTTCATTGGTGTTCTCCCGGAATGAGTTGAGCTAAAAAAAAATCGCGGGATTATACCGCCTTTTCGCCTTCGCGCCACTTATCCTTGCGCAAGGCGGCAGCATTTACCGGGACAAAATAAGGATTGATGAAAATCGCCTGGTGCGCAATCCCGGACTCGCAAACGTTTGCCTGCGCTGGTAGAATTGCCGCGCTTTATTTAAACCACCAACCGCAACTCGCGTGGGGACCTCGCAGTGACCGACAAGACCTCTCTCAGTTACAAAGACGCCGGTGTTGATATTGATGCTGGTAACGCCCTGGTTGACCGTATTAAAGGCGTAGTGAAAAAGACGCGTCGCCCGGAAGTAATGGGTGGACTGGGCGGCTTCGGTGCGCTTTGCGCGCTGCCGCAAAAATACCGTGAACCGGTGCTGGTCTCCGGCACCGATGGCGTCGGCACCAAGCTGCGTCTGGCGATGGACCTTAAGCGCCACGATGCGATTGGCATTGACCTGGTCGCGATGTGCGTCAACGACCTGGTGGTTCAGGGTGCAGAGCCGCTGTTCTTCCTCGACTATTACGCCACCGGCAAACTGGACGTTGATACCGCTTCTGCGGTGATCACCGGCATCGCCGAAGGCTGTCTGCAGTCAGGTTGTGCGCTGGTTGGCGGCGAAACCGCTGAAATGCCAGGCATGTACCACGGTGAAGATTACGACGTAGCCGGTTTCTGTGTCGGCGTGGTTGAAAAATCAGAAATCATCGACGGCAGTAAAGTGCAGGACGGCGACGTGCTGATCGCGCTCGGTTCAAGCGGTCCTCACTCTAACGGCTACTCGCTGGTGCGTAAGATTCTGGAAGTCAGCAATACCGATCCGCTGGTTGAACAGCTGGAAGGCAAACCGCTGGCTGACCACCTGCTGGAACCAACCCGCATCTACGTAAAAAATATCCTCAGCCTGATTGAGCAGGTCGATGTGCATGCGATTGCGCACCTGACCGGCGGCGGCTTCTGGGAAAACATTCCGCGCGTCCTGCCCGACAACACCCAGGCGGTGATTGACGAGAAGAGCTGGCAGTGGCCTGCGGTATTCAGCTGGATGCAGCAGGCGGGCAACGTCAGCCGCTTTGAGATGTACCGCACCTTTAACTGCGGCGTCGGGATGATCATTGCCCTGAGCCCGGATGAGGCGGATAAAGCCGTCGCGCTGATGCAGGCTGCCGGTGAAAAAGCGTGGAAGCTGGGCGTGATCAAGTCTTCCGATGCGGAAGAGCGTGTGGTCATCAACGGATGAAAAAGCTGGTTGTACTGATTTCCGGCAACGGAACCAACCTTCAGTCCATCCTTGACGCCTGCGCCAGCGGGCGGATTAACGGCAGCGTCGCTGCCGTTATCAGCAACCGTGCTGCGGCCTATGGCCTGACCCGGGCGCAGGAAGCGGGCGTTCCTGCCAAAGCGCTGGCCGCCAGCGACTTCGCTGACCGTGACGCCTTCGACCGTCAGCTGATCGCTGAAATCGAGGCCTGGTCACCGGATCTGGTGGTACTGGCAGGCTATATGCGGATTCTCAGCAGTGCGTTTGTCGCCCATTTCCATGACCGCCTGCTGAATATTCACCCTTCTCTGCTGCCGAAATACCCCGGCCTGCATACACACCGTCAGGCACTGGAGAACGGCGATAGCGAACACGGGACCTCAGTGCATTTTGTCACCGATGAACTGGATGGCGGCCCGGTGATCCTGCAGGCCAAAGTGCCGGTATTCCCGGATGACAGTGAGGCGGAGATTACTGAGCGGGTGCAGCATCAGGAACATGCGATCTATCCGCTGGTGATTAGCTGGTTTATCGACGGACGGCTCAGGATGCGTGACGGGAAAGCCTGGCTGGACGGTGAACCCTTGCCGCCGCAGGGCTATGCAAACGACTGACATGGAAGGTGAAGCCATCATTTCTTCTGAAGTGATGGCCGAGTAAAGGCTCAGAGAGCCTGTGCCCTCCGTAAAGACGCAAAAAACGCCATCCCTGGCCGCTCAGCGCGGGCGATTACGCACCTCATCCCTGAGGTGCGCCCGTAGCCGGGCCAACGCTTTGCGTTGTTCAAAAACGCTCCCGACGTTTTTGTCGATGGCCCGCGATGCTTTACTCCGGGCATCGGCTCCCATCGCTTTAAGTTTATCAGTCGTCTGACTAAACCCCGCTCTTATCCCTTTCCTTAACCGTAGCGGCCGGTAATGTAATCTTCGGTGCGTCGTTGTTTCGGCGCAGTAAAGATGCGATCGGTATCGTCAAACTCCACCAGCGCGCCTGATGCATAAAAGCGGTATAGTCCGATACGCGTGACGCCTGCTGCATATTGTGGGTGACCAGCACCAGCGTAAAGTGCTGCTTCAGCGTGGTCATCAGCTCTTCAATCACCAGGGTAGAGATGGGGTCCAGCGCCGAGGTCGGTTCATCCAGCAGCAGAACCTCCGGTTCGATAGCAATCGCCCGCGCAATCACCAGCCGCTGCTGCTGTCCGGTCGAGAGCGTCAGCGCATTCTGCCCCAGTTGATCCTTCACCTCACTCCATAACGCCGCCGCCCGCAGCGCACGTTCGCAGGCTTCGTTCAGCACCCGCCGATCGCGCACGCCCTGTAATCGCAGGCCGTAAACCACGTTTTCATAGATCGACTTCGGAAACGGATTGGGCCGCTGAAACACCATCCCGACCCGCCGACGCAGCGCAGAAAGATCCTGATCCGGCCGCATGATCGGCACCGCGCCCAGCAGCACCTCACCGTCGATCCGACAGTGATCGATCACATCGTTCATCCGATTGAAGCAGCGCAGCAGGGTCGATTTACCGCAGCCGGACGGGCCGATCAGCGCGGTAATGCGGTTTTTTGGCACCCGCAGCGAAATGTCCTGCAGCGCCTGGCGCTCGCCGTACCACAGAGAGAGATGGTTAACGGTGAGCGCAATGTCAGTGTCGGGCGTCATAGTCATAGCCTGTTATTGAGTCATAAGGCGATAGCGTTCACGCAGGCGGTGACGCAGGCTCATCGCCAGCAAATTGAGCGACAGAATAATCAGCACCAGCAGCAGCGCGGTGGCGAACACCAGCGGCCGGTCAGCTTCAATATTCGGACTCTGAAACGCCAGATCGTAAATCTGGAAGCCAAGATGCATAAATTTGCGGTCGAGGTGCAGATAAGGGAACACCGCATCGATCGGTAATTCCGGCACCATTTTCACCACCCCGACCAGCATCAGCGGTGCGGTTTCGCCCGCTGCGCGTGCCACGGCGAGGATCAATCCGGTCAGCATTGCCGGCACCGCCAGCGGCAGCACCACATGCCACAGGGTTTCCGCCTGCGTGGCACCAAGCGCCAGCGATCCCTGACGCAAACTATCTGGAATGCGGGAAAGTCCCTCCTCCGTCGCCACGATCACCACCGGCAGCGTCAGTAACGCCAGCGTTAACGCCGCCCACAGCAGGCCCGGCGTGCCGAAGGTCGGATTGGGCAATGCGCTGGCGAAGAACAGCTGATCGATCGTGCCGCCGACCAGCCAGACAAAAAAGCCAAGGCCAAAGACGCCATACACGATTGAAGGCACCCCGGCCAGATTAACCACCGCAATCCGCACCAGCCGGGTCAGTACGTTGCGCCCGGCATATTCGTGCAGCCAGATTGCGGCGATCACCCCAAGCGGCATCACCACAATCGACATCAGCAACACCATCAGCACAGTGCCAAAGATCGCCGGGAAAGCACCGGATTCGCTTCCACCGTCGGCCGGCGAGTCGCTGACAAAGCGCCACAGCTGATGCAGGAAATGGAGACTCTTTTCGCCCAGCGTCATTGCGTTGGGTTTCCAGCTATCGACAATTTCCGTTAGCGGAATCGCGTGGTCGATGCCGTGCACATCCCGCAGGATCAGCACGTCGCGCTGGCTCTGCTGTTGCAGGCTGGCCAGCGTCTCGCTGAGATGATCGAACCGACGCTGCAAGGCCGCCTGATTCGCCTGATATTCCGACTGGGTCTGTAGATCAAAGCGACCGGCGGCGCGCTGCTGCGTGGCCTGTTCATCCAGCTGCTCACGCTGGCTGTTGACGCGTGCCATCTCTACCCGGCGAATCTGATTGGCCTGCCGCACCAGCAGTTGTACCTGCGCCAGCCGCTGATGCAGCAGCGCATCGGGATTGCGGGCGGTTAAGACCTCATTATCTTCGCGCAGGCCGATAAACCAGCCGTAAGCCTGGCCGTGACTGCGACGCTGCAACACCATGATCGCTTTCGGCTGGCTGACGCTGGCCGCTTGCCGGCTGTAGACCACGCGGAAATCGGGCGCGTCCCAGTCGCGGTTGCCGGTTTTAATCAGGTAGCGATGAACCTGTCCGCCGCTGTTGCCCTGCTCGTCAGCCGGGGCGGGAAAGCGCGGCTGATGCTCAAGAGTTTCGCCCAGCAGGCGCACCTCACGCCCGTCGGGCTGGCTGAAACTGTAGAGGTCAACCCGCTGCGGCCAGAAAGCCCGGACGCCCTGCCAGGCCAGCAGGCCAATCAACAGCGTAAAGGCTAACAGGCAGACCGCCACGGCACCGGCGGTTAACCAGCGCCAGCGATCGTTTTGTCGCATCACCTTCATACCTGCTCCTCATGCTGGCTGTAGCGCTGGCGCAAACGCTGACGGATCAGCTCCGCCACGGTATTGATCACCAGAGTGAACAGCAGCAGCATCAGGGCGCTGAGAAACAGGATGCGATAATGGGCGCTGCCAGCGGCGGCTTCCGGCATCTCGATGGCGATATTGGCTGACAGGGCGCGCAGTCCGCTGAACAATCCGCCCTGACTTTGCGGTGTGTTGCCGGTCGCCATCAGCAGAATCATCGTTTCCCCCACCGCGCGGCCCAGGCCGATCATCAGGGCGGCAAAGATCCCGGCTGAGGCGCCAGGCAACACCACTCGGGTCAGGGTTTGCCACGGCGTAGCACCCAGCGCCAGCGAGCCCTGCCCCAGCGATGCGGGCACGCTGAACAGCGCATCTTCAGAGAGCGTAAATATCAGCGGCACCAGCGCAAAGCCCATCGCCAGCGCCGCCACCAGCAGGTTGCGCTGTTCATAATGTGGCAGCCAGTCGCCTGCATCAGGGATAAACAGCGTTGGCAGCCACAGCGTCAGTAAGGTGACCAGCAGCAGCAGCGGCAGCAGAATCAGCACCTCGCGGCCCGGCTGTCGCCAGCGCGCCGGTAACCGCGCGCTGAGCACGCCGCACAGCAGCAAACTGGCGGCCAGCGTCAGCGGCAGCAACAGCACTCCAATCAACGCCTGACTAATGTGCGGTGCCAGCCAGACACCGGCAATCAGCCCCACCACCACGCTCGGCAGCGCGCCCATCATTTCGATAGCCGGTTTAACCCAGCGACGCAGGCCCGGTGCCATAAAAAACGCGGTATACATGGCTGCCGCCAGCGCCAGCGGCGTGGCAAACAGCAGCGCTAAGCTGGCGGCTTTCAGCGTGCCGACCACCATCGGTACCAGGCTGAACTTGCCTGATAGCTGTCGCCCGCCGCGGTCGATTGCCAGATCCAGTCCGGTGCCGGGTAATTTTCGTACCAGATTTTTTGCCAGAAATTACGCCAGGTGACGTCAGGCCACGGGTTATCCAGCCGCAGGGTTTGCCAGCTGCCTGCTCGCTCAACCAGCAGACTGTCGCCACGCGGTGAGAACTGCGCGTCAAGAATGCCTGGCGCCAGCTGGCGCTGCAGAATCGGGCCATCCTGTTTGCTGGCGAACAGCCGCAGCAGGCCATTTTCACTGAGGGTGGCGAACACCCGACGTTGCGGCTCGGTGACCACTTTCGCCACTCCCGCGCTGTGCGCGAACGTCCGGATGCGTTGAAGACGCGGTCCCTGTGGGCTGGCGATCGCAAACCACTGGGTAATGCCGCTCTGATCCTGAATCAGCAGGCTCTTACCGCCCACCAGCAGATGCAGACTTTGCGGGCGCTGCGGCAGCGTCTGGGTTTCACGCAACCGCGCCTGATCCTCGTCGAGTTGCCAGACCCGCAGCACGTTGCCTTCGGTGGTATAGAGCAGATCGCCTGCCGGGGAAAGTGCCAGCAGGTCCAGCTGTTGCTGTGGCAGATCGACAGTGGCGGCCTGCTGATCGGTGCCGAGCGTCAGCACCGTCAGGCCGCGGTCGGTCAGCGCCGCGATACGCCACTGGCCTGGATGGCGGCTCGCCAGAGCCATTTTTGTCACCGCGCCGTGCGGCAGGTGAAACGGTTTGTCGCCCAGCGGAAAGCGCCACTGCTGTTCCGCTGTCGGTTGCATCAGCATCAGCGCACCCTGCATATTCAGCAGCAGCGTCTGGCCGTCGGCACTGCGCACCACCTGTTGCGGTGGCGGCGATAACGCCAGCGCCGGTTCCGCCGGTTGTCCATCCAGCGGAATAAACCGCGCCGCGCCGTGCGCGCTGATACGCCAGCCGATACGACCATCATTGCCGAGGGCTAACGCCGGCGCGCGATCCCATAGCTGCTGATTACTGGCAATCTGCAGACCCGGTGCACTGAACAGCGGCAATACCACGCCAATCAGCCAGCAAAACAGCAGCAACATCAGCAGCAGAATCGCAATGCCACAGGACGTGACCAGCCGCCGCGTCAGGCGGTCAACGGCACGACGCTTACGGTCGCTGAACTGGACTGGGATGTGGTTTACGCTCATGCGGTTCCGGTAGCAGGCAAAAACAAGCCGCTATGTTGCCCGTAGCCGGTTGATAAGACAACTATTGACGTTGGACAACGCTGCCATACTCTCGCCATAATGATCAGGGACACTGGATCTTCAGTCCTGCAACCGCTATATGGAGTGAGAATGGGTCAGGTAAAGCTTTATATTGAAAAAGAATTAAGCTGGTTATCCTTTAACGAACGGGTTTTGCAGGAAGCGGCGGACAAAAGTAATCCGCTGATTGAGCGGATGCGTTTTCTCGGTATCTACTCCAATAACCTCGACGAATTCTACAAGGTGCGTTTCGCCGACCTGAAACGCCGCATTCTGATTGGTGAAGAGCAGGGTTCCGCCAGTACGCCACGTCATTTATTCAAGAAGATCCAGCAGCGAGTCCTGAAGTCTGACCAGGAGTTCGACGCCCTGTATAACGATCTGCTGCTGGAGATGGCGCGTAATCAGATCTTCCTGATCAACGAGCGCCAGCTCTCGCCGAATCAGCAGGCGTGGCTGCGCCACTATTTCAAACATGAACTGCGCCAGCATATCTCGCCGATTCTGATCACCCATGAAACTGACCTGACCGAATTTTTGAAAGACGATTACACCTATCTGGCGGTGGAAATTATCCGCGGCGATACCATTCGTTATGCGCTGCTGGAGATCCCGTCCGATAAAGTGCCGCGTTTCATTAATCTGCCGGCTGAGCCGCCGCGTCGTCGTAAGCCGATGATCCTGCTGGATAACATTTTACGTTACTGCCTGGACGATATTTTCAAAGGCTTTTACGACTACGACGCACTGAACGCCTACTCAATGAAGATGACGCGTGACGCCGAGTACGATCTGGTGACGGAGATGGAATCGAGTCTGCTGGAGCTGATGTCGTCCAGCCTGAAGCAACGCCTGACCGCCGAGCCGGTCCGCTTTGTCTACCAGCGCGACATGCCCGATTCGATGGTGGAACTGTTGTGTCACAAGCTCTCCATTTCTAACTTCGATTCCATATTGCCCGGCGGACGCTACCACAACTTTAAAGACTTCATTGGCTTCCCGAACGTCGGCAAAAACAACCTGGTGAACCGGCCGCTGCCGCAGATTCGCCATATCGGATTTGATGGCTTCCGCAATGGCTTTGATGCCATTCGCGATCGCGATGTGCTGCTCTATTATCCTTACCATACCTTTGAGCACGTGCTGGAACTGCTGCGTCAGGCGTCGTTTGACCCCAGCGTGCTGGCGATAAAAATCAATATTTATCGCGTCGCCAAACACTCACGCATCATGGATGCGATGATTCATGCGGCCTATAACGGTAAAAAAGTGACGGTGGTGGTTGAACTGCAGGCGCGCTTTGATGAAGAGGCGAACATCTACTGGGCTAAGCGCCTGACCGAAGCGGGCGTGCACGTAATTTTCTCTGCGCCGGGGCTGAAGATCCACGCCAAGCTGTTCCTGATTTCCCGCCGTGAAGGTGAAGAGATTGTGCGGTACGCGCATATCGGTACCGGCAACTTCAACGAAAAAACCGCCCGCCTCTATACCGACTACTCGTTGCTGACCGCCGATGCGCGTATCACCAACGAAGTGCGCCGGGTGTTTAACTTTATCGAGAACCCTTACCGGCCGGTCACCTTCGATCATCTGATGGTGTCACCGCAGAACTCACGCCGGATGCTGTATGAGTTGATCGATAACGAAATCGCCAATGCGCAGCAGAAAAAGCCGTCCGGCATTACTCTGAAAATCAATAATCTGGTGGACAAAGGACTGGTTGACCGGCTTTATACAGCCTCCAGCGTGGGGGTTAAGGTCAATCTGCTGGTGCGCGGCATGTGCTCATTAATTCCCGATTTGCCGGGGATCAGTGAAAATATTCGCGTCATCAGTATCGTTGACCGTTATCTGGAGCACGATCGCGTCTATATTTTTGACAATGGCGGCGATAAAAAAGTGTTCCTCTCCTCGGCTGACTGGATGACGCGTAACATTGATTACCGCATCGAAGTGGCGGTGGCGATTCTCGATCCACGTATTAAGCAGCGCATACTCGACATTATTGCTATTCAGTTAAGTGATACGGTAAAAGCCCGCATCGTCGATAAAGAGTTGAGTAACCATTACGTCCAGCGCGGCAATCGTCGCAAAGTGCGATCGCAGCTGGCCATTTATGATTACATCAAGAACCTGGAACAACCTGAATAAATCCTATGCCAATTTCCCATAAAAGTACGCCAAAACCCCAGGAGTTTGCGGCGATCGACCTCGGATCGAACAGCTTCCATATGGTCATCGCCCGGGTGGTAGATGGCGCGATGCAGGTATTGGGTCGCCTGAAGCAGCGCGTCCATCTGGCTGACGGGCTGGATGCCAGTAATCGCCTGAGCGAAGAGGCGATGGAGCGGGGATTAACCTGCCTGGCGCTGTTCGCGGAACGCCTGCAGGGATTCAGCCCGAGCAATGTCACCATTGTCGGCACCCATACGCTGCGCCAGGCGGTCAACGCCGAAACCTTTTTGCAACGGGCCGCCGAGGTGATCCCCTATCCGATTGAGGTGATTTCAGGCCATGAAGAGGCCCGTCTGATCTTTATGGGCGTGGAGCATACTCAGCCGGAGAAAGGTCGTAAGCTGGTGATCGACATCGGTGGCGGGTCAACCGAACTGGTGATTGGCGAGGATTTTGAGCCGCAGCTGGTGGAAAGCCGCCGCATGGGTTGCGTCAGTTTCGCGCAGCTCTATTTCCCCAACGGTGAAATCAGCCGCGAGAATTTCCGTCGCGCCCGCTTAGCGGCCGCACAGAAGCTGGAAACGCTGGCGTGGCAGTATCGTCTGCATGGCTGGCAATATGCGCTGGGTGCGTCCGGCACCATCAAAGCCGCCTGTGAAGTGCTGCAGGCGATGGATGAGAAAGAGAAGCTGATTACGCCTGAGCGTCTCGACAAACTGTATGACGAAGTGATCAAACATAAATCGTTTGCCGCGCTGAGTCTGCCAGGCCTGTCGGAAGAGCGTAAAGGGGTGTTTGTACCGGGACTGGCGATTCTGTGCGGCGTGTTCGACGCGCTGGCAATTCGCGAGCTGCGCCTCTCCGATGGTGCGCTACGTGAAGGCGTGCTGTACGAAATGGAAGGCCGCTTCCGTCATCAGGATATCCGCAGCCGCACCGCGCAGAGTCTGGCGAACCATTACGCCATCGACAGCGATCAGGCGCGACGCGTGCTCGACACTACCGAACAGCTCTATCTGCAGTGGCGCGATCAGAATCCCAAACTGGCGAATCCGCAACTGGCGGCGCTGCTGAAGTGGGCGGCAATGCTGCATGAAGTCGGACTGACCATCAATCATAGCGGTCTGCAGCGCCATTCAGCCTACATCCTGCAAAACACCAATATGCCTGGCTTTAATCAGGATCAGCAAATGCTGCTGGCGGCGCTGGTAAGATTCCACCGGAAAGCGGTGAAACTCGATGAGTTGCCGCGGGTGACGCTGTTTAAGAAGAAGCAGTTCGTGCCGCTGATTTTCCTGTTGCGTCTGGGTACCCTGCTGAATAATCAGCGCCAGGCCACCACACGGCCGGATACTCTGGTGCTGAAGTGCGACGACGGCCACTGGACGCTGATTTTCCCCGCGGGCTATTTCAGTCAGAACACCCTGGTACAGCTCGATCTCGAGCGCGAGCAGGGTTACTGGAATGATGTCACCGGATGGAAACTGATCCTCGAAGAGGCCTGATAACGTGGGTGCCTGGCACCCATTTAACTGAACTGATGACCATGACACAACATACCGAACGTCTGCGTGACGAACACTATTTTGCCGAAACCTACGGCCTGACGCCGCCTCACTCTGAAGTCGTGGCGGCGCTACCACAGCTCAACGTCGGGAAAGCACTCGATCTCGGCTGTGGCGGTGGGCGTAACACGCTGTATCTTAATCAGCACGGTTTCGACGTCACCGCATGGGATCATAATCCGCAAAGCCTGGCGCGCCTGCACGATATCATCGAGCGGGAAGGTCTGAGCGGCATCCATACCGAACAACGGGATCTGAACCAGACGCGCTTTAACGGTGGCTACGATTTTGTGCTGTCGACAGTGGTGATGATGTTTCTGCAACCGCAGAGCATTCCGCAGTTGATTGCTGATATGCAGGCCTGCACGGTGAAAAACGGCTACAACCTGATTGTGGCAGCGATGAACACCGACGATATGCCCTGCCCGAGCGATTTTACCTTTGCGTTTAAATCGGGCGAGCTGAGCAATTATTACCGTAACTGGCATATCGTGAAGTACAACGAAAATCCTGGCCAGCTGCACCGTAAAGATGAACACGGCAATCGCATTAACTGCCGCTTCGCCACGCTGCTGGCGCAGAAAGCCAGTTACTGATCTTTGTCTGCTGTTTTTTTCAACCGCGATTGATTTCGTCTGGCGACTGTGACTAAATGTTGCGGTCGCCCAGCTTTGGGTCATTACAGGAACCACCCCGCGTGAACAGCGCTATTTCTCCCCGAAGACGTCAAAAAACCGGCACCATGACCCGTATCGTGTTGCTGATCAGTTTTATCATTTTGTTTAGCCGCCTGATTTTTATCCTGCCTGCTGCCTTCGAACATCATCAGCAACAAAAATCGCTGCCTGAACCGGTTGCCGTCAGTTCTGGCGATACGCGTTAGCGAACACGACTTTTTCGCCTGAAAAACTGCCCCGCCGTCCGGTTGACTGCGCCATTTTTTGCATCCCTTTTTCAGGCGAAACGCTACACTTCGTGCTGGTGCTTTCAGACTAAAGGGATTCAATGTGTCTGCCTCACACTCTCAACGTTTAAGTGAAATACGTCATCGCATTCTGACGCTGCTGCTCAACGAGCACGATCTGGTTGATGCTTTGCTGGATAAATCCAGCGACCTCATTCCTGAACAGCAACGTGAAAATGCGGCCCAGCGTGACGCGCTGGAGCAGGATATTCGTCAGCTGCACGCTGCCGACCTTGCCGACATCCTCGAAGCCTTACCGGAAGAAGAACGTCAGGCGCTGTGGCGACTGGTGCCAAACGAACGGCGCGGTCTGGTGCTGGTGGAAGCCTCGGAAACCGTCTGGGCCAGCCTGACCGAAGAGATGAGCGATCGCGATATTCTGCGCGCCATCGAACCGCTGGATATTGATGATCAGGTGTGGCTGGCACGATATCTGCCTCGTGACCTGACGGGCCGCCTGCTGGCGACCGTGGAACCGGGCCTGCGCGCCCGCATGCTGAGCATGGTGGAGTTTGATCGCGATCGCGTCGGTCGGGTGATGGATTTCAATATCCTGACGGTACGCGACGACGTGACGCTGGCCACGGTGCAGCGATATCTGCGTAAGCACAAAAGCATGCCAGGCGGCACCGATAAAATCTTTATCACCAATGACGATAATCTGCTGCTTGGCGAACTGCTGCTGACCGATATTCTGCTGAACAAGCCGAAAACGCTGGTCAGTGAGGTAATGAATGCCCGCCCCACCACCTTCCAGCTTAACGATAAGGCGGAAGATGCCGCCAGCGCCTTCGAACGTTATAACCTGATCTCCGCGGCCGTTACTGATGCAAAGGGCCGCCTGATAGGCCGTATCACTATTGAAGACATTATCGATTTGGTGAATGCCGAAAACGAAAGCAATATCCGTAAAATGGGCGGTATCAGTCAGGAAGAGGACGTGTTTGCGCCGGTGCGGAAGTCAGTGCGTAAACGCTGGGCATGGCTGGCGATTAATCTCTGCACCGCCTTTGTCGCCTCGCGAGTGATTGGGCTGTTTGAAGGCACTATCTCGCAAATCGTGGCGCTCGCCACTCTGATGCCGATCGTCGCTGGCATCGGCGGCAATACCGGTAATCAAACCATCACCATGATTGTGCGTGCTCTGGCGCTACATCAGGTTGAGCCGGGAAACTTCTCGTTCCTGATTGTCCGTGAACTCGGCGTGGCGCTGATCAACGGCCTGTTCTGGGGCGGGATTATGGGCGGCATCACCTGGCTGATGTATGACAACCTCGCGCTGGGCGGCGTGATGATGCTGGCGATGGCGCTGAATCTGCTGCTGGCAGCGCTGATGGGCGTGCTGGTACCGCTGGTGATGACCAAAATGAAGCGCGATCCCGCCGTCGGCTCCAGCGTATTGATCACCGCCATCACCGACACCGGCGGTTTCTTTATCTTCCTGGGACTGGCTACCCTGTTCCTGCTGCCGCACTGAGCCTCAGGCGCGGCCCGGGTTGCATTGTAATGCTCGCTTGAGATTACGCTGGCGCGTCACCTGCGCCAGTTCACCGATGGCGGCTGGCAGCGCATAGGTGCCGCGCTGGCTTAACCACTTCAGCACATCGTCCAGATGCCAGATGGCGGTTTTGCCGTCATGCACCGGCAACGGAAACGGCGGGCGGTGGCTGAGCATCAGTTTGCGCATATTCTGCCGCGACATGCCGGTTAATTCCGCCACATCCGTCAGTCCGACAAAATCGGGCGCGGCTTCCGCCAGCATGGCACCGGGTATGGCGCCGATGACCTCCGCTTCGGCGCGCATCAACGCCTCACTGGCAGAAGAGGCTTCACGGCTAAACTCCAGCGCAATTCTGCCAGGTACGCCGAGCCCGACCAGCGCATCATCACAGCCCGCCAGTGCCAGATTCTCCAGCATCTCATCCTGCGTGGCGTGCTCCGCTGGCAGGCTAAATCGTAAAGTAAAACGGTATTCCATGAGCCGCTCCTTTTGCTGTGTCAGGCCGTAAGAAAGTGACAATGATCAACCACGCGGCGCAGGGCATTGGCATGGTTTTGCGCACTCTTCGGCGTACTCCAGATGCAGGTCAGACAAAACTCGCCGCACCGACAGGTCATCAGGTTTTTCGGACAGTACATCTTGCCCCACGCATGATGGCCGCCCGGTACTACCCGCCATCCATGGGATTCGGCGTAACATAAAGCCGATTCAATCTCTTTACTGTGATGTCGCTTTCTGACCATTTGAGCCTCTAGCGTGACGTGAAACCAGTGGGTTGTCAACTGACAACTTGTTAAAGTGGAGATTATGCGGCTCAGCATGGGCAGACTTTTTCTCGCGGTAAAACAGTCAGGGTATAAACTGGAAAACGGCACGCAAAAAATCATCAACAGTGGATTTATGCGACCAGAATGAACAACAAACTATGGAGGCAACATGTTTAAACCGGATGATTTTGTCCAGTCAAAGACCGGCGGTCCAAAAATGCAGGTGCTGCGGGCAGAAGGCGATACTCTGTGGTGCGCACGCACAGACGATGCGACCAAAAAAGAGATTGAAGTGAAGGCTGATAGCGTGAATCTGTATCACGAAGAAGGCGACTTCGGCGTCTGCTGATGAAAACTGGCCCCGACGAACGGGGCCGGACTGTTACGGGTTATTCTGTTGAAGGTTGTCGTGGCCGAGGCCGCCGATAAACGGCAGACGTAACCGGAAAGGGGTGAAATCCAGCCCCATGTTTAATCCCAGCAGGTTCACTTCAAAGCCCTCTTCTGCGCCGAGCGTCACGCCCGCCACGCCCAGAATCGACACCTGTAATCCACGTCCCGATGGCGGCAACCCAATCGGACGCCACAGCGGTCGGTAATCTTTGCCCAGCGCATTAGCGGGCAGATCAAGCTTCAGTGCCGGTACTTCACGGCCAATGTGTGCCAGAAAGGTATTACTGTTGGGTCCCGGCCAGGCATGATAGGTGGTTGGCCACGGGTAAGATTTAATTGCTGCCTCAATCTGCGGAATCATCGCTTCCGCCGCCGGGCCGCGATGCTCCACCAGCAGCCGTGGTTTCGCGCCGTACCAGTACCCGTCAGGAATATTGGTGTTGCGGCGGACTTTATCGCCGCTGCCCCAGCTAATCACCTCATAACGGTTATAACGGCTTTCGCCAGCGCGTTTGAAAATGATCCACGGATGAACCGCTACCGCACCTTTCCAGCCATAGGTCGGTGCGGCATAGACCTGAACAATAGCCAGGTTGGCTATGGCGCGCGGATCGGGCGCGATACCGGCCGAATCACGACGGGCCGACCACCAGCCGCCCTTTTCGCTGTTATCGCTGTGGCGAGTGGCCTGCGCAATACTGGCCCCCAGCGATAACAGTAAGACGGCAACAAAAAACAGGCTGAACACTTTAAGTGAAAGCATGACAACATTCCTGAAGACAATAAATGGCAACGTCTGCTGAGCAGTCGGATTTACACGGGGCGGCTTTGGGATATTGAGCAAAAGCGGCGGGTAAAGGCTGGCGACAAGTGTGGCGCGCGTCTCTCTACTGCAGAGCAGAATAGCGCAATTCTCGTCAAAGTGAACAATAAAACGCCAGCGGCGGCCGGGGATGCGCTGAAAGGTTAAAACCGCGGGCAGAATGGCACGGTTTGTTTCGTCCAGTCTTCATCTGTCTGCCTTGCCGTAAAAATTGCGGAACAGCGGCGCTTACTCTGGTTACTGGCTTGATGGCGGCTGTCAATCGCTCCATTTCGCCAGACGGCTCCCAGCAAAAACCCAACACCACGCCGAACCGGACTTGACCATTCGGCCTTACAGAAACGCCAAAACAGCGAGCTGCGATCGTAGGCTTCTTAGCCTGAGCCTGAGCCTGAGCCTGAGCCTGAGCCTGAGCCTGAGCCTGAG